>PLYX01000127.1 GCA_003151895.1 Solirubrobacterales bacterium
TGACCTGCTCGCCGATCACCGGAAAGCGCGGGAGCACGGCCATCACGATCCCCACCGCGGCGATCGTGTAGCGGTAGCGCTCGAGCACCCCAACACCCGTGCGTCGCAGCCACACGATCGTGGCGGCGAACAGCACGAGCCCAAGCACCATCCACTGCGCCTGTTGACGGGCCAGCGACGGGTTGATCCGGTAGATCATCACGATGCCCACGCTCGCGAGCACCGCCGCGAGCGGGAAGAGATACGGGTCGGCGTGGGGCAGCGCGAAGCGGATCACCAGGTGCGCCGCCAGGCACAGCCCCAGGAACAGCAGGCCATAGGTCAGCGACAGGCTCGACGCGTGGTTGAGCGTGACGTTCGTGGACGCGCCCAGCGAGCTGTTTTCCTCCTGGATGAAGATCGCCGTGAAGCCGGCGGTGACGAGCAGCGCGGCCGGGATCAGGCCGAGCAGCTCGCGATTGCGGGGCTTTAGCACGAGCCCGAGCGTATCGGGATGCCCGGCGCGGGATGAGAGCTCCGCGCCCTGGGTCAGCCCTTCACGCCCGCGTGTGCCGACTTTGGCCGAGCAACGCTCACCCGGGCGATGAGCGCGGGGCCGTCTGGCGCGCAACGGCCGAACCTGCCGCTAATCTTGGCCGGCGGGGCTGGCCGTGGTCGGTGGCGCCTGCCCTGACTTCGCACATGAGCGTTCCTCCCGCGACACCACTCGATGACGAGCGTCCGCCCTCCCTGGCACGAGGCATGTGGGCGCGCTTTGCAATCGCGGGCGTAATGATCCTGCTGTTGAGCGGAGCGGCGACCGCGACGGTGGCGCTGACCAAGCTCAACCACATCGCCAGCGAGGTGTTCCCGCGCGGCAGCCAGCTCCACGTCGCCAAGGGCGTCGTGGAAGCCGCCTACAGCGGCGAACCGCAAACGTTCCTGATCATCGGCTCAGACCGGCGAGCCGCCTCCAAGGATGCGTTCGACCGCAACAACCCGCCTCACAGCGACACGCTGCTGCTCGTGCACCTGGACCCGGAAGCTGGACAGATCTCGGTGCTCTCGGTGCCGCGTGACCTGCTCGCGACGATCACAACCAGATCGGGGCAGACCTACTACCCGCGCAAGGTCAACGCCGCCTACACGATCGGAAGCCTGGAAGGCGGCACCGACCGCGGCGCCGAACTTGCGGCGGAAACGATCGAGCGCCTGCTCCACGTGAAGCTCAACGGTGTCATCGACGTCACCTTCAAGGGCTTCATCGACGTGGTGGACACGCTCGGGTGCGTGTACGTGAACGTGGACCACCGCTACTACAACGTGCCGAACGGGAGCGTGGAAACCAACTACTCCGAAATCAATCTGCAGCCCGGCTACCAGAAGCTCTGCTACGAGAACGCGCTCAGCTACGTGCGCTACCGTCACACCGACTCGGACTTCGTGAGGGTGGCGCGCCAGCAGGACTTCATCCGCGACCTGCGCGAGCAGGTGCCGGTGGGCAACCTGATCGGCGAGATCGACACGGTGTCGAAGGCCGTCGGCAAGGCGGTCACGAGCACCTTCCACTCGTCGGCGAGCCAGTTGATCGAACTCGGGAAGCTCGCGCTCTTCTCCCAGCAGAAGCCGCTGCGCCAGGTCAAGTTCCAGGCGGACAACGTGAACGCGATGATCGGCGGGGAAAGCTACGTGACCTCCTCCCCCACGCTCATCAAAGCGACCGTCAAGGACTTCCTGCACGGCCACGAACAACTGAAAATCCCCTCCTCCGCCTCCTCCCACTCTCACCACGGCGCGCAGAGGGCCTCGAACGCCTCGCTGGACCTCTACCCGGTGTCGGCGTCCGGCAAGGCGATGGCGCTCACCGCCGCGCCCGGCGTGCCGTTCCCGCTCGAGTACCCCTCCGTGCAGACGGGCCCAGCGATACCGCAAGAGGTGCACGTCTACACGCTCGAAGACCAGCACAAGCACGTCCATCACGCCTACGTGGCCGTATGGCAGCAGAACGGGCTCGGCGGCTACTACGACGTGGAGGGCGTGGACTGGGTGAACATCCCTCTGTTCTCCCGCGCTCGCGCTCAAAAGATCGGCGGACGCTCCTATCTGCTCGTCGACGACGGGTCGCACATCCACGACATCGGGTGGCGGGTCGGCAGGGTGATCTACTGGGTGAGCAACACGTTGCTGGAGGATCTCTCCAACCCGCAGATGATCGCAATCGCACAAGCCACCCGGCCGCTGCACTGAGGCTCGCGCAGCCGCCCTGAGCGCAGCTCGCCGTCAGGCCCGCCGGCGAGAGCGCGAGCGGCGCCGCCCTCAGGCAGTGGTCGCTCGGGCGCCGTCGAGCGCGGCGTTCACGAGCGCGTCGGCGTCGGCGTTCTGGGCGCGCGGGACCGTGCGGATCTTCCACGCGTCGAAGCCGCGCAACGCGCTCATCGCCTCCTGATGGAGCGGTCGCATGGCGGCGTGCTTGACCTTGTAGAGGCCCCTCACCTGCTTGGCTATCAACTCCGAGTCGTTCACCACCTCGACTTCCGTGGCTCCCAGCGCACGTGCACGAGCGAGACCGAGCAACAGCGCCCGGTACTCGGCGACGTTGTTCGTGTGCGTCCCGAGCAACTCGGAGGCCTCGTCGAGGATCTCGCCGGCTGCTGTCGAGACGACGCTCGCCGCGGCGGCCGGCCCGGGATTGCCGCGCGAGCCGCCGTCGACGTGCACGACGACCTTCATGGCCGTCTGGCGGCGCCAGACGCCACCCACGATGCTCGACGTACAACCAGTACGCCTGCGCTGGCCGATTGGGGATCCCTCCGATCTCCAATCGGTTGCGGCGTCTGGCATCCGCCAGTCAGCACCCCGACCTCACGATTCGTTCCGGCGCTGGCACTACGAGCCGTCGACGAGCGGCGGAAGATCGCCCGGGACGCGGGCACGTCGGCGATCGCGGATCACCCGGCGCTGCAGGTCGCTCTCGGTGGGACGCGAGCCACGTGCGCGCCGATCTGCGTCGCGACGATCGATGATGACGGTCACGTTGTCGTCGTTCTCGTAGCGCTCGACGAGCTTGGAATAGAGCTCGTCGGCCAAGGGCTTGGGCACCACGCAATAGATCATCGTCGCTAGATCGTACTGCGCGCGGCACGCACAGCCAATCCCGCCCCGGCGGCCTGCAGTCCCACGCGAAGTCAGGCGGGCAGCTGAGCCAGCTCGCCGCGCTCGTCGGCGGCCGCGTTTGCGAGCCGGTCCTCTTCGGGGAGCTCGTCGAGCTCCATGCCCTGCGCGACGAGCGGCGATCCAGCGGCCTCGTCCCCGAGATCGACCTCGTAGCGGTACCAGCACAGCTCCCACGCCACGACGATCGCGACCGTGCTGCCCGACTCCTCGAGCGGGCGCACCGTGACCGTTGGAGCGCCGAGCGAGCGGGCGACACCAGCCACGCGCCGCGGCTGCTCACCCGCGTTGAAGACCTCGAGCGCCCGTGCGACCTTCAGCTCGCCGCTCGTGAAGCCGGCACGAGCCGGCTGGCCGGCGCGCACGGGCAACGATTGCCCCACATCCCTGTCGCCGGCCGGCAACCCGTCCTCGCCCACATTGTCAGGCTCTGCGCTCCACTCGCCCTCGGCGGGCTCGCCCGCTTCGACGGAGCCGATGTACAGCTCGCGCTCATGGGGATCCGCGCGCTCGATCGAACCGCTGTCGAGAAACTCGTACAGCCCGTCATCGGGAAGCTCGCCGTCCTCGGCGTCGCCGGCGAGGCCCGTGGCGGGCCGGTTCTCACGGCGTAGGGGACGTTGGGCCGGCTCGCGTAACTGGCGCAGCCGTCCCAGCAGCGAGCCGGCGCGCCGCGAACGGGTGGGACGGACGCTCGAGGCATGATTGTCGGCCTCGCGCAGCCAACCCTCGGCGGCGGCCCTGGGAACGCACAGCTCGCACACCGTGCGACGCTGACCGCCCGCGAGGAACACGTCGGGGTTCTCCCCTCGAAGCAGACGCCTGCCACACACGTCGCAGGCGACCACCGGGTGCGACGTGACGATTGCACGAGTAGCCATCGGCCCAACAGAGTAACCGGACGAGCGCGACGGCGCTCGCTCGCCACCGCTCCACGACCTCGGTTCGGGCGGCTGCGGAGGTCAGACGTGAGCGGCGACGTGCTTGGCGTCGAGGTGCTCGAGCACCTTCTTGGCGAGTTGCTCCGGGGCCGCCTCGTAGCGCAGCAGCTCGAGCGTGTAGTCGCCCTGGCCCTGGGTTATCGAGCGCAGATCGGGGGCGTAGCCGAGCATCTCGGCCATCGGCACCTCGGCCTTGATCTCCGTGGTGGAGCCGGCGGGCTCCATGCCTTGCGGCCGTCCGCGACGGCTGTTGAGATCGCCGAGCACCTCGCCGACGTGCTCGTCGGGGACCGAGACGGTGACGAGCATGATCGGCTCGAGCAGCACCGGGTGGGCCTGCTCCAGTGCGTCTTTCATCGCGTGGGCACCGGCGAGCTTGAAGGCGAGCTCGGAGGAATCGACAGCATGAAACGAGCCGTCGAGGAGCGTGACGCGCACGTCCTTCACGGGGTAGCCGGCGACGGGACCGGCGTCCATCGCTTCGAGCACGCCCTTCTCGACGGCGGGAATGAACTGGCTGGGGATCGCGCCGCCCTTGATGTGGTTTACGAACTCGAAACCGGTGGGGTGGGTCGGATCGTTCAGCGGTTCGATCTCGATGTGACAGTCGCCGAACTGGCCCCGTCCACCGGTCTGCTTCTTGTGACGCCCGTGAGCCTTGGCGGGAGCCCGGATCGTCTCCCGGTAGGGCACGCGGGGCGGCTTCAGCGCCACCTCGACGCCGAAGCGCGAGCGCAGGCGGTCGACGATCACTTCGACGTGCACCTGCGAGAGACCCGCGACGATCTGCTCGCCGGTTTGCGGGTCACGGTGCAGGTCGATCGTCGGATCTTCCTCCTGCAGGCGGCGCAGCGAGGCGAACACCTTGTCCTCGTCGCCTCTGCTGGAGACCTCCACGGCGAAGGCCATAACGGGCGCGGGCAGCGGCGGACTGGGCATCTCGAGCGGACCGATCTCCGCCCCACGATGGCCGAAGATCGGCCAGCGTGCGGCGAGCCAGTCCCCGGCATGGGTCTCCTTGAGCTTTGACACGGCGCCCATGTCGCCCGGGCCAACCTCCTGAACCTGCTCGGCGCTCTTGCCGGAGTACACGATCGGCTGGCCGATGCGCTCGCGCGCGTGGGAGCGCGTGTTGAGCACGTGGGTGTCGTGGCGCAACACGCCCTGGTAGACGCGCAGCAGGTTCACACGCCCGGCATAGGGGTCGGCACGGGTCTTGAAGACGTAGGCGAACAGCTCGGCGTCCTCGGAGGCTGACAGCTCGATCTCCCCGACCGCGAGCGGCCCGTGCTTGACGGGCGAGGGCAGGTCCTCGACGATCGCGTCGAGCAGGCGGGAGGTGCCGAGGTTGCGCGTGGCCACGCCGCACACGACAGGGAATATCTTGCCGTGGTTGGTGCCCTGCTTCAGGGCGGTGGCGATCTCATCGTGGGAGATCGGCTCGCCCTCGAGGTAGCGCTCCATGAGCGCGTCGGAGACCTCCGAGACCTCGTCCATCAGGCGCTCGCGGCATTCCTGCGCGAGCGGCAACTGCTCGTCGGGAATCGCGATCTCGCTGAAGGCGCCGCGCTCGGCGGAGTCCTGGCGGAAGGCGGCCATGTCGAGCAGGTCGATCACCCCCGCGATCTCGCCGCCGGACTCCAGCGGGATCTCGGTGGCCACGACATGCGGGCCGAACGCCTGCTTGAGCGAGTCAAGCGTCCTTGCGAAGTCGGCGCGCTCTCGGTCGAGCATGTTCACGAACAGCAGGCGGGCGATGTCGAGCTCGGCGGCGCGCGCCCAGAGACGGGTTGTGGTGGCCTCGACGCCGCTGACCGCGCTCACGACGAACACGGCGGACTCGCATACGCGCAGCGCCGCGAGCGCATCGGCTATGAAGCTCGGCTCGCCCGGGGTGTCGAGCAGGTTGACCTTGCGCTCCTGCCACTCGGCGGCCGCAAGCGATGCCGAGATCGACATCTCACGTGCCTGCTCGTCGGGGTCGCAGTCCGACAGGGTTGTACCGTCCACGACCTTGCCGAGCCGGGAGACGACGCCCGCCTCGAACAGGAGCGCCTCGTGCAGGGAGGTCTTCCCCGAGCCGCGATGGCCGACGAGGGCGACGTTGCGAATCCGATCGGGTGCCGGGCGCATGTTTATCTCCTTGCTGGACGCTGCCCAGCAACATACCGGAACCCCCGGGAAGGGGTTGACCGCGGCCCTAGATGAAAGAGCCGTCTTGCACGCGCCCGCGCAGGCGCAGCACGGCCTTGGTGTGAAGCTGGGAGATGCGCGACTCGGTGACGCCCAGAACCTCGCCGATCTCGCGGAGCGTGAGGTTCTCGTAGTAGTAGAGCGCGATCACGAGCTTCTCGCGCTCGGGGAGCGAGGCGATGGAGTCGGCGATGCGGTCCTTCAGATCGCCGACGTCGAGCGCGCGCGAGGGGTCGGGCGCGTTGTGGTCCTCGATCGTGTCCATCAAGGACACCTGGTCGCCGCTGGAATCGGACACGCTCCAGAGCTCATCGAGCGCGGCCACGGAGGAGTGGGAGATCGCGAGCAGCGACTCGTGGAACTCGGGGACCGTGAGGCTCATCTCGGCTGCCATCTCCTCGTCGGTGGGGGTGCGCTGCAGACGGTGCTCGAGCTTCGTGTTGGCGCGCTCGATCTCGCGTGCGCGAGCGCGCACGCTGCGCGGCACCCAGTCGATCGAGCGCAGCTCGTCGATGATGGAGCCCTTGATGCGCGTGATGGCGTACGTCTCGAACTTGATCTCACGCGAGGGATCGAAGCGCTCGATCGCGGAGATCAGGCCGACGAGCCCGTAGGAGACCAGGTCGGCCTCCTCGACATGCGGAGGCAGGCCGGCCGCGGTGCGGCCGGCCACGTACTTGACGAGCGGCGAGTAGGCGACGACGAGTCGCTCGCGTGCGCGAGGGTCGTTCTCGGACTTGTAGCGCCGCCACAGTTCACGCAGCTCGATCGCTTTGACGTTCGTCTCCAGGGTCTTCTCCCGCCGATCAGGCCCGAGGGTGACTGCGCGCATAGGCGCTTCTGAGTCGTGCGGACTCTACCCGAGTGTAGACCTGAGTGGTTGAGATGCTCGAATGGCCGAGCAGCTCTTGAATCGAGCGCAGGTCGGCGCCGCCGTCGAGCAGATGGGTGGCGAAGCTGTGGCGCAGAGCATGTGGGGAGATCCCGCCGGGGACGCCGGCGCGTGTGGTCCAGGCGCGCAGGCGGCGACGTATGTCGCTGGTTCCGAGCCGCCTACCGGATCGGCTGAGGAAGAGCGCGGGCTCGGCTGTGTCGGCTCTGCCCGAGCCCTCCCTGGCGCCACGATCCGCCGTCCGGGCGCGGCGCGGCGGGCCAATCAGGGCTGGACGACCACGCATCACGTATACCCGCACGGCCGCCAGGGCGACCTCCCCTACAGGGACGAAGCGGGTCTTGGAGCCCTTGCCCTCGACGCGCAGCTGCTCGGCGTCGTGGTCGATGTCGCCCACGTTCAGAGAGACAATCTCCTCGGCGCGCAGACCGCAGGCGTAGGCGAGCTCGAACAGGGCGCGATCGCGGATATTGAGCGGCCCGCCCACCCCGTCGGCGGGAATGCTGTCGAGCAGGCGAGCCACCTCGGGGGCCTTGAGCACACGCGGAAGATGGGAGGCCCGCCGGGGCGTGGCGAGCAGATCGGCGGGGCTCTGCTCGATCTCGCCGTGCTCGCGCTGACTGCGAAACAGGGCGCGGATCGCGGCGAGCTTGCGTGCGGTGGTGGTCGCGGAGAGGCTCTGCTCGGAGAGGCGAGCGACATAGCGACGGACATCGCGGGGACCGACGGTGGAGGGGATCAAGCCGTGCGCGTCAGCCCAGCAGGCGAACTGGAGCGTGTCGATTTCATAGGCGCGCCTCGTGCGCGGGGCGGCGTTGGTGCGCTGCAGATCCTCGTCGAGCAGAGCGAGCGCCCGCAGCCACGAATCGCCGAGACTCGCCTGCGTGTGGGGTGGCGGGGCGCCCATCACCACCCATAGTTCGCCATTGCAGGCCCTGCGCCCTTCTGTGCCATGGACTCTTCCACGTCGAGCACCCTTGCCGCCCCATGCCATCTTCAGCGTCGCGTGCTCCTGCATCCAGGCGCCTCACGCCGGCCGCCAGCCTGTGCCGGCGAGCGTGGGAGACAGTGTCGAGAGGACGGGGGCGAGCAGCTGTGCGAGCTCGTGCCAGTCGTTCGCGGCGAGCACATCCTCGACCTCGCAGAGCTCCGCGTTCCATGGGTGCAGGATCGTGGCGGTGGCGATCCCGTGCTCGATCGCGGCACTGATGTTGAGCGGGCTGTCATCGATGAGGATGTCCATGTCGAGCTCGACGCAGCGCGTGACCTTGTCGTGCGAGCACCAGAGGTCGTCGAAGGGGACCCCGATGGACTGCAACCACTTGGCGGTGGCGGGCGCACAATCCTGCTCGCGGTGGCTGGTGATGTGAATGAAGTGCCCTTCCTCACTCCACCCGCGCACGGTCTCCACGGCGCCCGGGTAGGGCCGTCCGGCGAGGATCGGCTCGTCGGTGTGGGTCTCGGCTATACACAGCTCGAGCTGGTCGGGGCGCAGTCGCGTGATGCCCCACGTGAACTGCTCCTCGTAGGGCAGCTCGATGCCGAAACGGCGAAGGGAGATCTCCGAGAGGACATCCCAGTAGTGGTGGAGCGTGGAGTCGACGTCGATGGCGATGCGCATGCGTGGGGTAGATTATTGACCGATGAGCGGCGTAGGGGCTCGCGCCCCAATATCTGGCGTCCTCCCACGGACCGATCGGAAGCAGCCATACGGGCCCGAGGGGCGCTCGGCATGGATGGACGTGGACTGGAGCGCGCATCAACGCTGGGTGGCGGTGGCGGACAGGCCCGTCAACGTAATCGAGATGGGCGAGGGTCCGGCGATCATGTTCGTACACGGGCTGTCGGGCTCGTGGCCCAACTGGCTCGAGCAGCTGCCGGTGTTCGCAAGGGGGCATCGTGTGATCGCGGTGGACCTACCGGGGTTCGGCCACTCGCCGATGCCGGATGATCGCATCACGATCTCCGCGTACGCCCGCATCCTGGACGGCCTGCTGGAGACACTTGGCGTGAACGCGGCGACCCTCGTGGGCAATTCGATGGGCGGGTTCGTCTCGGCGGAGCTCGCGATCGCCTGTCCGCAGCGGGTGGAGCGCCTCGTGCTGGTGTCCCCCGCGGGCATCAGCACCTACAAGCACCCGTTCATGTCGCGTGGAGCGCGAGTGGCGCGTCGGCTGCGCCCGCTTCTGGCCGCCCAGACGGGATGGGTGGCGGCACATGCCGACGCGGTGGCCAGCAGGCCAGGACTGCGCGCGAGGGCTCTGGACGGCGTCGCCCGGCATCCCAGCCGGCTGCCGGGGCCGCTGGCCGCGGAGATGCTGCGCGGGGCGGGCAAGCCGGGCTTCGTAGAGGGTCTGGAGGCCATCGTCGACTACGACTTCCGCCACCGGCTGCCAGAGGTGGTGTGTCCCACCCTGATTGTGTGGGGCGACCGCGACAGGCTGGTGTCGGTACGCGACGCGGACGTGCTCGAGCAGCTGATCCCGGGCTCGCGCAAGGTGATCTTCGAGGACACCGGCCACATGGCGATGCTCGAGCGCCCGGCGGCGTTCAACGAGTTGTTGGAAGAGTTCCTGAACGAGTAGGCAGAATCAACTGGCTACGTGGCGATCTCGTTGCGAATGTAGGTGGCGAGCAGCGGGTCGTCGATCTCCCATCGTCCTGTCTGGGACGAGCGGTGAACAATGCTCGAGCGTTGCAGGTACTTGAGCGCGCGGCTGGCGCGCTGCGACTCCAGACCGTGGTAAGCGGGCAGTCCACGGGCAAGGTTGCCGGCGATACGCAGCGCAGCCGCGCCTGAGCGGCCCATGTGCCGGATGGCGTCCACCGCGTCGACGTGGCGGGCGCGCTCGGCCTGCAAGGCGCCCTGCCAGCCACTGAGCGCAAGCCCCAGGTCGATTCTGTGAGTATCGGCCTCGATCGATGCCGGGTGGGCCTGCTGGGCTATCAGCATGACCGCGCGAGGGTGCAACGCGCCAAGCTCGATGATGCGATCCAGCGCCTCTTCCTCCGCCTGGCACTCATCCTCGGCGAAACGCTCGGTCAACGAATGGCAAGCTCGACGGCATCGCCGAGGTCGGCCTGGGTCTTCATCGCAAGGGTGAGCGCGGCGCCCTTGACCACGGTGGCTCCCGCCTCACGAACCTTCTCGATCAGCTTGTGCATCGGCCTGCGGTTGGCGAGCGTCTCTTGCGCGATCGCCTCGGCCAGCGTGGCGGCATTCGTGTACTTGAAGAGGCTGATCGAGACCGTGTAGAAGCGCTTGGCGCGCAACCTGCCAACCGCCGCCTCGCACACGCTGCTCTTGCCGGTGCGCCTGGGAGCCGCGACCACGCGGTGTGCCCCGTTGGAGAGCTGCAGAACGAGCTGGTCGACGTCACTCCGACGACCTATCATCCGCTCAAGAGGGATCGGCGCGTCAGATGCAAACAGATCGCGGCTTGGAAGCCTCACATGACGATTATGTCATAGATACATGACGTAAACGTCATCTCAGTGGCGTCCGGCTTGCGGCTATAAGCCGTTGGGAGCTCAGCTGTCATGGCCAGGGCTGACCTCAGCGGTGTCGCGGTGTGAATTTGCGGCGGTCACCGCGAGGATCGTCTGGGCGACCAGTTGCGGGTCATCGAGCATCGGGACGTGTCCGACGTCGTCGAGCACGATGAAGCTTGCCCGCGGGATCAGCTCACGGGCGTGGGAGCCGTAGACATCGACGGGGAAAAGGCGGTCCTGCCCGGACCATGCGAGGGTGACCGGGCACGGCGGCGGGTCCAAGGGTGCGAGCTGTGCGTCCGTGGCGAGCAGATCCTCGACGATCTCGCAGCCGATCGTGTCGTCGGCGAGGGCGAGCAGCTCAGCTGGGCTGACTCGCTCGCCGTGAACCGCGATGTCGCGCAGTATCCAGTGGCGCAAGCGTTTGGACCGGGCGAGCAGCGGCAGCATCGCGCGGGAACGTCGTGTGTCGCGCACCGTGGTGGACAGCACCTTGGACCGACGCCGCGTGTCGTCCCAGTCGACGTCCCACGCGCCGGCGGGAGAGAGCGCGCAGACTGTGAGCGCCCGGCCGCGACGAGCGAGCTCGATCGCTATCCAGCCACCCATCGAGTTGCCGGCGAGATGCACCTTGTCGAGCCCCAGCTCGTCGAGCTGGCGCTCCATGTCATCGATGACGTGCTCGATACTCGCCGGCCGTACCCTCGCCGCGGGACCACCGTTGTGCCCCAGCGCGGTCGGGACGATCACATCGTGGTGGGTCGCAACCAGCGGCACGACACGGTTCCAGACGCGCTCAGCGCAGAGGACGCCATGCAGCAGAACGAGCGGCTCCCCCTGACCCTGACGCAACATCCGCCTACGATACCTTCGCGTTCCCGCGCACCCGGTCAGCCCCCTCCGGGCGGGGGCACGAGGCTGATCGTTCCCTCTCTGGCGACCGGCGGGAAGTCGCGTTCGTCGAACGTGAGCACACGCCCGCCGTTGCGCTCGGCGCAGGCGATCACGCACGCATCGGCGAAGCCCAATCGCAGGTCGTCGTATCGCTCCAGCAGAGCGATGATCCGCTCCATGTCCGACTCACCGCAGTCCAGCGCATAGGACCCGTCCGCGATATCCGCCAGGAACTGACGCAAGACGACCGCCCCGAGCTCCCTCTCGATCATGTACCCGGCCTCCGCCAGGATCCCGGCGGGCACGATCAACGGTCCGCGCTCGACCTGCAGCGTCCCGCGGGCACGCGCGTGATCCGGATCGGTGCGATTGAGCGCCGCGAGGATGCCCGAGGTGTCGAGCGTGATCAGCGCCGACCCCAATGCTCGGCAAGCCGCTCCTCATAGTCGCGCGCGGCGGCATTCGGGTTATCACCCATGCCTATCGAAGCCGGCAGGCTCGCGACCCGCTCGCTGCGGTCGAGATAGTCGTCCAGCGCGGCCCGCGTGATCTCCGCGCGCGACTTGCCAAGACGCTTGGCCGCCCGGCTCATTCGCCGCGCGGTGCTCTCCGGCAGGTAGATCGTGGTCTTGTGCACACCCCCAGGCTACCAGCTAAAACGTATGGCGTCAGGAAGGAAACGCTCCAAACACGTTCGAGACTCCGCACCTGGCTCCTGCACGGATGGCCCTGAGGCGCAATTTAGGTCACATGCCCCAATACCGTGAATCCCCAGCGTTTCAAGGCGATCAGCTCGCCAGCGGCCCAAAAGCCGGAAACTCCCGCTAGGGATTCTCGACCATCACGAACCTACGCGCCCACGCCTGATCGCGCAGCCGCACAGATGGTCTTCCTCATCGGGAGCGACGACCGAACGCTGGCGCGTCGCTCCCAAGCGTCGACTTACGGCGTCTCGAGGTTGTGGACCGGGAACTCCTTCACGTCCGGCGGGTTCGGAAACCCTCGGTCTCCAAGTCCTTGGAGACGTGGCATAAGCCGCTCTCCAACGAACCGATCGAACGCGTCGCGCGACTCCCAGAAGTCGATCACACCCCAGCCACCGTCGGCCGGTCCAGCCGAGTGGACGATCATCCCCTCGGGCGGGTCGGTCTTGGTGGCCATCACCGCGTGTGCCGCGTCGTAGTTCTCCTGCGTCCCTCCATCGAACTTGAGCCTTATGCCAACTGCCATGGTGGGTCCTCTCCTCGAGTATGTCCGGCGAGTATATGGCGGCCCAGCCAGGGGTCGGCCGCCTCCGTTCCGCGCTCGAAGCGATCCGTCTCAGCTGACGCAAGGTCGGCGGCGAGGCGCCTGGGCGGATCGCTCAGCGCGTGAGCGGCTCCGCGGGGAAGCGCACGCCGAAGCGCTCGATGAGGCCGGGCACGCTCGAGGGGTCCATCTCGAGTGCGTAGCGCTCGCAGAGGGCGCCCAGGACCGCTGGATCTGCCTGCGCGACGTCGCCGAGGTCGACGAGCTCCGCGAAGAAGCGCTCGAAGCCGGCGGGCGCGATGATCTCGAGGATCCGGCAGGGGTCCTCCCCGGCGTTCCAGAACGTGTGCCACTCGCCACGGGGCTTGAAGACCGGGTCGCCGGGACCGGCCTCGAGCACGTCGTCGCCGAGGAGCGCTCCCATGCGGCCCTCGACCACGTAGCTGTACTCGTCCTCGCGTAGATGCCGGTGCGGCGGGGCGGCGAGCGCGTGCGCCGACATCGGGTGCTCGACCAGAGAGAAGCCCCCGTCGGTCGTCTCGCCGTCGACCATGAAGCGCACCCCGATGCTGCCGAGGAACCCAGCCTTGCCCTCCGCGGGCCCCAGGACCCGGGTAGAAGCCGTTTGCGTCTCTGCCCTCATTTCATTAGACAGTAGTGTCGCGGGAACTATACAGGCACAGGCGCGCGTGTCAATATTGAGCAGACAGCCATGGCCGATAAAACACGTTCCTATCGCATGCAGCGCCGCGGAGAGTCGCAGGAACAGACGCGCCGGCGCATCACCGAGAGCGCCGTGGAGCTGCACGGGACGGTTGGCCCGTCCAGGACATCGATCAGCGCCGTCGCGGCGCACGCGGGCGTCCGTCGCTCGACGGTCTATCGCCACTTCCCCGACGAGGCGGCGCTGTTTGACGCGTGCACCGCCCACTGGGCGGCCGCGAACCCGCCGCCGGAGCTCGGCGTCTGGTCGACGATCGACGACCCGGACGAACGCCTGCGCGTCGCCCTCGGCGAGCTCTACGCCTTCTACCGGCAAACCGATCTGATGCTCGAGAACCTGTTTCGCGACGAGACAACCGTGCCGCTCGTCCAGGAGCGCTTCGCCGCCTTCCGCGCCTACCTCGCGGCTGCGCGCGACACGCTCATGGCGGGACGAAAGCTGCGGGGCGCCGCCCGCCGACGCACGCACGCCGCCCTCGGCCATGCGATCGCCTTTTCCACCTGGAAGTCCTTCGTTCGCGAGGAGGGGCTCAGCGAGGCCGACGCCGCGGTGCTCGTTTGCGCGCTGGTTGCAGCCGCCGCCGGCGTGCCGTCGGGGCAAGAACCGTAGGTGAAGTCTCAGGGGGCGCCCGATAGGTCCGCGAACTCCCGCAATATGCGCGAGCTGGACGCCCGCGAACACAGCTGACACGCCCTCGACGAGTTGAGGGCCCTGTGGGGAGTTCCCGTGGTGGTTCGAGTCCACTCGGGCGCTCTGGAAGGCGTCTGCCGCCGCGTGAGGATCGGTCATCGTGGGCGCTTGGCTGCACGACGTCGGGTGTAGAGCTTCTCCCGAATCGTCATCGCGCCGGGATGGCCGCTACCCGGCCAGGGGGTCAGCAGCAGCAGGAGTCGAGCATCCGAGGATGCGCAAACCTCGTGACGTTCCCCTGGGGCGAATTCGATCAGCAGTCCGCCGCTACCGCTTGTGCGCTCGCCGGTAGCCGTGGTCACCTCGATCGCGCCATCAATCACGAGAATCCACGCGCGCTCGTGGACCTCGTGCTCGGAGAGGGTCTCGCCCGCCGCGAGGTCGAGTGCGATCGCGCGCGCCGCGTCGCTCGATGAGAGGATCTCCGGCAACCGTGGCCTGAGATCAAGGGTCTTGAGATCCCAAGTGTTCAACGAGGCCTCCTTGAGTCATCGAGGATGTCTGCGGTGATCGCCGCAGACCGATCAGATTAGCTTTCACCCGTGCGCAGCGGCTCGGCGAGCACCACGGCGTTGTTGTGCTCGCGGTCGCGGGCGGCGTAGAGAATCGTGACCGGCCCCGTCTGCGCGCGAGCGCGCAGCTTCTCGAGACGCGCGTGCTCAGCGGCGAGCTCGCGGCGATAGCGGCCGCGGAACTCGGTGGCGGGCAGCGACGACGGGGCTTCGGCTGAGCTGCCAGCCGCAGGTGGGTCTGCGGTGTTCATCTCCGGGCGTGCCTGTAGTAGGCGGCGTTCTTCTCGATGTATTGTTGCCACTCGGGCGGGACCTGGTCCTCGGAGGTGATCGCGTCGACGGGGCACGCCTCGACGCACGCGTCGCAGTCGATGCACTCCTCCGGATCGATGTAGAGCTGCTCGGCTTCCTCGAATCCAGGCTCCTCGGGGGTCGGATGGATGCAGTCCACCGGGCAGACCTCTACGCACGAGGTGTCCTTGTCGCCGATGCACGGCTCGTTGATCACGTAGGTCATCGATGGCTTCCTTCCGTGGTCTTTATTACATTACAAGTGGGATAAAGCGTATCACCAGTCCCTTGGTTTTCCTAGCGCTACTGTGCAAAACTCTGGATCGTGATCGACCTCCCACTCGCGACTTCTCGTGAGGACGCGCTTGCCCAGCCGACCAGGGCGCGCCTGTTCGAGCTGCTGGGCGAGCTTGGGCGTCCGGCCGGCACGGTCGAGCTCGCGAAGCGTCTCGGCCTCCACCCCAACGGCGTGCGAGCGCACCTCGAGCGCCTTGAGCGCGCCGGGCTCCTCGTGCGCGCCCGAACGCGCCAGGCGCGCGGCCGGCCACGCGACGCGTGGACGATCGCATCTGACGCGCGACCGGCCGGGCATGCGCCGCATGCCTACGCCGAACTGGTCCGCTGGCTCGCCCGCGCGATGCGCTCCGGACCCAGCGGCCTGCGAGGCATCGAGGCCACCGGTCGTGAGATCGGAAGGGGTCTCGCACCGTCGGACCGAATGCTCGGCGAGAACGCCCTACAGAAC
>PLYX01000213.1 GCA_003151895.1 Solirubrobacterales bacterium
TCGGTGTTGGCGGCGATGAACTCCACGCCGCGAAGCCCTGCGTCGACCATGCGGCTGACCGCGTTGGTCCCGCCTCCGCCGACTCCCACGACCTTTATGACCGCCAGGTAGCTGCCGCCGCTCTCCATGATGTCCGAAGCCTTCAGTAGTTGTTTAAGGTTTGCCCCGCGTTGCGGGACGAGCCATCAGAATACGCAAGTTATGCAGGGAACTTCGCCCTGTCAACGGCAACCCGCAGTCTCGCAACAATCGTTGCAGAACCGCCAACCCTAGACCATCGCTTGAGAATTGGTACAGGAACATGGTGAACCTCGAGTAGAGGTTTAGCCTCCCGGAGAAGTTTCGCTTTCGCCCGACCCCGATGCGGTGGAGGAGCCGGAGGACGTTTCGCTTTCGCCCGAGCCGGATGTCGTAGAGGAGCCCGCGGAAGCGCCCGTGCTCCCGCCGGCAGCCTTGGCGAGGCTCGTCGCAAGCGCCGCGGCGGTCGGATCGGAGGCGCCGGTTTCCACAGGCGCGGACGCGGATGAAGAGGATGCCGAGGCGAGCCCGGCGGCGGGACGCTTGGGCAGACGCACGTCCACGTACCACGCGCCGGCCGCGCTCGGCGAGGTCAGCACGCGCGCGAGCGACAGCCACTTCGCATGCGGTCGCATCGAGTTGCCGAAGTAGACGAGCAGGCCGTTGCGCATCGCCACCGTGAGCCCTTCGGGGCCGCCCGAGACGCGCACGACGAACGGCGCGAGCGCCGCCGGCGCGGCGCCTCGCACGGCGACCGCCGCGAGCGGAGCCGCTTCGCGCAGCCGCGCGCCCGCCGGTGGCTCGACCGAGCCGTTGACCGTGGGCAGTGAGCTCGACAGCAACGCGGGACCGAGCACCGTGCCGTCGGCCGCCACGGCGGTGCGCTGCCCCGCCGTGAGCAGCGCGGCGACCGGCGGGCGCTCGCTCACGGAGATGCTCACCGTATGCGGGAAGCTCGTGGTTACGCGCAACCCGCCGACAATCGGCAGCGAGGCGACCGCGGAGCGCAGCGCGCCGGCGTTGAAGTCCATCGTGGTCATCCGCGCGGCCGCGCTGTCCAACGCTTCCCTGATCTCCAAAGCATCCACCCCATGAACACCCGTGATGTGCACGTGGCGGACCGACACGAGCGAGGAGTCGCGCAGCCACAGCCAGCCGCCGCCGAGCAGGGGCGCCGCGACGAGCGCACACAGCGTTA
Organism: Solirubrobacterales bacterium; assembly: GCA_003151895.1. Classification (GTDB taxonomy): domain Bacteria; phylum Actinomycetota; class Thermoleophilia; order Solirubrobacterales; family Solirubrobacteraceae; genus Palsa-744. The sequence goes on from PLYX01000213.1 coordinate 1,217, forward strand.
CGCGCAGCGCGAGCCGGTTGTGGCGAAGCCGGTCGAGCGCATACCCCACGCGCGTATCCGAGATCGTCCTACGGCGAGTCCGGCGACGAGGCTCGCGGCGCGGGAACGGCAGCGACAGTTCCATCTGAGACTGTTCGACCTCGACCGGTGAACCCCTCGTCCCGACTCTCCGGTGCATCCGCGGTTTCCACGCTGGACCCGTCCGGTGGATCCTACGGTTGGACGTGGCACGCACCCCGCTATGATCCCCGGCGATGGGGGAACCGTCGAAGGCGCCGTCTCAACTGGGGCCCGCCGCACAGTCGGCCCGCGTGGAGCGCGACGAGCGGCTCAGCGCACACGATTTCGATGCGGCGCCGTTCACGATCGCCTGGGAGGTCACGCGCGCCTGCGCCTACTCGTGTGCGCACTGCCGCGCGGACGCGCAGCCCAAGCGCGACCCGCGGGAGCTGGACACCGAGGAAGGTATGCGTCTGATCGACATGCTCGCGGGCTTCGGCACGCGCCCGATCCTCGTGCTCACGGGCGGCGATCCGCTGATGCGCCGCGACCTCTTCGAGCTTGCGCGCTACGCCGACGAGCGCGGACTGCGGGTCTCGCTGACGCCGACCGCCACGGCGCTGCCCACGCGCGAGCGGATGCGCGAGGCCCGCGCCGCCGGCATCCGCCGCGTGGCGTTCAGCCTGGATGCCGCCGACCCGGCCGTACACGACCACTTCAGGGGCTTCGAGGGCTCGTTCGACCGCACGCTCGCGGGCATGGAGAACGCGCTGGCGGAGGACCTGCCGATTCAGGTCAACACCACCGTCTGCGCGCACAACGCCGACCAGCTCGACCGGCTCGTGCCGCTGCTGGAGTCGGTCGGGGTGGTGCAGTGGTCGGTCTTCTTCCTGGTTCCCGTCGGTCGCGGCGCGCGGCTGAAGATGCTCACCGCCGAGGAGCACGAGGAGGTGCTCGGCCGGCTCTTCGAGCTCACTGACACGGTCAGCTTCGACATCAAGGCGACCGCGGCGCCGCACTACCGGCGGATCGTGCGGCAGCGCTCAGACCGCGCCACGGGCGCGGGGTTCCAGTTCCCCGACGGCCTGAACCGGCCCGGCCACGGCAAGGGCGTGAACGACGGCCGCGGGTTCATGTTCATCTCCCACCTCGGCGAGGTCATGCCCTCCGGCTTCCTGCCGATCGCGGCGGGCAACGTGCGCGAACAGGACCCCGTCGCGCTGTACCGCGACTCGCCCCTCTTCCGCGAACTGCGCGATCCCGGCGCGCTCAGGGGCAAGTGCGGCCGTTGCGAGTTCCGCGAGGTTTGCGGCGGAAGCCGTGCACGCGCGTTTGCGGTGACCGGCGACCACCTCGCCGCGGACCCGAGCTGCTCATATCAGCCCACCTGAACCACATCCGAGGAAGGCGCGTGAAGGGCGTGGCTTCTCAGGAGGCGGTGCGAGCCGGCGAGGTGCTCGTGCGGGCGCCGCCCGCCGGGGTCCCCAAGCACGCGGTCAGCGCGAGCAGCGTTGCGAGCGCCAGCCACGTCAGCGACGCGATCGAGGAGTGCAGCACCTCGATGGCGGTGCTGTCGCTCACGCCAACGATGACGAAGCCGAGACCCGCCAGGACGCAATAGAGGATGAGTACCGCGGCCGCCGCCCACTTGACCGGTGGCGCGCCCGCGCGATCACGACGGCTGCGCAACAGCACCCACAGGGCGAGCACCAACAGCGCCCCCGCCCAAACACGGTGGATGAGGGCGATGACGACCAGGTGGTTCAAGGACGGGAACAGGGATCCGTTGCATAGCGGGAACCCATGACCGCATGCGCTGTCGGAGCCAGCGTTCGCCAGGGTCGAGCCTGCCAGCAGCAGACCGAAGCTGAGCGCGACGAACCATCCGACCAGTCGTGAGAACGAGTCGCGCGGCGCACGCTCGGTGGCCGGGAAGGCCAGTCGTACGGCGACGAGCGTGATCGACCCCACCAGCAGCGCAGCCCCGCCGTAGTGGGCGACGACCGTCCAGGCGACGTTGC
>PLYX01000083.1:0-8523 GCA_003151895.1 Solirubrobacterales bacterium
GATCCGCTCGGCTAGCTCGCTGAGCGCTTCCTTCAGCGTGACGAGCTCCTCCTCGGTCTCCTCGTGGCCGCGGCGATGCCGCGCCCAGTCCTCCGGGTTCAGTCGGCCGTGGCGCTTGTGCTTGCGCGCCTCGGCTAGCGCCTTGAGGTGCTGATTGAGCGTCCTCGCGCCGCCCTTGATCCACAGCGCGTCGGCCTCGGCATCGAGCTCCGCGAGAACCTTATGTACGCGCCCGAAGCCGAGCGCCGCGCCGAACAGGGCCTCGCCAAGCAGACCGCGACCCTCGAGCAGGTCGGCGCTGCCCTCCTCGAGCTTGGCGCAGTCCAAGAGGAACATCGCCCTGAACTCCTCGGGCGGCAGCCCGCCGAGCGCCTCACGCAGCACGGCCTCGTCGACCGGGGCGCCATCCGGCTCGAACAGAGACTGCCCATCGCGTTTGCGTCGCTCGACGCGCAGCACCAGGCCGCCCGGGGTCTGCAGCGACAGACCGATCTTCAGCGCGGGCCCCGGGTGCGTGTGCGTGTCGCGGGTGCGCCGCGGGATGCCGAACAGCGCGCCGTCCAGCGCGCGCAGCGAGGTCGACTTGCCGGTGCCGTTGCGCCCGCTGAGAACGTGCAGCCCGGGGCCGCCCGGCGGCGCGGGCAGGTCGAGCCGGGCGTGCGTGAGGTGGCCGTAGGGCGAGAGCTCGAGGCTGGCGATCCTCATGGCGCCTCCGTGCCGGCGCCAAGGCGACCGAGGATCAGGCGCTCGGCTCCCGCTACGCGGTCGGCCAGCCACGCAGCGTCGTCGGGGCCGGCGTGCTCGGCGTCGAGAGTGCCCGGCGGCAGCATTCGAACCAGGTCGCCAAGGCTCGGGACACGGTCGCGAAGCGCTTCAGGATCGGAAGCCTGCGCCCGCGCATCGACCAGTAGCCGAGCGATCGGATCGCGCCGCGCGGCGAGATTGCCCGTCGAACCGTCGGGCTTGGTCGCGCACCGCACCCCCTCGATCCAGAGCTGTCCCGCTCCGACGTCGAGTGCGAGCGCGCGAACCTCGTCGGTGAGCTGCTGCGGACGCGCGCCGAGCGATCGGTCAACCGGGCACGCGCCCGCGAGCGTCACACGGCAGGCCAGCGGGCGCCCTTCGGCAGCGGTGAGCGACGCGGCGAGCGCGTCGCGGACACGGCCGAGCGCCTCGTCGCGGTCGGCCGCACCGGCGACGTCCACATCGACGCGCTCCCAGCGCACAACGTCGACTGCGCGCGACTCGACCGAGACGATGCGATCGTTATCGGTTTCAATCAGAACGACGCCCTTGGCGCCGCACTCGCGCAAGCCGCGGCCTTGCGGGCAGCCTGGGTAGACGATCCACGGGTCGCGGCAGAGGATCTCGAACTCGTGGACGTGCCCGAGTGCCCAGTAGTCGTAGCCACGTGCCGCCAGCGCCTCGACCGAGCACGGCGCGTAGGGCGCGTGGCCGTCGCGGCCCGTGGCAGCCGTGTGCAGCACCCCGATGTTCAGCAACCCCTCGACCGGCTCGGGATACGCAGCGGACAGGTCTTTCAAGACGTCGCGGCGGCCATAGCCCTGCCCGTGTACGGCGATCCCCACCCGCGGGAACGACACCGTGCCGGGGCGACGCGTGGGCATGACCGTCACGCCATCGGGGAGCGGCAGGCGCCGCGTCACGACCGATTCGGCGTCGTGGTTGCCGTAGGCAATCACGACCTCGACGCCAGCGCGCCGCAGGCGCGCGAGTTCCGCGCACAAGAACAGGGCCGTGTTGGCGTCGCGCAGGTCGCCGTCGTATAGGTCACCGGCGATGATCATCATGTCCGCACGCTCGTCGAGCGCGAGGTCCACGATCTTCGTCAGGACGCGCCGCGTCGCCAGCCGCACGTCATCCTTCGGCGCACCCTCGTAATCCAGCAGGCCGGCCAGCGGACTGTCGAGATGAACATCGGCGGTATGGACGATCACACTCATGGGAACCAAACAGGATCCCATACGTATCGGACGTCACAATCGTCTGGAGTTGCCGTCAGAAGATGCGGCTCGCCATCTCGGCCGGTCCGCGGGTTGCTCTTCGCACATACGAGGAGCAGGGCACCGAACCTTCGGTCTAAACCACGAACGCCACGCTATAGCGCGCCCGGGTAACTGCTACGTACAGCCGCTCCGGCGCCCTGAGCTTGGGTAGCTCGCGGCTTGCGAGGTACTGCTTCATCGGAGTCGTCGGGAAAATCAGGACCCGGTCGTACGTGCTGCCCTTGGAAACGCCGATGTTGATCGCGGGATGGCCAAGCGTGTCTTTGCGCTTGCTGTCGCGTAAGACGACCGGCGCATATGTCTCGACGTACTCATGGACCTGATGGGGCTCGATCAGGTGAATACCGTCGTGGCCGGTAGTCACGTCCGACTCAGCCGAAATGGCCGGCAGGCCCGGAAAGAGAGCACTTGCGAAATCACAGATCTCTTGTCCGCATCGAGCACTCGTGTTGCGGTCCTCGCGTTCACAGCGCCCGACGCGTTCGTCGATCCAGTTGACGAAATCGGCACCACGGTATTTCTTGTTCCGCGACCCTTGATTCGTCGCAAGGGTGTACTGGCGGGGATCGCCGACTACGACGACCGCGATCTTCGAGCCAAACAGGAGGTCTAGGAAGTCGAGATCGTATCCGACCAGGTCCTGGACCTCATCCACGTAGATGCAGTCGAACACCGCCTCGAGGCGATCGATCACGTCACCCCCGGATGCATTGTTCGTGTAGCAGGACAGGTCTGCCATCCCGCCGCGGTAGACGTCGTTGTTGCCGTCGAGAAAGTAGCGCCGGGATCCCTTCCGGGCGAACCGGTTGCGCTCCCCGTCAAAGTTCAGGCCGCGGACAAGCCCGACCTCACCGAAGACCGAGTGCTGGTACGGGCGGATCGTCTCGCTGAGCAGGAACGAGAACCACCCTGCTATCCGGATGTGCGATGGCACGACCCCGACCCGGGCTTGGATCCGACGCTGGATCTGCCGCAGGTTCTCGGTCGTGTACGTAGTGATCAGCGTCAGCTTGCTCGGCTCGCTGAGCGCCTGCTCGATGATCGTCTCGGTCTTCCGGGCTCCGGCCGCCGCGATGATAGCCCGGTTGTTACATGGCGATGGCATCGATGAGGTACTGAGGGAGCGGCAGTTTGTCGGATGCCTCAAAGACCTTCAGCGCACACGATGTCTTGTTGGCCGCCATGTAGGCCGCGAGCTCGTCGTCGGTTTGGTTGTCCGTGCCGAACAGCTCGTTGAGCCGCCGGCGGCCGCAGCTGGTGACGAGCTGCGGCTCCAAGGTTGAGCCATCCTCCTTCTCGCCCACGTGGATCGTGATCTTCGAATCGAGCGTGTATGCCGCGAACCGCGCCTCGACCTCGGCGGGTTCCTTTCCGTCGTTGTCCGTGACGACCGCCACGCGTTTGCCGAGCGGCTTCGCGATGTCGAGGAACCGCTTCGCCGAGAGGCCGCGGACGTTGATCACGTCCACTCCTGCTTCGAGGGGGAGCTTGCCGTAGGCATCGATGTAGGCTCGCTGCACGATCAGTTCGTCGGAGGGACCTTCCACCAGGATGATCCGGTCGGCAAGTACCACCCGAAGCGTGTCGTAGCCGGAGAGCTTCTTGAAGTAGTCGAGCGTGTCCGGTGGGAGGGCGCCCAGGCGCAGGTCTTCTGCGGTACCGAGCAGCACGAGCCGATCGAGCCCGAGCTTGTTGAGCACGTACGAGCTGTGTGTCGTCACGAGCAGCTGCTTGCCCTCGCATCGCTCCGCGATCTTCCGGACTAACACGTTGAGCGAAGCCGGGGACTGATGGTTCTCCGGTTCTTCGATCAGCACGATCTGGGCCGCGTCTGCGGTGCGGTTCAGCGCAAGGAGCACCTTGAGCATGTTCTGTCCGCCGCTGCCGACGAACTGGCATGGCAGGTCGTTGAGGTGCGGGACCAGACTCGTTTCCCACGCCGAGCGGGGAGAGACGTCGATGGCCAGCGACAGCTTCCCGTCCGTTAGTTCTCCCTGGCCCTCGGCAAGCTTCTCGTTGATCGCTCCGATAGCTGGGTTGTCGCTGAACTGCTCGCGCAGGCTCCTGTAGGCGCGGGCGATCTCCACCCGCTCCTTCGAGTCCAGCTGGTCGGTGATGATCTGCTGCAGGTAATGGTCCGCCCCGCTCTGCAGGCGGATCGAGCCGGCATCGATCATCGACGCCGACGCGGGCACCCCGCGCGACGTGACGGGATTGCCAGCGAAGTTAAGCCAATCGACGCGGTAGTACTCCGTGGGGACCAGACGCACGTCCTCAGGATTGGCCACAAAGGCCTCGTACTCGTCGGCGAACTCGTCCCAGAACGAGACTCTGACACGCAGGCCGGGCTCGTTCTCGTGCGCGTAGTTGTTGGTCCCCTTGAGCACGGCCGTCTCCACGGTGCTCTCCAGGAATAGGTCGATGACGATCTCCGGCGGCGCAGGGCGTTCTCCGGCGGCGAGCGAGGAGAGGTACGCCTCGGCGGCCGCCCGGTTGAAGAGATGCGGCGAAAGTTCATTCGAGAGCAGCCGACCGCGGATCCGTGACGTCAACGCGAGGTGAACGGCCTCCAGCAGCGTGGTCTTGCCGGCGCCGTTGTTTCCGACGATGATGTTGAGGCCTTCGCTGAAATCAAGCGTGAAGTCCTCGAACACGCGGTAGTTCTTGATGTGAATCTTTTTGAGCATCCGTCTCTTCTCTAGCCGACTGCTCAGTATGCGCTCCGGCTCGGCGGTTCATCCGATTTGCTCAGAGGACTCGCCGCGCGACATGGTCGCTTCTGATGTGCGAAACGATCACCCAGGTCCTGCTCCGATCTGCGACGCCGGCCGCTAATGCCCGCCGCAACCCTCTGGGTTGGGCGCCGTGGGCGTCTCCGCAAGGACCCAAGATCCCACCACCGGACGATCCACCAAGAACGATCTAAGCGTCCGGCGTCCGGCTCCCGGGGCGTCTCAATACTCAAGGATGAGCGAACGCCGCGCAGAGCTGCTCGGACGGCTGCTCATCGATCAAAGCGGCAGGCTCGCCGGCAGTAATCGCGCCCGTTCGTCACCTGGAGCCGTTTCGCTCGGAGTCACTGTCTAATCGACCTTCCGCGGTATGCTCGCGGCGTGGCCGCGACCAAGTGGGTCGACGCAGAAGAGTTCAGAAGTGCTTTGAAGTCGATGGTTGACGCCCTGCGGGACCTCACCGAAGCTGTCGAGGCAGTCCGGTTGCGCCACGGGCCGCTTCCGGCAGTGGAGTCGCTCGGCATGAGAGAGATCGCCGACGAGACGAGCTACGCCGAGCGCAGCGGGTTAGATGCCCCGTTCGCGCTGGCTCACACGCTCGGCGGGATGACACTCGCCGCGGTGAACGACTACGTGAGCACGTTCGCGGAGGCTTTCACCACCGAGCATGTACCTGTCTATGGTCACCTTGTGCTGGCCCGCGCGGCGCTTGAAGCATCGACGGTGAGTTGGTGGCTGAGCGAACCGGGTATTGCTCGCGACGACCGCATCAAGCGCGCACTGAGCGAGTTCATCTACGCGGCGGTGGAGGAATGGAAGCTCAAGCTGTTGGCAAACGGCCGAGAGAACGTCAAGGATTGGATTGCCCATGCGACCAACCTCGGATGGGATGTGACGGACCAAGTGGGTAATCCGTGGGTGCGCGATAGCCGCGGGAATCCGCGAGTCGATGGCGTGAGCCGGCCTGCGCCCGCAGCGGCAATCCGGGATCTGCTTGTCGATGACCTCACGAGCAAGATCGGAAAGCTCCAGTGGTCTCGTCTGTCGGCGGTCACACACGTCACGTTTTTCGGGACTCGCGGGGCGCTCTCGCTAGGAGAGGCGGTTCCCGGCCCGGCTGGTGGGTTGGTGACGGTGCCGCTCGGGACGGACGCGATCGCCGTCTATCTCCAGACCATTTGCATCATGAAGGCGCTGCGGCAGGCAGCCGCGGCACGGTTCGATCTGATGGGGTGGACAGACGAAGGGTGGAACGCCGCTGTTGGCGAAGCTGCGCGGCATGAGAAGGGGATGCTGGATGCCATCAGGACCGCCCGCCCTGAGGCGATTTCCGAATTAGAGAGCGAGCGGACGGAATCGTCGTAGCGCCGTCGCGGGACTCGCGGGGATCTCGAGGTCCCTCGCTGCCGAGGCTCGATCATTGGGGGAGCGAGCGCGGCCGAGCGGCGCTGGTCGGCCGGTGCCTCTCGTCCGAAGAGCAATATGCTCGCCGCGCTTTCTCGATAACGATGATCCATCAATTTCAAGCCCTCGCCGACGAATACGGCCTCGTGATCCGCAGCGACAACTGCCCGCCTGGGGCGGAGGCTTGTCGGTATTTGTACTCGCGGGAAAAACGGGAGCGGAATTACAAGTATCGGTACGCGTACGCCGAGTGCTGGGGTGCAGAGCAGAGCCTCGCGACGAGCATTGCGTGGGTGCTCCTGAACCCAGCCAAAGGCGATACCGACAAGACGCAGAGACGAACGCTGGAAACCTGCCGCAAGCACTCCCAAACGTCGCGCTACGCCCGCAACAAGAGCTACAGCGGCTTGGTCATCGTGAACGTCTTCCCGTACCGCGCCACGGACGTGAAGGAGCTGCGGCGGCTTTCCCGTGGGGAGGCCGAGGGCGCCCTCGACGTGAACGACAGAGTGCTTGAGGTCATCACCCGGGACTGCGCGCGCGTCGTGGCTGCTTGGGGCAACGATGGCGCTCTACATGGCCGCTCGGCGATCGTCCGGCCCAAGCTGAAGAACCCGTATTGCCTGCAGAAGAACGTGGGCGGCCGCTGGCAGGACACCACTAAGTCGGGAGAACCGTTCCACCCAGCCAGGGCGGCGGACGACGCCAAGCTCATCCGATTGTTGCGACGGGGCCCCGGCGGGTGAGGTGGATGCGCTTCGCGATGGTGCGAAACGCAGCCCCACGGCCCAGCGCCTGAGCTACTCAGGGCGCAGCTCGCCGACGTCCTGGCTGTAGAGGCCACTGCTTTGGGCTACAAGCAGCACTCTGCGCGTCCCACGGAGCGCCGACTGCGACCCGGTCTCAGTTGAGATCCTTCAGCGATACTCGGCCGTCGCCCGAGTGGCCCCCGGGGCTCTTTGGCGCCGGCGTGTCATCGACCCCGTCCGATGATTCTTCTCACTGCCCGGGGGTATTCGTACGACCCCCTGGACCGTGCGTGGCGCCGTCCGCCGCCGCGACGGCACGACGGCACGACGGCACGACGGCACGACGGCACGGGCGGAGCTCGCTATCGGTGCGGCCACCCTCGCCGTCGGCGTGCGGCCGGTGTGTCCCGGGGTTCTGAATCGACCAGGCGCACCCCGACCAGCCGCCCGTGGTCAGAGACGCGCTCGATCAGGTATCCGTTCAGCTCGAGCTCGGAGACGACGGCGGCCGGGAAGCTAATCCCGCTGGCGTGCAGGTCGGCAAAGGCGACCGGCTCCTCGCCGGCCTCGCGCAGTAGCTCCAGCAGCCGGTGTTGTTGAGCGTCAGCGAGCGTCATCGACGGATTGTCGCCCTCATGGGGGGTTGGGGCGACGCCTCGCGGCTTTGGCGGGCCGCCGCGTTCAGCCGATGCCGGCGCGCGCGGACGAGCCCGAGCAAACTATTGAGGTCTGCTTTACATAACGGCCAGCGATAGGAGTAGTGTCGGTGAGGGGCTGGCCCTGCGGCCAGGATTTTCTACCCAAGCCCGAATGCCACCAACGGCGCAATATCCTGTGCCACGAGGCGGGAGGCTCGGGTTATCGGTTTTGACTGCGGGGTCGGTGTGGGGGCGAGCTGCACGGGCCCTACCCACCGGTCCGCAGGTCGCGGCCCTATTTCATTGAACGCGCAGGGCTCTAGACTAGCCCTCTTCCCTCCGCGCGGACCGAACAGAGGGACGGGGAGGCCTGAGAGCATCACGCGGCCGAAGAGCAACTGGGCAGCGCGCAGACGAGGCGAGCTAGATCGCGATCGTGGATCCCGGCGAATCTCGCAGGCGGTCGATGCCCTAAGACGTCTGAACGCCCGGCGAGCGGCGAGCACCCGGACCACAGCAGACCCGCTCGCTCCGAGGGACCCCAGCCACGCACGCACGGATCAGAACGAAGACCGCGAAACTCGGAAGGCTCGACGCTGGCCGAGACACCGTGATCCGAATACCTGAAGCAGTCGCACGACTAGCGGGCAGAGGCGAGCGTTTCCTCGACCACCTGTCTGCGCGTGGCAGGGTCGGCTGCCTCTAGCCATCCGAGACCTCAGTCGCGAAGAGCTCCACGTCGGCGTGGGCGGCGCACGTCGAGCACGGGCCCGCGTGGACCGGCGCACGCTCGGCGCCGGGCGCCGTCCCGCATAGCGCGACGCCGTCGGGGTCGAGGATGTGCAGCTTCGATGCGTGCTTGCGCGTCGTGCGCCAGGCGAGCGCCTGAAAGCCCGCGCGTGACGCTGCGAACTGGCGCAGCTGCGCACCCGAGTCGGCCTCTGGTGTGAGCCGCTCGTCGAGCAAGGCGACG
>PLYX01000083.1:8582-10447 GCA_003151895.1 Solirubrobacterales bacterium
CGGCAGAAGCAGAAGCGCATGATCACTGCGCTCTTCATCAGAAGCATAACCGAGCTGCGTGTCTCAGCGCAAGGCTATGTATCTCACAGCCACGGCATGTGTTTGGCCGGGGTCCGGTCGGAGCTGGCGGTCGCTTGCCAGATGTGCGGGCCGGTCTTGACGCCCGCAGCTGCTGCAAATCCTGTGTTGCGGGTGCTGGCCTGTGTAGGCTCCGCCCGCGGTCCACCCGGTGCGCGTAAGCGGCCGGCTCACGGCCACCAAGTCCGGGCCTCGGGAGACGCAATGCTCGATCATCCAGCGGAGAATCGCTCGCAATACGCGAGGATCCCCGGCGGCCAGCACGGCCTGGCGCCCGAGCTTGTCAGCGCCGATCAGCGAGCGCGCCTGAACGCCGCAATGGTCCAGGTCGCGGCCGAAACCGGGTACGTGGCCGCCACCGTCGAGGATGTGCTCGGCCGAGCAGGCGTATCGCGACGGACCTTCTACGACAACTACAAGAACAAGCAGGACTGCTTCATTTCGGCATTCGATGCCGTCCTGCTCGATTGGACGAGCCAGGGCGCGCTCGCCTACCAGACGGCGGCTTCCAACGGCACGGAGGGCACAGTCCGGGCTCGGCTTCGCGCGGGCCTGCTGGCGCTCTTTGAGCTTGTTTTGAGCGACCAGCTCGGCGCGCGCGTCCTTTTCATCGAAACGCTGAACTGCGGAAGTCCCGGCTTGCAACGTCTCGAGCAGGCGGTCGACGACCTCGAGCGAATCCTCGAGCGAGCCTTCGCGGCGCCGGACTCATCGCCAGAGCTCCCGAGGGAGATGATCACGGTGATCGTCGGGGGCGTGCTCGAGATCGTCACCTCGCGTCTTCGACACTCGAGGACCGACGAGCTCGCCGAGCTTGCCGAGCCGCTGCTCGAGTGGATGCTCTCCTACCGTTCGTCGGACGCTGCGGCACTGGTTGCGCGCGCGAGAGAGGACGTGGCGGGCTCGGCGCCGGCGCCTGCGGCGAAGCGCACCGGGGAGAGAGGGGAGGGTGAGCCCGGCAGCCTCCCTCTGTGGCGAGACGAGTCCGTGCGCCCAGTCGCCGTACGGGAACCGCGGGACCGGATCATCGAAGCGGCCGCGCAGATCGCCAGCGACCGTGGCTACGGCGCGCTTTCGCTCAACGAAATCGCCCGCGCTGCCCGCGTCTCCCACCATACGTTGCGCAAATACTTCGCCAGCAAGAACGAGGCGTTCATGGCGGCTTACGAGGCCGGGAGCAGAGCGACGATCGCCTATTGCCTGAAGGCCTACAGCGCCGAAACGGACTGGCGTGCAGCCGTCCACGCTGGGCTCGCCGCCGAGCTTCGCTTCCTCGCGATGCACCCGGAGCTGGCCCGGATCGGCTTTTTGGAGGTCTACGCTGCCGGTTCGCAGCTGCTGGAGCTACGCGAGACCGAGCTCCAGCTCGTCACCGCGGCGTTGGAGCCGGGCTACCGTCAGAAACGGCGCTCGGCGCCACCACACCCGATCGTCTCCGAGGCTATCGCCGGGGGCATCTACCAGCTGATGCGTGAGCTCGTCCTGCACCACGGTCCCGAGCAGCTACTCAGCCTGTCAGCGGACGTCACCTACGCGGCGCTTGCGCCGTTCACCGGCGCCAAGGCGGCGGCCTCGGTCGCAAGACAGCCCGTGAGCAGCGCGGAGTGACTTCGAGCGGCCCTCACAGCCTTTGAGTTGTCTGCGACCCGGCGGCGCTCACGGCGGTATCCGCTCGTGGTCACAAGATCTCTGCGAGCACGTCGATATATGTAGATGTCAGACCGGCGAGAAACAGACCTCGACCTGCTCACGGCTACCCGCGAATGCGACGGCGAGGCTTTCGGGGC
>PLYX01000142.1 GCA_003151895.1 Solirubrobacterales bacterium
GGCGGCAAGCTCGCCCGCGTTGTTGGCCACACCGTCGATCCGACCCCAACGACCGCCGGCCGACTCGACGAAGCGTGTGAGATCCTCGACCCGCCTCGCGTCACCGGCGACGTCGAGCACATCGCCGCCGCCGTCACGCAGCTCCTTGGCCGTGGCCGCAAGCCGTTCGGCGTCGCGGGCCATCACGGCGACGCCGCGAGCGCCCTCCCTGACGAGCTGCTCGGCAAGCGCCTTGCCAAGGCCGCTCGAGCCACCCGTGATCAAGAAGACCTTATCTTCCAGCTGGAGGTCCATCGGTCCCTACGCTACATGCCCTCCGGGCACCGGCTCATCCGTGAACAGCCACGGGATGCGATGGCCGATCAGCTCGCCCTGGTAGCGTCGGCGGCGTCCGTACACGACCCAGGTCGTGTCCACCTCGCCGTAGCGGTCCAGCACGCGAAGCGCATCGGGGTGCTGGTCGGCGTACTCGGCGAGCGTCACACCGGCGTCGTACCTCCCCGCCAGCAGGTTGCGCGCCACGATCGGGTTGGCGGGCTCCTGGACGACTGTCTCCCACTGCGTGAGGTCCGGATACCCCATCGCGGCCGGCACCACCCCCAGGCTGCGTGGCTCGGCGACGTCGGCGTGCACGAGCAGCGCCATTTCCTTGGCGGGGTAGAGGAACGTGTCGACCACGAACACCTCGTGGCGGGCTGGTTGTAGCAACCAATGGTATCACCGGGCAAGGGCACGAACGGGCGCCTACGGGCGGGAAATCTCTCGTGAACTACGGCATTCCGTGGTCGAGCTCTTCATCGACCTTCCAACCACCGCCTTCCCGGCGCATGGGCATGTTGCGAAGTTCGGGCTGCGACCCGAAACGCAACAGCGCTAATGCTTTCTTGCCTTCGACACGCACACCTGTCACCACCATCATGGCCGCCTCTGCTGTCAGTAGCAGACGGCGTTGCGCGAACAACTTCGAGATGCTCGCGCCACACGTGTTCTCGATCATCGTCGGCGGTACCGTCCGACCGCCTTTTTCAGCGATCGTTTCAGCGAAAAGCCCGTAGATCAGCGAGCACGCCTCGACGCCATCGCCGGCTGCCGCTGCCGCGTAATAGCGGCTAACGACCGCCGTGACCGCCTGCCGGTCTGCGGCATTCGCGACATGGCCGTAGTCCAAGACTTCGAGGTCGTCGTCGCTTTCGGGGTCGGAGTCACCGTCGTTGGAGTCTTTCGTGTGGCGTCCGGTCGGCGTCACGCCCGCGGTGTTTGTCGCAGGCGCGGCAGCGGTAGCGGCGGCGCTGGAGGAAATCGCGGAGGTTGAGCCGGAGCCTTTGCTAGTGCCTCCGCATGCGGTGACAGCGTTGCTCAGCAGCGCGATTGCGAGCAGCGACTTCAGCTTGAAGCGCCTCCCCATGGTCACCGGGCGCCGACGACGCCGATCATCCACGTCTTTACCACCGCATCCGGCAAAGCATCTATTGCACACTCCCACCGATCAGCGTGTCGATCTTCCAGGAGTTGTGTTCGCGCTCCACAATGATCTCGCCGGAGGGCATCGCGCTGGACTTCAGTCCAACCCATCCCCGCTTACCGCTGACGCGCACATCGGTCACCATGGTCGTGGCGAGCACGGCGGACGGTTGCCGCGGGATGCGCTTGAACAGCTTTGACATAACCGCCGCACAGGTCTTGCCACGCAGGGCCAGCGGGCCGGGCGGACGGCCGTAGTCTTCCGGAATCGCTTCCGCGAGGACCGAATAGATCAACGAACAGGCATTGGCGCCATCGTCGGCCGCCGCAGCGACGTAGTAACGGTTGACAAGCGCCGTGATCTCCCGCTTGTCCGGTTCGCCCGCCTCTTTACCGTACGTCGAGACGTTGTTGCTCTTCTGCGAGGAGCTACTCGTCTGGGCGCTTCCGGTGGAGGACGTCGTCGACGTTGCGCCGCCGCTCGTGGCAGCACCGGACGATGCCTGAGAGGCCGAGCCAGTGCCGCTGCCAGAGCTTCCGCACGCGATGGCCCCGACGCTAAGCAGCACGACGGCGAGCAACATCAGCAGCGGCTTCATCCTCGAACGCCTCCCCTTCTAAGATTTGCAAAATTCAACCGCCTGGATCGTAGCAAGCATCCCCACTATCGGGAACGTCGTACCCAATGGGGAAATCACGTTCGTCCACGCCGCGTCGCGATCTCCCGAAAGGCAGGCATCATTTGGGCGTACGAATTGGCAACACTCCGTGGCTGACTGTTTCTCACTCTCTTGCGACAACACATGCGCCACGCTAAGCTTCGCCATGGGGTGGCATGCAAGCGTGACCGTGCAACGCTGACGCTTGGCGCCCCCCCCCTTTTTTTTGGGACAGGCTGCACAAAAACTGGCAATCGACGACAGGGACATACGAGATGAAGGCGATGCCCGCACTGCTGGCTGTAGCCGTGCTCGGCATCACAGCGTGCGGCGGCGCGAGCAACGACACGAAGTCCGCATCCCAGGAGTCCTCCGGCGCAACCGCTGGCGGCAGCGTCCCGACGCTAACCACCTCGCGCCCCGCGTCAGCTGAAAGCTACTTCGAAAACGATGGCGACGACGACGACAACGACCGCCACGGCAAGGGGCCCGACATCGACGATCGCGCCTTCTTGGACTCCTACGGAAGCGACGCAGACCAAGCCGACACGCAATCGGTCACGCGCCTCGTCAAGAGCTATTACGCGGCGGCGGCTGCCGGCGATGGCACCAAGGCCTGCTCGCTGCTCTATCCGAGCCTTGCCGTGGGGCTCACGGAAGGGCAGGGCCGAGCCGCACAGGGCGATGGCGGCAGCGCCTGCGCCAAACTCGTGTCGCTGTTGTTCCGCCGCCAGCATCGACAACTAGCCGCCGACTACGTCGCCACGATGGTCGTGACCACTGTGCGCGTCAAGGACAACCTCGGGATCGCAGTGCTCGGCTTCAAGGCAGTGTCCGAAGGCGAGATCCTCGTCGAGCGGGAGGGCGGCACATGGAAGATTGATGCGCTCTTTGACAGCGAGCTGCCATGACATGCGGCCTCTCCTCCCAATAAGCCCCAATTTTGTGGCCGACTGTTTCTGACTCGCTGAACCATCTATACGGCCGCGTGCCACCTAGGCCAAAGATGGCACGCATACTCTCGGCGTGAGTGGCATGCCGGAGAGCAACTCACGGTACTATTACACCATGCGGATGGCTTCAGTCTGTTGACTTCGACTAGCGCCGGATGCCTGTCAACCACTCTCACAGAGGAAACACATGTTACACACACATCTCGCCGGGCTCGCGCTCGCAGCGGCTACGCTCGCAGCCTCTGGCTGCGGAGGAGCATCCAAAACGGAATCCACGACGGCCGTGTCGACGACTACGCCCACCACCGGTAAAGCGGCCAATACGCAACCACTCGCGACCCTCTCGTCTGCGGAATTGATCGCTAAGACAAACGTGATCTGCGCACGCGTCAACGCAGAGCGTGCTTCGACGACGATCAGAACCCCGCAAGACTACGCACGTGTCCTGCCGCAACTCGCGGCCTACGAGCAAGCCGCGGTTGCCGAACTGCGCAAGCTCGTGCCACCGGCCGCCATTGCAACCGACTGGCACCAGATTGTTGCCGGTGTCCAAACGATCGCAGACGATACAACCAAGTTCGGCGAATATGCTCAAGTGAACGACCTCAAGGCGGTCCAAACACTGGTCGTCAGGGACGCATCGGTCCAAAAGGCGCTATCGGCAGCCGCCAAACGTGACGGCTTCACAAATTGCGCATCGACCTCTTAGACTGAGTCACCACACAATGCGCTCTCCGAGATGAAGCCGCTGCTCACGCTGCTGATAATCGCGCTGCTCAGCGTTGTCGCCTCCGCATGCGGAGGCGCCGGCGCCGGCAAGGGCACGAGCTCCCCATCCCAGACCTTGTCCAACACGGCTTCGGCCGCGACTGGGCGGGGCCTCAACGATTCCAACGATGGCGACAACGTGCCCGATAGCAAAAACAACACTGAGAACAACGACGACAGGGAGGTCGAATACTACGGCCACGCGGCGAATGCGGCCGACAAGGGGACGGCTACGGCCTTCGCCAAGCGCTACTTCGCGGCCGCCGCCGCAGACGATGGCGCTACGGCCTGCTCGCTGCTTGTCCCAAATCTCGCCAAAGCGATCCCGCGATCCTACGGCAAGGCGCCCAACCCGACCTACGTGCGTGGCAAAACCTGTGCCGAAGTGATGTCGAAACTGTTCAATCACCGCCACCGGCGGATGGTGGCCGAGGCGGCCAGACTCGAAGTGACCAGCGTGCGGATCGCCCACGAGACGGCATTTATCCTGCTGGCGTTCAGGACAATCCCTGAACGACGCTACATGGGCGTGAAACGCGAGGGCGACACGTGGAAGCTGGAAGCATTGCTCGACAGCGAATACCCATAGCGCCCGGCCTACAACATGGCTGAGCTGGCGAGAGCTTCCGAAATGGCGCGCATCCAGAGTGAGCCAGATCACATCTGAACTGGTATGCCTGATCCTACTGGCTTCGTTGCCAACGAGAGTAACCGGTGCGCCATGCAACCTCGCGGCGCACCGGCTCTCATACACTCAACTCAACCGGTAACGACCCAGTCACCACTGGCCACAAGATCGCTTTTTGCAATTTTCGCGAGCGCCGCCATGTACGCCCCCGAGATACCAGCACCTTCTGCTGCTTCATTTTCCGCATCCAAGATTTGAAATGGGATCGTCACAGGTGTCTCTTTGAAAGGTAGCGTGACGCTCACCGACGATGTAGTGAACACGCAAAGGTTTTCGCTTGTCGCCTTCGGTCCTTTGGACGTGCCTTCGCATTCGTGGTTAGTGATTGCCAGCGCTTCTTTCCCTTCGTGTTCGCCTTCGCCTACCCCGATGAAATGAACGTGTGCTGCGTCGAGCGCTTTTGCGAGCGGGACCGGAAACGAAAGACTGACATCAAGAAATTCGACTTCGCCGGTCACATTCTGTGAAACAGTCCACTGGCCCGTCTCGGTTTTACCGGGTTGCAGTGGACCTTGCGGGCCCGTTGCACCTGTCGGGCCCGTTGCACCTGTCGGGCCCGTTGCACCCGTCGTGCCCGTTGCACCCGTTGCACCCGTCGTGCCTGTCGGGCCTGTCGGGCCTGTCGGGCCGGTTGTGCCGTTCGTGCCGACGGATCCTTTTTCGCCCACCGGGCCTTGTGCTCCGTTGCTGCCATTTGTGCCGTTTTTACCGTTTTTACCCTTCAGCGCCGTGAGCACCTTCGGGCTGATCTGTTTGGTCGAAGTGATCAGGTATTTGCTTGCGGCATACGCGCCGCCGCTCATCGCGAACACGAGCGCGAGTGTCACGATTATGTTGGTGTAGGTAAGACGTTTACGTATCCTAGAGAACATCAGGTTCCTCCCACTTTCCGGTTAAGAGCGTGCGGCCCCCACAGCCCACGCGCGACATGTCGCTATTTCTTCTTGCTCTTCGTTTTGGTCACCGCGTACTTCTTGCGTGCGCTGCGCCTGCACGCAGCGCGCTTGCTCTTCGGCTGCTTCGCGCACGCCTTCAATGCGAGCGCGAGCTGCTGCGCCCGGGTCAACTTCTTGGGCGTGACTTTCGCCGGTTCTTTGGGGAACGGGATGTTCGGGATGGACAGTTGAGCCACCACGGTGGGCGCGAACAACACGGACGGCAGCCCTCGAGTCGTGAACGTCGCCGTTTCGCCCCACGCCTTGCCATAGCCGCTCTGAACGAAGATCCGGTAGGCGTATGTCGTCGCGGGCTGCAACCCGGTGAGCGCTAGGGACTCCCCTACCAGCGTCGTGCTGGAGCCGACAGACCCCGAGAACACGACTCCGTACTGTGTGTCCGAACCCGCGTACGCGCCCAGTTCGAACCTGTATGTTGCCGGCTGGCCATCCGAGTTGACCGTGCCCGACACGACCGCGGTCGTCGCCGCGACCATACTGTACGGGCCGGTGAAAGCCCGCACTTTGGGAGCGGATCCGGTTTTGAACTCACGTTCGGCACCTATTTCATGCAGCTTTTGCTTTTTGTCCGCGCTTTCGCTTTCCGCAAATAGCCGGTAGTGATAGGTCGTATCGGGCTGAAGTTCGGTCACTTCCTGGGTCGTACCGATCTTCCCGTACGCTTTAGACTCCAGCACGCTCGTCGCCGATACGCCTTCGCAGATGGTTTTCTGTTCTTCGGCTTCTCTCACGCCCTCTTTGCATTCTTCCAACGCATCGACTTCCCCGTATTCAAAAAAGTATTCAGTCTTCGCATTCTCCGGATTGAGTTCATCGAACATTACCGCTGAAGATGCTTTTACGAATAGAATGCTTGGATCACTAACAATCCGCGGTGCTACGATCGGCGTCAAAAACGAAGCAGTCGGGCTGCTAAACAGCGGCCTTTCCGGCGGCTCGACGTTTTTATCGTAGCCGGAAAGCCGATAGTAGAACGCTGTTTCGCCAGGCCGCACGGTCGCCACTTTGATACTCACCGGTACCAGCACTTCGCCCAACGGGACCGATGTCTTGGGCGTTTCCGAACCCAACGCTTCTGTCCTGCCCCACTGGAACCAGACTTCCGTTTCACCGACGCCCCACGGATTCGCTTCTCCTTTCAGACTACAGTCAAACGTCTCGTCCGTATCGTGTTCGACGCCCGATTCGCACGTCACCGGACGCGTCAATAGTTCCGCGACATTCACAGGTGTGTAAACCAATACTTCGTTTCCTAGGGAGGCGTACAGGTCGTTACTTCCGCCAAACGAGATACCGAGGTCTGGGGCAGGAATAGTGAATTCCGTGATCAGGTTGCCTTCTTCGGCGCC
This sequence comes from Solirubrobacterales bacterium, assembly GCA_003151895.1. Lineage (GTDB taxonomy): Bacteria > Actinomycetota > Thermoleophilia > Solirubrobacterales > Solirubrobacteraceae > Palsa-744. Next base: position 6,835 of record PLYX01000142.1, read on the forward strand.
GAGCAGCGAGCCGAACGCCAAGGCGGATTGGTGAGGGCCAGCTTCAAACGCCGAAACAGCGACATGTTCCGACGAGTCGAGCGCTATACCTTGGATCGTGACTTCTAGGCCAGGCTGCCTCGGGCTTACCGGGAATTTCTTGATTTCTAGCCCACTCGAATTGAACTCCCGTATGCTATTGGCAACGAAACTCAAAACGACGTATACGTCGCCAGCGCTGTCGACCGCAAGTGCCGTCACCCTACTCCCTGGCGCCGAAGAGATCGACGTGAGCGAGAGTTCCCGCTTCCATTTACCGTCGGCTTCGAACACTTGCACCCGTTGTTCGTCGCCTACATACAGCAGGTGTTCAGCACCTACCGCAAGCAGGTCGCCTGCGAATTGCGCAAATTTAAACCCGCCGTGTTCGGCGCTTCCGACTGCGCTTTGCACGCCACTTGTGCAGACATCCCCTGAAGCTGCCGTACAAATGTTCTCTTCGGCTTCGGTGATTTTATGCGGGTTGCCGGCTTCTTTGAATTCATTGACCTTCGTTTCGTTGACTTCCCTGCCGAACATCAACACGAATCGACCGTCGGCTGTGTACTCCGCGACACGCCAGCTGAGCAGATCCTGCACGTAGATGTTGTGCGGTGTGGCCGGGTCAATGGCGACGCTTTGGACCTCCCTGAACGCACCGGCACCCGTTCCTTCCACGCCGGCCTTGCACGTATTCCCCGACGCTGCGGTACAGACGTTCTCTTCGACATCGGTGATTTTATGCGGGTTACCGGCTTCTTTGAATTCGTTGACCTTCGTTTCGTTGACTTCCCTGCCGAACATCAACACGAAATCCCCGGTCGCTGTGAGCTCCTGCACACGGCTGTTGCCGCGGTCCGCGACGTACACGTTCCCGTTGGGTGCGACCGCGGCGCTTTCGGGATATTCAAAACCATTTGTGATATGGCTTGACGGCACGAGCTTCACGGGCTTGGCCTGCGCGCCGGTTGCACCGGCGAGCATCACGATCATGGCCGTGACGATCGCGGGCGGGATGGTCTTCATGCGATTGGCGATCATTGGCCTGCCCTCCGGTTGCCGGCCTTATCGGCCTTCTTCGCCTTTGCCTTCTTCTTTTTTTGAGCCTTCTTTGCCTTCGGGCAGCCGGTGACGGTGATCTTCGTACTCTCGTGGATTTCCGCGCCGTTCTGCGCGACGAACGCCGTGGGCATCGCCAGTCTGCTCGTGCAGAGGTTGCCGTTCGCGGCGAGCGCGGAGTACTTGCCCTCGGGCAGGTAGAGCTCGAACGTGTTGACCGGAACGTCCGGGACGGTCTTGAACGTGCTGCTCGTGATCCCGGCTTTGCTGATGAACGTGGTACCGGTCAGATCAACCCTGACACCGTCGCCCTGTAGGACGACGATCAGCGACGGGAACGCTTCCCCGCCGTGCGAGACGAAGTACACGGGACCCGAGAGGCCGACCGGCAACAGAGGCGTCGAGGCTCTGGCGATACCCACGACCGACGCGGACGGGCACCCGGCCGGGTTGCTGTTGAACGTCGCGACGGGACACGCCTTCTGTAGTGTCGTCAGGCGCGAGGGCAGCTGCTTGGGCAATGACACCTTGACCGCTGCGATGTTCGCGTCGTTGCCGAGAGCGCCCTTGGGGTAGGAGAGCTTCGCATCGAGGCTAGCGCCCTTCGCACGGCTGGTCTTGCCCGAGGTGCTGACCTTGAACGTGGGCTTGAACACCAGGCTCTTGCAGCCCCCGACCGCGAACGGGCTCTGAACGGTCGCGGTCGCGTTCTGGGAGCCAGAGATCACAGCGGTGATCTGCTGCGCCTTGCAGTTGGTCGGGTTGAACATGAAGCTCGGCCGGTCGATGTTGACCGTGACTCGCTGCAATCGCAGCGGCACACCCATCCAGATCTGTGGGACCGCGTGCGGGCCGGATTCATCGGTGGTGATCGTCAGCGTCGAGTCGGTCGGGTTCACGTCGATCCGCGCCCGCACCACGACCATGCCGAGGTTGAACGGTCCCGCGACCGCTGGCGTTGCGATGCTCAACCCGAACGGCGCGCCCCCGTATGGGCCGGTCAGGTAGACGCCGCCTTCGATTTCAAAGGGGTGCGAGCCCGCGCCCGAGGCGACCCTGGTTGTGCCGATCTTCGAGGCCGGCGGGCACGTGCCCGCGTCGGCGGCCGGTTCCCCGCACAACGGGACGCTCGAGAGCATCCCCAGCAGGCCCGGCGGGGTATACACCTGGATACCCTTGACGTACTGTTCGCGGTCTTTGCGCGAGAGGTTCAGCGTGAACGCGCTGAACTGGCCCGCCTGCGGCGTCACCGTGCCCGCCAGGAAACCGGGGTTCAGGCCCGGTGGGCTTGAGCAGCCTTCCACTTCAAAGAACGAGGACGGCGTCGCATCCGGCGTGCCCGGCATCGACAGGCTTTCAGGCGCCGGCGTCGTGCCCGGCGCGCTCCACGGCGTGAAGTCCGCCGTCGTGACCGCCGGTCCACACGCTGCCGGATTGTCGATCGGCGCCCGCGGACCACCGTTCAGGTCGACCTTTAGTTCGCTGAACGGCGCCTGCGGCGTCCCCATGACCTCCGTGGTCAGCTGACCCGTCGTTGGGTTGGCCTCAGTGTCGAACGCGACCTTGAAGTGGACACCTGTCTTCGCCAGATCGCCCGTGCCACCTAGCTCTAGGTACAGGCGGTAGAGTTTCCCGTCCAGCGCGTCCTGTTCCGTGCAGGGACTCTGACCAGCGCCGCCGCAGCCCGGCCTCGCCAGGTATACGTGACCCTTGACCGGTACCGGCAACAGCGGGATGAGCGCTTCTGCGGTACCCACGGTCGACGCATCCGGGCAGTGACCGGGTGCCAGCTGCAGTTCGCCGTTCAGGCCGACTACTTCCGATTCAGGACCGGTGATGTTGATCCCTTCAGGCCCAAATTCGTTGCACGCCTGGATGCCGTCAACCACACCAGGACTGATCGACATGCCCTCCGGGAACGTCACGGTCGAGTCGCGCAGCTGCGGCGTCGCGAGCGTTTCCGGCTTTTCGTTCAGCGGGACCTTCAGGTCGACGCCCAACCCGACTGGCGCATCTGCGAGCAGCGTGTCCGGTTCCACTTCGATCGACGGGTCAAACGCCAACAGGTTGCAACCCGTCACCCCCTGTGGAGGTCCGCTCACGACCGTCGGAAACGTCGTGTGGGCTTCCACATACCCTTCGTACTGTCCGTTCACGCCAACTTTCCCCGGCTTCTCCCAAGAGTCCGCACGCAGCGTCGCCGTCTCAGGACCCGCGGAGCAATCCGTCGGCATCGACAAGAACGGCACCATTTCGTGGTTCGCAGGTTCCCCGCCGCCTTCGCAGACCAGCGGTGAGCTTACTTCGGAGGTACCGCAGAACCGTCCACGCATCGGGCGGTGGCTCAGATCGGCCGGAACACCCCAGAACGTCAGTTCAAACCCGGTAAGCGCGATCTTCGGAATCTCGTTGCTGACGACCGTGAATCCATATTCGCCTTGCGCAGTGCGCACAAGATGCGCCGTCAGCTGGGGTGTGATAATTTTTGTCTTGTTCTCAAGCGCGAACTCCGCAGACTGGCCGGCTTCCGGCGTCACGTTCACTATCGGCGCGAGCTGCTCCTTCCCGCCCTCCCAGTGGAGTAGGTACACGCCGACCTGAGTATCGGCAGGACACTGTTCGGCGCTGCTGGTAACCTGTGTGAGAGGGCAGCGCGGCACAGCCATCGGATCGCCCAATAGACCTGGAGGCAAACCGGCGACTATGTCCTTCGGATCCTGCGTTGGCACAAGGGAGTAGTGTCCTTTTTCTGATGTTTTTTCGACTTCTTCGTCCGTGAGATCGGCCGTCGTCGTCAAGGCCCAAGGGTGGCCGCCGGCTTGAGTAAACGTGTATGGCACGTTGGTGAATTCGTACATTTCCTCGCCAAGCGCTTTTCCAAGCGGCACTTCCTCGGTCCGTTCAGTTGTCTGCATTGTGAACTTGGTGATGTCGAACGGCTTCCCTTCCAGCGCGCTGGCCGGCACACACGCCGTCAGCAACACACCGAGCACAGGCGCCACACCACATAGCCCTCGCAAGACCCTCGTCCTCACCGCCTGCTCCTTCCAGCTGCCTTCTTAGCCTTGCCGGAGCGCCCGGAGGCCTTCCCCTTTTTCTGGCGCTTCTTCTTCGGCTTGGGCTTGGGCTTGGGCTTCTTCGCCTTGACCGCCGGTTTGGAGACGGGCGCGGCGAAGTTCCCGCCCGGCGCTTGCGGGACGCTGCCGGGCACCAGCAGCGGCGCTGGATTCGTCAACGGACCCTGACACGCATCACCCAAGCACTGCTGGCGTTTTGCACCTGTCACCGAGAAACCAAGCTGTTCTCCAGGCAGATGCGGCAGGCGCGCATCGTAGATGTCCGGAGCGCCGTCGGTGTCCTGCGAGACCAAGCCTTGTACCGTCACAAAGAAGACATCGTCACCCTTGGGCGAGATCACCACGTCTTCGACCGGCTCTTCCGCGCTGCCGCTTGAGATCAGCGACACCCTACCTTCGCTGTCGTCCGCTTCCTTGTGCCATTCATACACGTTTGTGAGGTGGTTAATCGCGGCAGGCAACAACGGCTCGGCGGTCGTGAACACGATCCGCGAACCGTCTTCGGTCATGGCACGATTACCCATTTCGTATTGGCGCGCCACCTTGCCGCCCCAGTTACCCAAGGCGATCGTCGCGTCGAACAGACTGTTGTTGCCGTTAGCGTCCGAGCCCGCTTCACCAAGCGACACACGATCGAGCGCGCCCGTTTCAGCGTCATACCGGTAGATGTCCTTCGCCGTATCCGTGTCGCTGGAGACCAGCTGCCCATAGCTGGAGAAGACCAGGAACCTGCCATCCGTGCCCGCTGTCTGCGCTTCGGGCCCGCTGGCACCACTAGCGCTCAGCCACAGTCTTTCGTCGCTTCCCGTCGTGCTTGGACAGCGCACATCAACCACTGCTCCCGAGAGTTCCGATCCCGAGCAGAGATCCGCGACGAACGCCACTTTCCCGGATACGCTGTCGTACACATACAGATTGTCAGCTTTGGCGTGCGGAACAGCACGCCCTTCGCCTTCGATCCCTTCCTGCTCGGCCTGGCTCAAGAGGTCACCGCTCGCCACGAAATAGACGCGAGACCCGTCTGGCGCAACCCTGACAACACCCTGCACCTGCGCGGCTTCGCCGTTCGGATCGTGCGATACCTGCACAAGCGGCTTCACTTCTCTTTCGGCCGCTTCGCATCCGTGTTCGTTGCCGGATGGACAACCGATCGTCGCCATGTAGAGATCGTTTTCCGTGTCTTTGTCTTCGCTGGCCACATACGACTGGGTGGTCGTGAAGAACACCCTCGACCCGTCTTCGGAGGCACCCACGAAGTTGGCGCTCGCACGCGACGCGGCCCCTGGTTCACACGGCACTTCGTTACATTCTTCGGCGACGGACTTCGATACTTCGAGCGTCTTGGCTCCATCCAAACGCACAAACAACTGATGATCCCCGCTTTCGTTGGCACATTTGGTGGCTTTGTCGACGTTTGTCGTAAAGAATATCTCCGTGCCATCCGCGGCGATCGCGTTGAATTCGTTTTCTTTTTCGCTGGCATAGTGGCCCCCGATGCCCACGTCCACCGCACACGCAGGATCGACCGACTTGCCCTGGTTGTTCACCCCCAGGAGCCGCAACGACGTCGGTCCCCCGCTACAGCCGCGATCGAGCTCATATATCTGGAGTGACGGTTCTGTTGTTTCCGCCGCTTGGGGTAGGAGGGCTTCTCTCCCTAGGTTTGTGAACAGGATGTGGCAAAAGTCAGCGCTCGCCCCGTGGTAAATGAGAGTAAGAGGCTTGTCTTCAAGCGTTCTCAAGACCACGCCGCCCAATTCCCAGTTAGCTTCCGTGTCCGGCCTATCCGTGAGGTGCAGCCGAAACTCCTCTTCTGTGCCTGCTTGGCCTGCGCCTTCCTCGTTTGACCCCGGCTTACCCAGCGCGAGCGTCGAGTCCAGCGATGACGACACGTCCTGAGCCACGATATACGGCATCATCGTTGCGGGCACCATCAGCGGCGCCGTCGACCAGCCGGTGGCGCCACGATGCGCGACATAGGCGATTAGCCCTTCCGGGCTTGAGGGCGCCCCTTCAAACGCGCCCGGGGAGTAGAACGCGACACTTTCACCCGTCGGCGCCACCGCCTCGATCGCAGAGGCGCCATAGCCCCCCTTGTAGGGAGGACTAACCATCTCGTACACACGGCCTTCGGGGAGAGCGAGCGCCGTGGCCGACAGACAGCAAGACACCACCAATACCAGTACGAGCGCACCAGCCCAGCTGGCCCCTCTACTCATCCTCTTCCCCACTTTCTCTTCTCCCGGCCAGGCTCCAAAACTTGCAACGCTTGAACGGTCCACTATGGAAACTCAAAATTGACGTGCCGCCGGGCGAGACGATTCCGTCCCGCCCAGCGCGCACGTATTACATCATTTCAACGTGCCACATTGCACCTGTAGTACTGACACTATGACTAGCTATTCTCCGCTTACTGCCAACGCTAGTCCGTTTAATGTCGTGATTAAACCTTCGCCCGTTATTACTCCTGATGTTGATTTGCCTTGTGTACAGGATCCATGCTCGGATTCAGCATTGAAAATTCCTAACACGTCGGGGGGACTTTCCGTCGGCATGTTTTCTATCAAGGAACTCGTTAACCCTGTGCACGTGTCTTCGATAGGGAGGATAATGGTACATAACGAGGTATAGCCCGGCGCTCCACCGGTTGAGGTAAAGATATGGTCTCGTATCACCGTTCCGACTAATTCGAGCTGCGTCTTCCACGGCAGATTCTCAGGCCAGACTTCGGGCGTGCCCGAACATTGAGACGAGGTGCATAAGAGGGCCGTGCCCCCTAATTTGATTGCTACTCCTGCCGTGTTTAATACTTCCGTGATTTCATCTGTACCGGTAGGCCCGACCGAGCCGTCGAGTGTACCTTCGCATTTGACCGTAACTGATCCTAGGGCCGTTTCCGTGTCAGTTAGGTTCAGACTTCCTTTGGTTTCGACCGATGTCGATGCTGTGACCGCTGCTCCGTTGATTAACCATTCGGGTGCCGCGAACGCCGACGCTGCTGCGATCGCACTGACCGCAAATGCTGCGACGAGCGCAAGCCCGATTATCTGGATCTTTCTCATTGTGATTCATCTACCTTCCCCTCGTCCAAGGCCTGGTTGGGCCTCTTCCGAGGCTTGAGATGGCCGACCAGAGCACTCGTGTACGTCAGAGAGCGCCGAGCCCGGCCCTGTATGCACTGCATTGAGATCCCGACTAATGGATCTCGCCGCGAGCGTAGCAGCTACCCTAGCGCCATGTCAAGCAAATATCCATAGATGTTTCTCACTCTGAGAAAGGGGCTGCCGGCGCTCGACGCACCCCCCCGTATCGCCAGTGCTGGAGCCAAAAGCGAGCTTCCGTCCCCGCGGACGAGGCCCTCTGTCGCAGGCGGCGGGGCTTTCTGCCCGCAAGAACTTGTCGCGTCCCGGACCGCCTCAAGGCGCGCCCAGACGCTCGCGCATCGCTTGGGCTGGACAGCCGGCTTTCGAGAGGTGCGGCGAGGTCTCAGCCGACGAGGCTGGTGGGAATGGCTCCTGTGACAGAGGCCCGAGCCGAGGTGCTTCCGCTACTTGCGAAGCAACCCCGACCCTGGACCCGGCCCATTCGAGCCGGTTGGTTGGCAGGTGCCAAACGGAGTCCTATCACAGATGGGCGGCGTCTGCCAGTCCAAATCTGTCCAGATCTGCCCGGTGCCATGCTGATGGAACTCGTCGAATGACGGCGCACGGCCCATTTCCCCTGCACAGGAGCGCTTTCCTCGCCCGATGCGCTCGGGGCGAGAAAGTCAGAGACAATTTGCCGGTGGACGGATGGTCGAGCTCTTCGCGACCGGTCCGCGCAACAGGCCAGAACGGTCCCGCGCGCGATCAGCGACCGAGCGCGGCGCGCAGCGCTTCGGCCACGCGCTCGACCTGCCCTTGGTCGAGCCCGGGGAAGAACGGCAGCGCAAGTGAGCGGGCCGCCACGTCCTCGCACACGGGGAACTCGCCCTCGCGGTGACCGAAGCGCTCGCGGTAGAAGCTCATCAGGTGGATCGCGGGCAGGTAGGGCTTGCTCTGGACGCCCCGCGCCGCGAGCGCGCGGACCGTCTCATCCCGGTCGACGCCGCGTGGGAGTTGCACGACGAACACGAACCACCCGCGCCGCTCCCCTTCGCGATCTTCGCAGGGAAGCTCCAGGCCGTCGATCCCAGCGAGCGCCTCCCGGTAGCTCGCGGCGAGACGCGCGCGAACCTGCAGCATCCCATCGAGCCGGGCCATCTGCCCGAGCCCCACCGCGCAGGCGATGTCCGACAACCGGTAGTTGAACCCGAGCCGGTCATGGTCCAGCCAGCCCATGTCGGGCGAGCGGCCCTGGTTGCGCTCGGAGTCGATCCGAGCCTTCAGGGCAGGGTCGCCAAGCGTCACCATTCCCCCCTCCCCCGTGGTGAGCTGCTTGTTGGCGTAGAACCCGAACACAGCGGGATTCCCGCGCCCACCAACCGGTGTGCCATCCGCATGGACGGCCCCAAGCGCCTCGCAAGCGTCCTCCACGACCCCGAGCCCATGCCGCGCGGCGATCCGCTCGAACGCGCCCATGTTGGCGGGGTAGCCGAAGATGTGCACCGGCAGGATGGCCCGTGTGCGCGCGGTGACCGCCGCCTCGGCCGCCACGGGATCGAGGTTGAGCGTAACCGGATCGACGTCGGCGAAAACCGGCCGAGCCCGCTCATAGAGCGCCACGTTCGCCGAGGCAACGAACGAAAACGGGCTGGTGATCACCTCGTCGCCATCGCCAACCCCAACCGCCCGCAAGGCAAGATGGAGTCCAGCGGTGCCGCTGGAGACGGCAGAGGCAAACGGACTGCCGACAAACTCGGCAAACCGCCGCTCGAACTCCAGGACGCGAGGCCCAAGCGACAAGTGCCCCGACCTCAGCACCTCGGCAACAAGCCGCTCCTCCAAGGCGCCCAGGACAGGCTTGGCAAGCGGAATGACCTCGAAATCACCCAAAGCGGGACCGAGACCGCTGAGTCCCAACCTCGAGCGAGTCGACCAAAGCGTTCCAAGAAGCGGCGATAATGTCTCCAGAGACGCCGATGGTCCCCCAAACCCGGTCGCCATCGGAAGCGTCGATCAGGACGCGCGTGACAGCCCCGGTCCCCCTGGCCTCGTCGAGGATCCGCACCTTGTAGTTGACGAGTTTGATGTCGCGCAAGTGAGGATAGATCCCTTCGAGCGCCTCGCGCAGTGCTTTGTCGAGCGCATTCACGGGCCCATTGCCCTCGGCGGTGTGGAGGATGCGCCGCTCGTCGGGTCCGGGTGGCGCGATGATCCTGATCGTGGCCTCGGTTTCGACCTGTCCATCGCGGTTCTGTTCGACGATCACCCGCCAAGATTCCAGTTCGAAGAGAGGCTCGTACAGGCCGGCTTCTTCGCGCATCAGCAGCTCGAAGGAGCCGTCGGCGGCCTCGAACTGGAAGCCTCTGTGCTCCAGACGCTTGACACTCTCGAGGATGCGGGCGACGGCGTCCTCATCCAGCTCGATCCCGAACTCGGCGGCCTTCTCGATCACCGTGCCGCGCCCCGATATCTCTGAGACGAGCAGGTCGCGCGCATTGCCCACCAGCGCGGGGGCGACGTGCTCGAACGTGGCGGCGTCGGCGCGCACCGCCGCGGCGTGCAAGCCGGCCTTGTGAGCGAAGGCGTGCTTGCCGACATATGGTTGCGCGGGGTCGGGCGTGCGGTTGAGCAACTCGTCGACCAGATGCGCGGTCTCCGTGAGGCGCGCGAGCCGCTCGGGGGGCAGTCCGTCGTAGCCCATCTTCAATTGCAGGTCGGCGATGATCGTGACGAGGTTGGCATTGCCGGTGCGCTCGCCGATCCCGTTGATCGTGCCCTGCACCTGCGTGGCGCCCGCTTCGACGGCGACGAGCGTGTTGGCGACCGCGCAGCCGGCGTCGTCGTGCGTGTGGATCCCGAAATCGACGTCGGGCAGCTCGAAGCGCACGGCTTCGAAGATCGCCCGCACCTGCCCGGGCAGGGAGCCGCCGTTCGTGTCGCACAGGACGACGCGCTCGGCGCCCGCGACGGACGCGGCGCGCAGCGTGTCGAGCGCATAGCCGCGGTTGAGCGCGTAGCCGTCGAAGAAGTGCTCGGCGTCGAACAGCACGCGCTTGCCCTGCTTGACGAGGAAGGAGATCGACTCGCCGATCATCATGATGTTCTCCTCAGGCGAGACGCGCACGACCTTCTCGACTTGCATCGGCGAGCTCTTGCCGACGAGCGTGCAGACGGGCGCGAACGAGTCGGCGAGCACGCGCAAGCCCTCGTCGGCGGAGGCGGGGGTCTCGCGCCGGCGCGTCATGCCGAAGGCGACGATCTCAGAGACCTCGAGGGTCTCGTTGGCGAGCAGCTCGAACAGCTCGCGCTCCTTGGGGTTGGAAGCCGGGAAGCCCGCCTCGATCAGGTGAACGCCAAGCGCGTCGAGCGCGTGCACGACGCGCAGCTTCTCCTCGGCGGTGAGGCTCATGCCGCCTCCCCCCATGCCGTCGCGTAGGGTGGCGTCGTAGAGCTCGATATGGCGCATTAGGCGCTCGGAGATCCCCCAAGGGGGACCCCCGACAAGGGGGAAACGGCGGAGCCGGTGGGGCTCGGCGCGGGGGCGCTCACGTTTACGACGTCAAGCCATTCGCGGTAGCGCTCTGAGCGGCCGTGGATCGCATCGTCGAAGGCGCTCTTGCGAGCAGGCGCGTCACCTCACCCGGCTTGCCGGAGCCGATCCTTGTGATCGTCGATCTCAACGACGGGCACCAGCTCGGCGGCGGTGCCGGACATGAAGACCTCCTCGGCAGAGGTACATCTCCGCGCGCGCGATGTTGCGCTCCACAACCGTGTAGCCGAGATCGGCCGCCAGCTGCATGATCGAGCGGCGCGTGATGCCGTCGAGGATCGAGTTGTGGTGGCCCGGCGTGACGATCTCCCCGGCGGAGACGATGTAGATGTTCTCCCCGGTGCCCTCGCAGACGTGGCCGTGGTCGTCGAGCAGGATCGCCTCCTGGTAGCCGGCCTTCATCGACTCGACCTTGGCGAGCACGTTGTTGAGGTACTGGCCCGAGGCCTTCGCGTGCGGGATGAGAGAGTCAGGCGCAGATGCGCCGCCATGAGGAGACCTTGGCTCGGATGCCTTTGCGTCATGCCGTCCTCGCCCAAATACGTGCCCCACTCCCAGCAGGCGATCGTGACGTCGACGGGGGCGTCCATCGGGTTCAGGCCCATCGCAGCCGTAGCCGCGGTAAGCGATCGGGCGGATATAGCAGGAGCGCAGGTTGTTGTTGGCGACGAGATCGCGCGTGGCGCTCTGCAGTTCTTGCGCTGTGTAGGGGACGGGCATGTAGTAGAGCTCGGCGGAGCGCAACAGCCGCTCCATGTGCTCGGCGTTGCGGAACACCGCGGGGCCGAGCTCGGTGTCGTAGCAGCGCACTCCCTCGAACACGCCCGTGCCGTAGTGCAGGCCGTGCGTGAGAACGTGGATCTTGGCGTCCTCCCAGGCGAGGAACTCTCCATTCATCCATATGAGGTCGCTGCTGTCCACGTCTGTCGTCTCCCGGTTAGACCTGCTCGGTTTGACAGCCGATTCTACAGGCACGGGCTTGTTGTTCCAAAGCTTTGGGTTAGGGCCCCTGCGGCTTTGACCTGCGCTCGCCCGCCCACATCGCCTGCAGCGGCACCGCCCACAGGCCCACGCCGAACGGCAGCGTGTGGGCGCCCGCGTAGAGGATCACACCGGCGACCATGCGCGAGCCGAGCCGGGCGCGCAGCTGGCTCAGACCGGCGAAGTCGCGTGAGCGAACGGTCGCGCCGGCCTTGACCTCTACGCCCACGACCTCACCCGAGGGACGCTCGATCACGACATCGACCTCGCGGTCGCCGTCGCGGTAGTGCCAGAAACTGAGCGGCTGTGGCAGCCACGAGGCCTGACGCTCCAGCTCGGTCGCTACGAATGTCTCGAACAGAGCGCCGGCAAAGCCATCGTCGTCGCGCACACGACCCTCGTCGGCCCCCACAAGCGCGCTCAGAAGCCCCGTGTCCGAGATATACAGCTTGGGAGCCTTGACCTGGCGCTGACCGAGGTTGACGTGCCAGGCGCGGCGTATGCGCACAAGGAAGAGCCGCTCGAGCACGTCGATGTGGCTCTTGACGGTCTTGCCGTCGATCCCGACATCCCGTGCCAGCGCGTCATAGCGGGCGAGCGCGCCGGACCGTGCGGCGAGAAGCCTCAGCAGCGTGCCGACCGACGCGGGATCACGCACCCGTGACGCGTCAGCAACGTCCCGATCGATGATCGAGTCGACATAGCTCGAGAAGAACCGCGATCGCGCGCTGGCGGGCCGTGCATGCGCCTCGGGAAAGCCACCGGTGAGCAGTGCCTGCGCGTAGCGGTGCCGACCTATGGGAGCGTCCACGATCATCGGCGCCTGGCCCTTGAAGATGCGCGTAAGGAAGTCCTCCCGGCGTCCGGCGATCTCACCTTGGGTGAACGGCCACAACGACAGGTAGTCCACACGTCCGGGCAAGGCGTCGCTGACCGCCGGGATGCGGCGCAGGTTGGCCGATCCGGTGAGCAGGAACTGACCCGGAGCCGGGTCGCGATCGACGCGCGACTTGATGGCCAGCAGCAGCTCGGGAGCACGCTGCACCTCGTCGATGACGGTCGGGCGGTCGCGCGCAGCGACAAAGCCGGCGGGATCGGCCGAGGCCAGCGAGCGCACAGGCTCGTCGTCGAGCGATAGATAGTCCGCGCCCAGGCGCTCCACGGCGAGCATCCGCGCGAGGGTGCTCTTACCCGCCTGACGCGGTCCGAGCAGAGCCACTACGCGTGCTGAGGCCATCGCCTCGGCGACAACGTCGGTCAAGCTCCGATCGATCAGCTTCACGGCGGCCCCCTTTGTCGATCTGAATATATCCTGCTGCTAACTCGGAGTTTACCGCATGCTAACTCGGAATAACCTTGGGCGTCGGGAAGGGCGCTCCCAGTCGAGCCGAAAACATCGGCCTGCTGATCCGGAATTCGCAGCCCGCTGACTCGGAATATCGCGAGCCCGAAGAGTGTTGGGCCAGCGTCAGAGGTGCTCGAGCACCGCGCGCGTCGCCTCCACGGTACCGGCTTCACCACCGAGATCGGGGGTGCGCAGACCGCGCTCGAGCGCGCGCTCGACAGCCGATTCTACAGCCGCCGCCTCGCTTTCCAAACCGAGCCCGTGGCGCAGCATGAGCGCGGCGGAGAGGAACATCGCAAGCGGGTTGGCGATGCCGCGTCCGGTGATGTCGGGCGCGGAGCCGTGCACGGGCTCGAACAGGCCCCCACAACCCCCACCTCCCCTTCCTCCCTCTGGGGGGAAGCCCGCGGAGCCGGCGGGCTCGCGGGGAGCGCTGAGCGAGGCGCTCGGGAGCATCCCGATCGAGCCGGTGATCATGGCGGCCTCGTCGCTGAGGATGTCACCGAACATGTTCTCTGTGAGGATCGTGTCGAAGTGGCGCGGCGCTGAGACGAGCTGCATTGCGGCGTTGTCGACGAGCACGTGCTCGAGCTGGATGTGGGGGTACTCGCGCGAATGCACCTCGGTCACGACCTCTCGCCACAGCCGGGAGGTCTCGAGCACATTGGCCTTGTCCACGCTCGTGACCTTCGCGCGCGCCGCGTTGAACGCGACCCGAGCGATCCGCTCGATCTCCTCGCGCGTGTAGGCGCACACGTCTGAGGCGAAGTCCCGCGTGCGGGTCTTCTCGCCGAAGTAGATCCCGCCGGTGAGCTCGCGGACGACGAGCAGGTCGGTCCCCTCGATCCGCTCGCGCCGCAGCGGCGAGGCGTCATACAGCGCGGGCAGCGGCTTGACCGGGCGCAGGTTCGCGTACAGCCCGAGCCCCTTGCGCAGGCCGAGCAGCCCCTGCTCGGGCCGCGGGGCGTGTGGATCGGTGGTGTCCCACTTCGGGCCGCCCACGGCTGCCAGCAGCACGGCGTCGGCTGCGCGACACGCCGCAAGCGTCTCGTCGGTGAGCGCGGCGCCATACAGGTCGATCGCGGCTCCGCCGAAGGGATGCTCCTCGAACTCGAAGTCGCCGAGCACGCGCAGCACCTCGAGCGCGGGCGCGAGGATCTCAGGGCCGATCCCGTCGCCGGGAAGCGTGACGATGCGGTGTGCCATGTCTCCCCCGTCCCTATAGCGCGGTGGTCACTGGACCGGACCGCTCGCGGTCGCGCTCGTAAGAGGCGATCGCTTCTCCCTGCCCGAGCGTCGCGCCGATGTCGTCAAGGCCCGCCAGCAGGCGGCGACGGATCTCCTCGTCGATCTCGAACGCCACGGCACGCCCGTCGAAGCGAACCTCCTGAGCCTGCAGGTCGACTTCGCCCTTGCCGGCCTGGGCGAGCGCGCGGCAGCCATCCTCGCTCAGCACGACCGGCAGCAGCCCGATCTTCGTGCAGTTGGAGTAGAAGATGTCGGCGAAGCTCGGCGCCACGATCGCCTGGAAGCCGTAGTCCTGAAGTCCCCAGGGGGCGTGCTCGCGCGAGGAGCCGCAGCCGAAGTTGCGACCCGCCACGAGGATCGGGTTGGCGGGCAGCTCCCAGCCGGGCTCCTTCGCCCAGTCGTAGAAGAGATATTGCCCAAAGCCGGTGCGCTCCACGCGCTTGAGGAACTGCTTGGGCATGATCTGGTCGGTGTCGACGTCGGCGCGGTCGAGGTGCGTGACCTTTCCGGAGATCGTGCTTATTGGCTCCATCGTCAGCTCCAGTTCCTGATGTCGGTGAAATGACCTGCCGTGGCTGCGGCGGGCTCCATCCTCATCCCCAATTCCTTATGTCCGTGAAACGACCCTCAATGGCGGCGGCAGCCGCCATCTGAGGAGACACGAGATGCGTGCGCCCGCCCCGCCCCTGGCGACCCTCGAAGTTGCGGTTCGAGGTGGAGGCGC
>PLYX01000156.1 GCA_003151895.1 Solirubrobacterales bacterium
GCGGCGATGCGCTCGGCGACGGCATCGGCTTCTGCCGGCGCGCGCCGCATGGCGGGGAAGGCCAGACGGTGCTCGACGAGCTGATGGTCGGCCAGCTGGCGCGCGGCGTCCCCCCGCGCGTTGCGCGCACGCGCGCCTGGACGGCGTTGGAGCGGACCGGAGCGGCGGAGTGCGCCGCGCACGGATCGCACGAGCTCGACAGCGGCGAAGCCGTGCGCGTGACGCTCGCGCGCGCGCTCGCGCTGGAGCCGTCGCTGCTCGTGATCGACGAGCCCACCGGCAGCGTCGAGTTGCTCGAGCGCGACCCCATCCTGTCGCTGTTGCGCTCGCTCGCCGACGAGGGCATCGCGGTCCTGATGAGCACCGGCGACGCCACCGCCCTCTCCGGCTCCGACCGCGCGCTGTCGCTGTCGGAAGGCGAGCTGCGCGGCGAGACGAGCCCCGAGCTGGCGCCCGTCGTTGCGCTGCGCCGCCTGGCGAGCGCGTGAGCGCGCGCCGAGCGGCGGCAACCCGACCGGCGCGCGCTTTGGAGTAGCGTCATGACCATGCTCGAACTCGAGCGGGTCGTCAAGCACTACCACGCGGGCGGCGAGCCGGTGCGAGCCGTCGACGGCGTGAGCCTCGGCGTCGAAGCCGGGGAAATGGTCGCCCTGCACGGCCCGAGCGGCTCGGGCAAGACGACGCTGCTGCTGTTGATAGCCGCGCTGCTGGCGCCTGAGGAGGGCTCGATCCGCTTCGACGGGCGCGAGCTCTCCCGCATGTCCGAGAACGAAGCGTGCGACTACCTGCACCGCGACGTCGGGTTCGTCTACCAGAACCCGCAACTGATGCCGCGCGTCTCGGCACTGGAGAACGCGTCGATGAAGCTGCTGGTCGGCGGTCTCGGCACGCGCGCGGCCAAGGCCCGCACGCTGCCGTGGCTGCGACGCGTCGGCTTGGAGCAGACACTCGAGCGCACTCCCGAGCAACTCTCCGGCGGCGAGCGCCAGCGCGTGGCCATCGCGCGCGCGCTCGCGGGCGAGCCGCGGCTGATCCTCGCCGACGAGCCGACCGGCAACCTCGACAGCGCACGCGGCGGGGAGATCGTAGAGCTGCTGGCCTCCGTCGCGCACGAACACGACGCCGCCGTGCTGCTCGTCACCCACGACCTGGAGGCCGCGAGCATCGCGGACCGCCGCTTCACCTTGCGGGACGGGAGGCTGACAGAGTGTCCGCTCGCCGCGGAGACGAAAAGCCAGTCCGTGCCCCACCCGCATTCGGTGACCGCGCGAGGGTGAGCGGTGTCACGCACTGAGACGCCGCGGGCGCAGCCCCTGATGCGGCCCCGCGCGCTGTTCTACCTGTACCGCCGGCGGCTGCGCGTGCACGCCGTCCAGGAGCTGCTCGCCGGCCTGGGGGTGGCGATCGCGGTGGCGCTCGTGTTTGCGACGATCGTCGCGTCCGCCAGCATCGCCGGCTCGGCCGGCGAAGTCGTCCACGCCGTGATCGGCCCGGCGAGCCTGCAAATCCGCGCGCGCGGCCCGGGCGGCATGCCCGAACGCCTGCTCGCGCGCGTCGAACACCTGCCCGGCGTCAAGCAGGCCGCGCCGCTCTTGGAGCAGACCGCCACGATCGTGGCACCCGACGGCCGCCGCGTCACGGTCGACCTCGCCGGCGCCGACACGAGCCTCGTGGTGCTCGACGGGCTCGCCCATACGCTGCCGACCTCAACCCTCTCGGCCGGAGGGATCGGCCTCAGCCGGACGAGCGCGGAATGGATTGGGATCCCCACCCGCTCCATCCCCGCCCACCCGACAGCCGCTTCGGGCTCAGGCGATGAAGCCGGCGTGTCGCTGCTGCTGCGCGGGCAGGCGATCCCGTTGAAGGTGTCGGCGGTGCTCGGTCCCGAAACGTTCGGCGCGCTCTCGCAGGCGCGGGTCGCGGTGATGCCGCTCGACCAACTGCAGCGGCTCGCCGGCCTGAAGGGACGAATCACGCGCATCCTCGTGCAAACCAAGCCGGGAGCGGGAGCCGCCGTGCGAGCGGAGCTGCGAGCGCTCGTACCCTCCGAGGCGCCCCCCATGGCGGGGGGCAGGCAGGCGGGCGCGGGGTTCGACGTGGCGGCAGCCGACCAGGACGTCGCGCTGCTGCGCCAGGCGCTGCGTCCCAGCGACCAGGCGAGCGCGTTCTTCGCCGCGATCAGCGCGCTGCTCGGCCTGCTGTTCGCCTTCAACGCGCTGCTGCTGACGGCGCCCGAGCGGCGCCGGGCGATCGCCGACCTGCGCCTGATCGGAACCAGGCGCAGCGCGATCGTGCAGATGTATCTCTTCCAGGCCCTATGTCTCGGGACGGTCGCCTCGCTCGTGGGATTGCTTGGCGGCTACGCGCTGTCGCTCGGCGCCTTTCACCAGTCGACGGGATATCTCGCCGCGGCGTTCACGCTCAGCACGCGCACGGTCGTCTCCGCGCAGCCACTGCTGCTGGCCTTCGCGGGCGGCGTGCTGGCAACGTGCATCGCCTCGGCGGTGCCGCTGCTCGACCTGCGCCGCGCGAGGACGCTCGACGCCGTCTACCACGAGAGCGGCGTGCCCGGCAACACGCTTTCCGCCGGCGCCCGGCGCGGACTGGCGCTCGTGGCCGCGAGCCTGCTGGCCGTCACCACCGTCCTGTACCTGCTCGAGCCCTCGCTTGCGCTGCTCGCAACCGCGGTGCTCGCGCTCGCGACCGTGCTGACGGTACCGCTTACGTTCGCGGGCGTGCTGCTCGGCGCGCGCGCGCTCGCCGAGCGCCGCCAGACGCTGACGATCCTGCCGGTGGCGCTCTCCTCGCTGCGGGCCACGACGCTGCGCTCGCTCGCGCTCGCGGCGACCGGCGCCGTCGCGCTGTTCGGCAGCGTCGCGCTGGGGGGAGCGCGCGCGGACCTGCTGCGCGGGATCGAAGGGTTCTCCCACGACTACTCGGCCGACGCGAGCATCTGGGTCGGCACTCCGGCCGACAACCAGGCGGTCGTCGACTTCCGAGCGGATCGCATCGCGCGGCGCATCGCCGCGATACCGGGGGTTGTCGGCGTGCGCGCGTTCCAAGGAGGGTTTCTCGAACTGGGCGGGCGGCGCGTGTGGATCGTCGCGCGCCCACCGGGGGCCAATCTGAATGTGCTGGACAGCCAGGTTCTGGAAGGAAGCTCGACGGCCGCGACAGGACGGCTGGGCGAAGGCGGCTGGATCGCCGTCTCCCGGCAGATTGCCGAAGAACACCACGTCGGCGTCGGCGGCACGCTCACGCTGCCGACCCCGAGCGGCCCCGCGCGCTTGAAGGTCGCCGCGACCACGACCAACCTCGCCTGGAGTCCCGGCGTGATCTTCATGAGCGGCGCCGACTACAGCCGCCTGTGGGCGAGCACGACGCCGACCGCACTCGGGGTCGAGCTCGGGCCGGGCGTGAGCGTCGCGCGCGTGCGAAGTGCGATCGAGCGCGCGCTCGGGCCGGCGAGCGGCCTGCAGGCGACAACGGCGTCCGCGCGGGAGGCGAGCATCGACGCGCTGACGAGCGATGGGCTCGGCCAGCTCGGGGAGATATCGACGCTGCTGACGATCGCCGCGATCCTCGCGATGGGAGCCGCGCTCACCTCCGCCATCTGGCAGCGGCGGACGTCGCTTGCCGGACTGCGGCTGTCGGGCGTCAGGCCCCATCGCCTGCGCATGATCCTGCTGTGCGAGTCGGCGCTGATGCTCGGCGCGGGCTGCGTAACCGGGGCGCTGGCGGGCATCTACGGGCAGCTCGTGATCGACGCCTACCTGGCGCACGTCACCGGCTTTCCGGTCGCCGGCCTGGGCGCCGGCCCGCGGCCGCTCGAGATATTCGCGCTCGTGATCGCCGTCGTGCTCGCGATCGTGGCCGTCCCCGGCTACCTCGCTTCGCGCGTCTCCCCGGCGCTCGCCTTCAATGAGTAGGGCGTTGACGCCCGGGCAGTCGGCGCGCGCGGGCGGCGCGCTCGTGATCGCGAACGCCCGCTACTGGACAGGCGTCGCGCCACTCGTGCGGGCGCGGCTCTCGCGCTGGGAGGGGCGCGCTCAGGCGATCCCCGATCCGGCACTCAAAGCGCTCGCGACCGAGAAGCTGCGCGAGGAGCGCTTCAACGTGGAGGTCGCCGCGACGCTTGCGACACTCGCGCCGCGAGCGCGGCGCGCAAGCACGGTCGAGGCGATCGTGGCTTTGCAAGTCATGTACGACTACCTGGACCTGCTGACCGAGCAGCCGCTGACCGAGCAGCCGCTGACCGAGCAACCGCTGCCCGACCCGCCGCTGCCGGACCCGCCGGCCGACGCTCGCTGCCTGTTCGCGGCATTCACCGACGCGCTCACCCCCGGGGAGCACTCCGACGGGGACTACTACCGCCACCACCCGCAATCGCGGGACGGCGGCTACCTGCGAGAGCTGGTGAGAGCTGTGAGGCTCTCGCTGGCGAAGCTGCCCGCGGCGGAGGCGGTCGGCGAGGTGGCGCTGCACAGCGCCAAGCGCTGCGCCGACGCGCAGGCATTGAGCCACGCGGCGGCGCACTCCGGGACAGCCGAGCTCGAGCGATGGGCCAGGCGCGAGGCGACGGGCGGGGGGTGGGCCCCCCAAGACGGGGGGCAGGCAGATCTTCAGTGGCTGGAGTTCCTCGCGGGAGCGGCGGCATCCGTGCTCGCCGTGCACGCGCTGATCGCCGCCGCGGCCGACCCCCGCACCACGAGCCGGGACGCCGAGGAGATCGACGCGGTCTACCTCTCGATCTGCGCGCTCACGATGCTCGACAGCCTCGTCGACCACGAGCATGACATCGCCACAGGCGAGCTCAACTACATCGAGCTCTACGAGAGCCATGAGCTGATGGCCACGCGCCTTGCAAGCCTCACTCGAGACGCGGCGAGCAAGGCACGCGCGCTCCCGGGCGCGGCGCACCACACCATGATGCTCGTCGGCGTCGTGGCGTACTACGCCTCGGCGCCTGCCGCAAGCAGCGCGTTCGCCCAGTCCGTTGTGGCGGGAGTCCGCGAAGAACTGCGACCCCTCATGACGCCCACACTCGCGGTCATGCGAGTCTGGCGTCTGGCAAAGCGGACGCGGGCGAGGTGGCCATGAGCGCGCGTTACGCGATGTATTGTCTAAGTGAGCGTGCGTCGTTGGAGCGGTTTCGTCGGGTCATCGGACCGCTCCACCGCGAGCCCACAGGAGTTACATGAGTAGTGAACCGAGCTGAGCAAAGCGTGGTACTGAGCCGCAAGCGAAAGCGAGTTCGACCAGCCATCGGTCTGGCGCTGCTTGGGATGCTCGCCGGCGGAGCGTCCGTCGCGATCGGGACGGCCGAGGCTCACAGCACGACACGCCGGCCGCAAGCCCGCGCGGCGCGCGGCTTGAAGGCGAGCGACACGGCCCATCTGCACTACGTCTCGGCGTCGGGCTCGCTGCTCTACGAGGAAGGCGGGGCATCCGGAACGCTCCCGGGCAGCATGCGCGTGCATTTCGACGTCGGCGCCACCTTCACCGGCAGCTTCACGATCTACACGCGAGGCGGCACGATCAGGGGCCATGGGACAGCGACACCTCACGGATCGGGTGTATATGAAAGCTTCGCCGGATCGCTCGTCGTCACCGGCGGCAGCGGCCGCTACGCGCACGCGCACGGCCGAGCCGGACTGTACGGCACGTTCAACCGCGACACCTACGGCCTCTTCGTGCAGACGACCGGCACCCTCCGCTATTGAGGGCGCAAGTGAGTCGAGGGACAATCGCGCGCTGCTCCACGCTCCTGGTGGCGGTCCTGCTTTGCCTGTGCTTTGCGGCCGTGGCCCAGGCGACACTGCCGGCGAGGCTCGGCGCGGCGTTCCTTCCCGAGCGGCTGGGACGGGCGACCACACTCGAATTCGCCTTTTCCTTCACCGCCCCGGCGGGCCAGGTGCCGCCCCCGCTGACCCAGATCGAGCTGCGCTATCCCGACAACCTTGGGTTGGGGCTGAGCGGCCTTGGGCTGGCCACGTGCACCGCCGAGATCCTCGACGCTTCAGGCCCCTCCGGATGCCCGCCCGATTCGGTCATGGGCTACGGCGCCGCGCTGACGGGAATCGTGCTCGGCGCCACGATCATCACCGAGAGCGCGCCGATCACGATCCTGCGCTCACCCGATCAGGAAGGCCATCTCGCGGTGCTCTTCTCCGCGGAAGGAACCACCCCGGTGGACACTCGCATCGTCTTTCCCGGCCTGCTGCTTCCCGCGCTGGCGCCGTTCGGAGGCGTGGTGAGCGTCGGCGTGCCGCTCGTCCCGACGCTGCCCGGAGCTCCCTACATATCCATAATACGGCTGCGTGCCACAATCGGGCCGCAGAAAGTCACCTACTACGAACAGGCGGGCGGCAGGACGCTCGCCTACCAGCCGAAGGGCATCCTGCTTCCACACAGCTGCCCGCGCCGCGGCTTTCCGTTCGCCGCACAATTCAGCTTCGTGGACGGCAGCCACACGAGCGCCCGCACGGCGGCGACCTGCCCGGCGCGCAGGCGACGGGGTGGCGCTTCGCGCCACTGACTCCGTCCCGCCCCGCCGGATAGGCTGCCCGGATGCCGCCCGTAGAACGCGTCGTCCCAAGCTTCGCCGCCGAGCCCCCGCAGGAGGGCCTGCCCTACGGGCGCTGGGCTGAGCGCCTGGAAGAGGAGCTGCACGCCGCGTGGGCCGAGCTCGACACCGACGGGGAGGATCTCGGCGAGCCGGGGGAGATCGCGTGGTACCCGGACAGGACCTGGCACGGGCGCCGGTATGTGCCCGCAACCTCGATCACCTCGGGCGGCTACGAGCTGTTCGGCTACGTGCGGTTCGTAACCGGCGGCGGCGACGGCGAGCCGATTGAGCTCACCGCGCACGGTGACTTCACCGAGGAGACCGCCGAGCGCAACCCCGAATGGAAGCTCGACGTGTGCGACGAGGTGATCGGCTCGTGGCACGGGCAGAACGGGGCGGTTGCGGCGATGACACTCGTGTGGGGACGTCCGCTCGTGGGGGCCGGGCGGATCGTGACCGCCGAGCTCGGCCGGGCGACCGTGGACCAGTGTGAGCTGATCGAGCAGCGCTTCACCCTGATCGCACCCGACGACTACCGCCACGATCTGCTCGAGATCAAGCTATGGGGCGGCAAAGGGCAGGAGCTTGCCTGCGAGTCACTGTATGAGGCGGAGGATCAGGGCGATAGTGGCACTGGAGAGGGGGGTGACGGCACTGGCGGTGGTGACGGCGAGGGCGGTGGTGGTGGTGTCGGCGAGGGCGCCGGCGACGGCGGGAGCTTGTAAGCGTCGATCCATGTGTGAATCCAGGATGAGATCGAGCCGATGCCGGCGAACACGGACGGGTGTCGCGTGGAGCATCGTCCATAGACGTGAACCGCGATCCCGATCTGGATGGGTTCACCGCCGGTGGGTGGTTGCGCCAGCAGGGGACCGCCGCTGTCTCCCGCGCAGGCTCCCGTGACATAGCTTGGCGGAGTGATGGTGCATATCTCGTTCTTCGCATAGAAGGGCGGAGCATTGGTTGCGCACCATTTACGCCCCTGCACGACCGTGCCGGCCGATCGCAGTCTTTCGGTCGGAAGTCTTTGTTGGTATGAGGTGATTCCCCACCCTGCCATCACAGCCGGCGACCCTGCCGAGAAGCGACCCATGCCGGAGGCGGTGGCAAGCGTGACAGGGAGCGCCGTCGTGGGCGTCGAGAGGACCAGCAGCGCAGCGTCCCCGTCATCGACCCTGCGTACCAGCCCGGGGTAGACGATCACCCCCAACACCGTCGAGACGGACGCCTCAGGCATCGTCGAATCGACGGCGCCCGTCACAACCCTGTAGCCGGCCGGCTTGTTCACAACCCCGGTCTTCATGTTCTCGGCGCAGTGCCCCGCCGTCAGGATCAGGCTGGGAGAGACGACCGTGCCGGTGCATTGGTAGACGTACCTGCCTTGCACGTCGACTATGTAAGCAAGTGATGGGAAGCTGCCGTCGGCTGCTGGAGTACCGCCGATGATCGACTCGTGAGCGAAGGCTGTTGCGCGCGCACCCTGCCGGTCGCCGTCGGTGTGGACGGCCCTCAGGGCGACTGCGACGGGAGCGCAAACAGCAGCGCTCAGCAGCACCGCCAAGACAAGCGCGAGCTTCCCTGGGGACGGGCATCCCCTCATCGATCTGGCAGTTGATTTCGATCGCATCTCTTGGGCGCCGGACGCGAGGGCGCAGATTCTCATCGGCGCCAACCGCCGGCAGTCTTAGCGCGAATCGGAAAGTCCAAGACCTCCGGGCGCGACCAGGTGTCGCTCGTGAGGTGAGGACAGAGCCGCGGTCAAGCTGGGCGTGGCGCTCGCCGGCTCAGCCTACGGAGGGATGGGCGTGCCGCGGTGCATCATGCGGGGACAGGTGGCCGCCAGGCGTGTCTTTGACGCCATCGAGGAGCGGCTCAAGCCAGCTCGTCAGGGGGATCTCGGCGACAAGGACGATACCCTGGCCGAGGCGTGATATCTCAAGCGATCCGCCGACCATCTCGAGGCGGGCACGCGTGGTCGTGAGGTTCGTACAGAGCTCCTCGCGGCGACCCTCGAAATCATCGCTCTCGATCGCGATCAGTAGTTTCTCCCCACCCTCGTCGACCCCGATGCGCACCGTCAGCGATGCCGGGATGGCACGGAGCGCCTCCTCGACGACGCGGTAGGCGGAGATCTCAACGTCGGCGGCCAGTTGGGACAGGTTCTCCTGGGCGTAAAGGTCGATGTTCCGCGAGCGCTCCTCTCGCTCACGCTCGAACAGGCGCTCAAGCGTGGGCAAAAGGCCGAGCTCTTCGAGCATGGGCGAGCGCAGACTGCCGGCGAGCCCGCGGAGCTCCGCGATGCAGTCACGCACGCTGTGGCGCACCTTCTCGAGCTGCGCTTGAGTGAGCTCATCGACGATGCCCCGCTCGAGCCGGCCAACCACCAGCAGGGCGGCGGCCATCGCCTGCGCAGCCTGCTCGTGAAGCTGGTCCGCGATCCCACGCCGCTCCCGTTCGTGGAGATCGAGGATATGCCCCGCGTTGCGGAACTGGTCTTGCAAGCGCCGGCGCATGCAGAGAAGATCGGTCTGCAGCGCGACTCGCTCGCGCTCGGCGGCCAGCAGCCTGTGATTGTCTGCGGCGACCGCCGCCTGTAGCGCAAGCGTGGCGAGCATGAGCCGCTCTTCGGAGCGCAGGGAATGCTCGGCGGAAGCGCTCACCTGGAGCGTGCCGAACCGGCTCTCCCGTGAGGAGATGGGCAGACACAGAGAATCGCCCGCCGGAGCTCCAAACGCGACCGTGGGCGCGCCTGCCAGCTCTACGCGCACGTGCGCGACATCGACAGCCTGGCGCACCTGTCGGACCAGCATCTGCGCGAGCGTGTCGGGCTCGGCGAGATGGGCGAGCTCCAGACCGGAGCGCAGCAGCTGTTCCTGGTGTGACTGGACGGCCCGCATGCGGTCGCTGAAGCGGCCCGCGAGCACTCCTACGGCCCCCAGGGCGATCCCGCGCGTCGCGAGTCCCAGCGCGTCGAGCGCCGGGTCGCTCGAGGAAGGGTGAAGCGCCACGAGCAGAAGCGTCCCCGCTGAGGCCGCGACTCCCGCCCGAAGGCCGAGCTCGAGCCCTACCAGTGCGACGGGGATCACGTACAGCAGGCCGACCATCACTCCCCTGTCGCTGACAACCAGTTCGCGCAACGCGAACGTGACGATGAACAGGAGCGCCGCGGCGCCGAGCACGACCGGACGACGCTCCAGCCACCGCCGGATCGGGGTCGCGACCGTGAGCAGCTCCAAAGCGCCGCTGTCCAGCACCTTGGCCTCTTCGGTGCTCATCTATGGCCGGCTCTCTGGTCGAGACCGCCGGCGTGAGATCTTGATTGAGCTCGTGTGCACGTTCATCGTGCTGAGGCACCCCCTTTGTGATGATGCGACCGCCTTCGGAGCGTCCAGATCGGCTGAGGTGCCCCGGCCGGCGCTGAGGTGCCCCCGCCGGCGCTCTCGCGGGCCGATATGATCTAGCCACAGAGACCATCCGCGACGCATCCGTGCTGGATACGGCCTCTGCGCCGGATTAGTACCTAGATCTGAGTTTCGCTGGACCGAGCGCAGCGCTTACAGGACAGCATGTCGCTGACGGCGTCGTGTTCGATGATCGCCACCCCATGCTGGCGGCGCGGAGCCGGGTACGACGACCGAACCTCCCCGGCGGTTCCAACCTCGACGAGACAGTGCGCCTGTGCGTACTCGAACGCCGGCTCGACTGCTTCTTTCCGTTAGGGTGCCTTGATTAGGGTACCCTAACGCGCGGGGTCGGCATCCAGCGCCTGCTCCGATCATGTACTGGTCTACGAGCCCCGAGCCGATCTCCACCGAATCCGCAAGCCGGCAAGCATTCGCGTTGTTGTGCCCGGCTCACCGTCGCCCCACACGCCTACCGTCGCCGTAGCGCCTCTCTTCAATGTCCAGCGTCGCGATAGTCTCAGACACCACCCACTATCTCCCATCGGCGCTCGCGGACACACTGGAAATCCACCAGGTCAGCCTGTATGTGGGCTGGGAAGGCCACCTCCAGCGCGAGCTCGAGATAGGCAGCCTGGAGCGCTTCTACGAGCGTTTGCGCGCCGACCCGGAGATGCCAGGCACCTCCCAGCCCTCTATCGGCGACTTTCTCGCGGTGTGGGAACCGCTCATCGACGCGGGCAAGGACATCCTCTCCATACACCTCGGAAGCGGCATCTCGGGCACCTACGAGGCGGCGCGCCAGGCGCGCGGCGTGCTTGTACAACGCGGCCTGGCCGACCGCATAGAGGTGTTCGACGGTGAAACCGGCGCCGGCGGGCTGGGCTGCCTGCTGCTCGCGGCGGCCGCCCGCGCTCGCTCGGGCGCAGAGCTGAAGGACGTGGTGGCGCATGTGGCCGAGGCGCGCCGAACATTGGACATCAGGTTCTGCATCGACACCCTGGAATACCTCCAGCGGGGCGGGCGCATCGGCAGGGCGCAGGCGTGGCTCGGCAGCACCCTGAAGATCAAGCCGATCCTCTCCTTCGAGCGTGAGATCACCCCGGTCGAACGGGTGCGCACCGCCGGCCGCGCGTTCGAGCGCATGGTGGAGTACATGCGCAAAATGCGCGACGACGGCGTCGACGGCTGGGTGGTCCAACACATCCTGGCGCCCGAGCAGGCCACGCGCCTGGTCGAACATGGGCGAGAGATCTACGGCTGTGAGCCACTCTTCGTCTCGGAAGTCGGCCCGGTCATCGGCACGTACATCGGCCCCGGCGGGCTGCTCATCGCCGGCATTCCGCGCGCGCTCGTCGCGTAGGGCGCCTATCGCGACAACTGCCCCGCGGGTGACGCGGGAGGATGGCTCGGGCCGAGGGCCAAAATGGTCCGATCGATACAGCGCCGAGGTGATCGGCGATGTCGCTCACGGGCGCTACGCGGCGACGGCGACACCGGCGGAAACGTAGTGCTCAACCGTCAGGTCGTCGCGCTCAAGCGTGAAGCGCACGCCATCCTCGGCGAGCTGGTGCGCCTCGGCGTAGGTATCGGCGACTACAGTCCAGCGCGGCACGTCAGGAGACGTGGCGACCCAGGTGTCCTGGTCTTGGCGGTAGAGCACGCGCACCATCATGGCTTCCTCAGAGTAGCGCGAGGGCGTCTTGTTCGGCAAGGCCAACCTGGTTGCAGAGGATGTCCTTGACGGTGGCGTGTTCGTCGGCGTACTGGGCGCCGACCGTGTCGCTCGCGTGCCGGCGCCGGCTGGCGGTGCGACGAATGTGTGGCGCCAATCGCGCGCGATCTCCAGCTGCGCGGAGCGCAGGCTCACCGACCCGGCACAGACGGCGTCGTGGAGTCGGTTCTCGATCCCATCCTTCTCGTGATAGCCGGGACTGATCTCCGGCCAGAGATTGGCGACAGTGTTGTTGCCTCCCAGCTCCAGCGAGACAAGGTGGTCCACCTCGTAGCTCCCCGGCACATGCGAGGCGATCCCGTACTCGGCGTAGACGCTCTGCTTGACCGACTCCGAGACGTTGCGAGCGGATCGGGAGTAGCCGGGCGTGCAGATCTGGCTCACCGTTGCCCCGGTGAAGATCGCGCCCGGCGTGCAGGCCGGGTCCGGGAGCAGCCCCCTGATCCGACAGGCGGTGAACTTGGTGCGGTGTCCGAGCACGAGCGCGGCGGGGCTCGATGAATGTCGGGCCACCCGCGACTGTCGATGGACCCGATGTGGGGTTGGCCGCTCCCGCGGAGCAGTGACAGCACTCGACACGCTCGTCGCCGTGCTCCCGCCGTCTTCAGTTGTCCCACAGCCGCCCAGCAGAAGCGTGACAGCGGCGAGCGCGAAGGCGCCCGCGAGAGCAAGTTGATTTTTCACGACATCGTCCTTTGTCCTGCCGACAGAGATGGCCGAAGTATGCCCTTGACGTGTGCGCACCGGAGCTATCCGGCTCCAAACCTCGACGCGCGCATGTAGGCGTCCGGCGTCGCGGAGACGATCGCTGTGGTCTTTGGTCTGATCGGAGCAGCCGGTCTGCTCGTCTTCGTCGTGCTGCTGCTGCGACCCTACGAGCTTGGCTTCAGCGTCAACGCGCCGGCCACGTATCGCGCGCTCTGGAAGCAGGAGATCCTTGAGCAGCCGATGGTCGACCTCGCTCTTGCGGACGCATTCGAGGAGCAGCGAGAGAGCAACACCAAGATCGTCAAGCGACTGGTCGGGTTCCTGGCGATAGCCCTCGCTGCCCTGGTTCTGGAGACCACCGGCCTGGCCGTCGCGGCTGCGCTAGCCTCATAGTCATGGCCGATCAGTCGCACACCACTCCACCTACACCCCCCAAGGGCGGAAACGCCCCGCACCCCGACTCGATTCCCAAGCTGCCCAAAACGATCTTCAACCTCGTCAAGAAGGGCGGATCGGGCAACGTCGGCGCCGTGCGACGGACTGAGCACAAGTAGACCTTTCAAGCTCCGCCGTCGACGGGATCGTCGTGACGATGTACAGCAGCGATCACGCGCCGCCCCACTTCCATGCGCGCTACGGCGAGTACGAGGCACAGATCGCCATCGACACCGGCGAACCTCTGGCGGGCTACGTGCCGATCCGAGCGCTACGCCTCGTCCGTGAGTGGGCCGAGCTGCACGAGACCGACTACTTCCGCCAGGTGCGCGTCGATCCCGAGCTGGGCACCGTCGTCTGGCCCAACGGCTACGACCTCGACCCCGACGTGCTCCACGGCGATCATCAGCCCGTCGGCCGGCCTGCGGCGCAGGCTTCGCGCTAGTCGCGCAGCGTCGCGCAGCACACCTTTCTGAGTCTCTCGCGCGGTATGCCCCCGCCAGGAGTCGAACCTGGATCTACCGCTT
>PLYX01000289.1 GCA_003151895.1 Solirubrobacterales bacterium
TTCTACACGCTACGGGACAACCTCCAGCAGCGTCCAGACAACCGAGATCTATGCCGACTACGCGCCGGACCCGACCCAGGGTGCCAAGTTCGCCGAGGCAGCGTTCGCCCCCGTCGTTGCGTCGAACGCGACGGACGACGGTTCATCCCGAGAAGAGTCCGAAGGCGCCGACGGGTTCCACCTCGGCCCGCCCGCGTAGTCAACATGCCGTCGCCCGCTGCGCCGGGTCGTTGAGAACCTCCCTTGTTCGCGTTGAATGAGGAAGCGAGCCGGGAGGACTGCCACAGCTCGTTCTAAGCGGGAGCGCCCGATCGGCTGCCCGCGCACTCGCTTTCGCACAAGGCAGCACCCGTAGCCGACCACAGGGCCGCTTCCCCGCTCCGGTCTTGAGGCGACTGTCGGGTGGGAGGACTAGCATCTCTCCCATGTCGGCTCAGCTGGTGACGGCGTGATGGAGTCCGTGGCTGCCCCACCCGTCACGCGGGAAGCCGGCAGTCTGCCGTTCCCGGGTAAGCCCGTCGGCACCGTCAACGTGGACATGCCGTTCGACCACATCGTGGTCGTGATGATGGAGNNACCATTCCTTCGACAACCTGCTCGGAGATCTCGGGCGGACGCGTAGCGATGTTCACGGATTGACCTTCGAACCGGCTGGGAACGCGAAGGACAGCAATCCGGACGGCGCCAGTCCGCCGGCGGAGGTCAGGTCGTTTCCATTTCCGAACACTGCGCAGGCGAAAAACATCACGCAGAGCTGGAAGGCGACACACGAACAGATCAAAGGCGCCGCGATGGATGGCTTCGTCAGCTCCGAGAAGGGCGCGGGGGAGGCGATGGGCTACTACACGCCCGCGGTGCTGCCGTTCGCCTACTCGCTCGCCGGTACCTTCACGCTCGCCAACCTATGGTTCTGCTCTGTTCCCGGCCCGACATATCCGAATCGTCGCTTTCTGCTTGCGGGGACGGCTTTCGGCGGGACCGCCACGAACGGAGACGAACTCCTCGACGCGTTCGAGAAACCTCCACTGAACGGTACTATCTTCGATCGCTTGTCCGAGCACGGCATCAGCTGGGCGAACTACTTCACCGACATCCCCATGACCGCCGTTATCCCCCGCATCCTGCCCGAGCATCCCTTTCACCACCATCCTCACAGCAAATTTCTCGAGGACTGCAAGGCCGGCACGCTCCCACAGGTCAGCTTTGTCGACCCAGCCACGGGGAGGTTCTCCTCGCTCGCGGACTCGCTGGGCGCCCTCCCAAAGATCGTCAGAGAGACCCTCGACCGGCTCGACCCTGGTGAGAGCGAGGAGGACCCGGACGATATGTATTACGGGGAGCGCTGGGCGCACGAAACCATCGAAGCGGTCCTGCGATCACCCGCGTGGCCGCGCACGCTGCTGATCTACGTCTACGACGAGCACGGCGGCTACTACGACCACGTCGCGCCGCCACCCGCGGTAGCCCCCGACGACATCCCGCCGAAGCTCGGGCCCGGCGAAGTAGGCGACTACCGGATGTACGGCCCCAGGGTCCCGGCCGTAGTGGTCTCGCCATATTCGAGGCCGGGCGGCGTCAGCAACCTCGTCTGCGATCACACCTCGGTACTGGCGACCATCGAGCACAAGTGGAACCTGCCGGCGCTCACCGACCGCGACGCCGACGCCGCCACGATTATGGACTTCCTCGACGCCGGCGCCTCGCCACGCCTCGACCCACCAGCCCTCACAGCACCATCCGAAAGCGGACCCTCCGGTCCCGCTACCGCGAGCAGTTGATCACCGGGGGACAGATATTGGGGTCGGCCGAACTCGCCGCACAACTCCCACGAGAAGCACACCGTCTTGGCAGGGACCGGCCTCAGGTCGGCGCAACTGCCGCGCCTAAGCGAACATGCCAACCAAGGGGGAACTGGAATGAAAAGAACGTTCGCAGCGGATCCGGTCGCACGCTACGCCCAACTGGTGTCGCTCAGCGCACAGCCCGGCCCCGGCCTGAAGCCCGACACACTCGAACAAGTCATTACGCGGGCCCGCGGTGGAGATGAGGTCAGCGCGCTATCAGAACACCTCGCTGAACACAGCAGGCTGACGCTTGAGCAAGCGAAACCGGTCGTCAAGGCCGCGCTCGACCAGACCGCCGCTGAAGGGGAAACTGATCCCAAAGCCAAGGCCACCGCGGTGAGCAAAGCGGCGGCGGGAGCCGCAGGCGCTTCCGCCAACATCGAACTCAGCGACCCCGTCATGTTGGAACCCCTGTACCGCATCATCTTCGCGGGGCTGCTGTTCCTGGTGTTCGTCGGCTGCGTCGCATGCATCACCACGCTCGGCAGCGAATCGAGCGCGCAGGAAAGCGCGCTGATCGGTCTCGCGATCCTCGGGGTACTCGCCCTCATCGCGATCCTCGTGCTCGTGATGGGCTACAAGAACGTCAAGATCAGCGGCGCTGGCCCCTCCGGAGAGGGTGGCACCTCCTAGAAGATCAGCTCAAGTGGGACGACTCGCCGACGCTGGTGAGTTGGACGGCGCGAAGGTGGTGCAGCCACGAACGATTGATCCCTTCAGCGCTCCACGGCCGCGAGGGCCTTGTCGTCGAGGGGGATGTTCGCGTCTACATCCAGGTCGCGCAGTAGGTCTTGGAGGTGCCCCAGGTGGTCG
This sequence comes from Solirubrobacterales bacterium, assembly GCA_003151895.1. GTDB lineage: Bacteria > Actinomycetota > Thermoleophilia > Solirubrobacterales > Solirubrobacteraceae > Palsa-744. Next base: position 2,658 of record PLYX01000289.1, read on the forward strand.
TACACGCAGCGGCGTCTTGCGTGGGTCACGGGGATCGCGTCGTGCTCGTGCTCGGCGGCGATCGTGTCCTTTAGGCCGGGGGCGAGCAGGAGGTGGCTTGCGAGGGTGCTCGTGCGCTCGTGGCCGGTGTATGTGGAGTGCAGGTCGATGCCGTGGTCGCCGAGCACCGTGTCGAGCACGAAGACGTACGGGCCGACGCTGCTCGCGCGCGTCTGGCAGCGCACGCTCCCGCCGTCGAGGAGGATCTTCACGGGGATGTCGGTCTGTTCGGGCACTTGCCGGACGGTAGCGCTCGGGGCGGAGGGTTCTTGCGGGCGGCCGGCGCGTCCGGCGGCGCGCTGCGCCACCGGCCGCTCCATCATCTGCTGCGTCATGTCGGTCGGACTCGGCCTCGCGGACGAGCAGCGCCGAGGTGTCTACGTAGCGGATGCCTGGGCGCCGCTTGGGTCGCTCAGCGCCTGTCATGCCCGCATGCCATGGTTTACGCCATGAACAACGCGGTGGCCGATCCCTGCGCGCCCGCCGCTGACTCTGCGCGCGGGGTGGATGCATTGAACGCGATCTGCCCGTATTGGACGATGTTCCCGCTGGAGTTCCCGCTCCGTGCCCTGGCGGACGGCCGCCCGGGGGAGTGGGTGCTGGACCCGTTCTGTGGCCGGGGGACGACGCTGTTCGCGGCTCGCAAGCTGGGGATGGGAACGGTCGGCATCGACTCGAACGCGGTGGCCGTCGCGATCGCGCGGGCGAAGCTCGTGTCTCCGCGGCCGGCCTCGGTGGTGCGCCTTGCGCGTGAGCTGCTGAGTGGGCCGCAGGTGGAGGAGCCGGAGGGCGAGTTCTGGCGGTGGGCGTACAGCCCCGGCGGCCTTCAGGCCTTGTGCCGATTGCGCGAAGGCCTTTTGGGGCGCGAGGACGCCGTCGCCGCAGGGTTGCGCGGTGTGCTGCTCGGCTGCCTGCACGGACAGCGCAACAAGCGAGCCGCGAGCTACCTGTCCAATCAGATGCCGCGTACGTATGCGACCAAGCCCGCGGGTGCCGTGCGCTTCTGGCGCTCGCGCGCGATGAGCCCGCCCGATCTCGATGTCCTGGAGGTCATCGCTCGCCACGCGCGGCGCAGGTACGGGCACGTCCCGCCGCCGGTGCCCGGGGCGGTGCTCCTGGGCGATGCGGCTGAGGTGCTGGCGGGCATGCGCAGGCGCTTCTCCTGGGTGGTCACTTCCCCGCCATATCCGGGGATGGCTACGTATCGCCCCGACGGGTGGTTGCGGGGTTGGCTGTTGGGCGGTTCGCCGGTGCCCGACTATGACCGTGCCGGCCAGCTTGGTGCCTGGCGCGGGGAGCGCTTCATCGCGGAGCTCTCACAGGTGTGGCGGGCGACCGCGGCGCGGTGTTCCTTGGGTGCTCGTCTGTTCGTTCGCTTCGGCGCGCTGCCGGCGGGGCGGGCCGGCGATCCGGGGGAGTTGCTGCTGAGCAGCCTGCGGCTCGCGGGCGGCTGGGAGATTCTCTCGGTCACCGATGCGGGCGTACCGCCCGGGATCGGAGCTCGTCAGGCCAGTCAGCTGCGCGATGCCGGGGAGCACGTCCCGGAGGTCGACGTTATCGCGGTCCGTACGCGTTGATCGGTGCTGTGAGCCGGACGGACGCTCCCCATGGCTCAGTAGCTGACCCGCAGCTTCTCGTCGATGAACCGATTGGCCGCGACTGGTCCCAGGAACGGTGCCAGCGTCAGGTGGGTGACATGGGGAAGTAGGCCCGAGATCCGGGGCTTGGCGCTCTGGCGAGCCTGGTGGTAGACGATCTCGAAGTTCGTTGCGGCGATCGCTTCGAGTGCCAGCTTGGAGGGGGGGTCGCCCTGGGGCTCGTACCGGTAGCCCTCTTGGAGGAAGACCGTGAACGCGGCCAGGTAGTCGTCGAAGCGCTGTACGGAGATCGGGCCTCCGGCGGGACCCTCGATGAATGTGACACGGGTGAGGGTGTGGTTCTCCTCCATGTACTGGGCGAAGGTGCGCGCGGCCTCCCACGTGCGCTCGGGCCAGCTCTCGCCGGTGAAGAACGCGCTCGCGGTGAGGGCCATCACGTGCTGGAAGTGGAGCTCGTGGAGGGCCATGAACATGTCTTCCTTGTCGCGGAACAGGCGGTAGAACGCGCGGCTGTCGACCCCTGCCAGCTTCGTGATCTCAGCGATCGTGGCGGCGGCGTAGCCCTTGGACGCAAAGGCGGTGACGGCGGCGAACAGGATGCGCTGGCGGTGGTTCGCGGCCACTTCCTCCCTGGACAGGCGTGGCCGCCCGGGGGGGAGCGGCGTCGGCGCGAGCAGCGGAGGCAAGACCGGCGAGTGGGCGGGCGCCGGGGCGGGCTCCATGCTGCGCCAGCGGTGCTCGCCGGCGGGCTGCTCGTAGCTGTTGATCCATCTGATGAGATCGTCGAGCATCCCGGCAAGGCCGCTCTCACCGCGGCGCAGCCTGGAGGACAGCAGCCGCTGGACAGCGCCGATCAGCATTCGGCTTGAGATGTCAGGGATCGCGTCCTCACGTGGCAGCTGCCGGTAGGCCCGCTCGATGATCTGCTCGATATCGGCAATCCCTTGATCGCGGGCGTCCAGGGCTCGGGGTCCGCCGGCCATCGCCACGGTGCTCAGCAGGCGCGCCATCGTGGGCCGTGAGACGGCGAACCGCAGCAGTGCCGCGATCGCCGCCTGGGTGGCCTGCTGGGGCGCCTGGTCCTCGACGGCTGCTTCGATGTCGATCAGCAGTTGCTCCTGCGCGTCGATCAAAGCGGCGAGGAAGCACTCGTCCTTGTCGGTGAAGTAGTCGTAGAAGGTGGGTCGCGATACCCCCGCGTGGGCGATCACCGCAGAGACGTTTGCGCGGGCATAACCGTCGCGGGAGGCGGTCGCTGTCATCCCGGCCAGTAGCCGCTCGCGCTGGGTGCTCTTGCGGTCTTTTTTCAAATTGGCGTTTATCGAAGATGTGGGTGTCGAACGGCGAGCCATGGCACCCTAGACCCTAGCGAGAACCGCCATGATTCGGACGATTGGGGCGTTTAGGGCCCTGTAGGCGCGATTCAGGGGCCACCGCCCAGAGTCCCGGCGGACTGCAGACCCCAAGCATAATTCTACTCGCAGCGTTTATCTAGCCGGGACCGGTTTGGAGCAAGGGGACGCCGCGGCGTCCTCAATCCCTCCCACCAGGGCCCTAATTTGTCGTGTTCGCACTAGGGGCTTGACAGAGCGCTGCGCTTCCTGCTAGGTTGCGCATTACCGTTTACGCAGAGTCCTGAGCCAAGGACCTTTGACGTCAGACGCTTAGCATGGGAGAGGAGCTGGGTCATATGGGGAGGTGTAGTTGCCGGTGAGTCCGTCAACGACAGACGTGAGAAGGATCGCTGTGTGCCCACCCGGGTCCATGGCAAGATGCGCTAGCGTCGCCGAAACGGCTTGGTCTGACCTTCGCGCCCGTCGCGGCGCCCACCGCCGGCTTTCAGATCGCACCCACCGCACCCTCCGGTGCGGCTCTCGTCGTTCCCGGCTCGCCGGCCGGCGGGGAGCTTGTTCGAGCGTCACCACACCCCCTCCGGTGACGTTCGAAGAGGCTCCGTCGCGTGTTCCCGCACGCGCCGGTTCTGTAAGCGCTGAGCGCCGCGGTCCTGACCCGGGGCCGCGGCGCTCATCTTCCTTGCACTCAACCACCTGCCCCCCGCACCACTCACGAGGGGTCCTCCCCTCCGTACTCCAGGAGGCCTCTCAATGAGCATCTCACGGTCCACGCGCGTCAATGGGCTGATCCTCGCCCTGTGCTCCGCTCTGGTGAGCGGCGCCGCCCTGACCGCCGCCTTCCCCGCCACGGCCGGCGCCGACGCGACAATCGCCCCTCCGCCTGTCCTCGGTTCCTCTGGGGTGCCCGATGGGCGTGTCTATGAAGAGGTCTCCCCTCCGAACAAGCACGGCAACGCCGCCGCCCCGCCGGTCAATTATGAAGCGCCAGCGATGTTCGCCGAAGCGGGCGGGGAGGGGGTCGCGTACACCGTCAACGGGGCCGCGATCGGCAACACCCTGAGCGGTTTGCAGAGATTCATCGTGGCCAAACGCGGTGCTGAAGGCTGGGTGAACGCCGGCGCTCAGCCGCGGGCGATCGGAGAACAGAACCTGATCGCCGACAATCCTGCCGAAGTTGGCTTTTCGGCCGATCTCAACAAGGTCTTCTTCGGCTCCCAGGCTCAGTACCTGGCAGAAGCGCCCACCAGCGCGCCACTTGTCTACGACATCGCGAACGGGTCGATCGGATGGCTCGATCCGCCGCCGGCCACCTCAGAAGAAAATGATAAACGTCCGAGCATACATAACATCGAAGCGGTGGTTGCTGGGTTCTCCTCGGACATGTCCACTTTCTATCTCAAGACGGAAACGGGTTTTTATGAGTGGCACGATGGTGTCCTGAGTGTCGCCGGGGTATTGCCGGATAGATCGGTTGATCCACATGCGCAGGCCGCGGGCCGGCCGTTCGCTAGGGTCGAAGGCGGTCAACTCGATCTTGAGAGCCAGTTGCGTAATCAGGTGTCCACTGATGGCTCGCGCGCGTTCTTTGTGTCATCCACAGGGGGAACCCCGGAGCTGTACGTACGCGAGACGGACGCGGGCGGCGTTCAGAGCACCGTCCTCGTCTCGCGTGACACGTTGCTCCCGTCGGTCAACGGACTGCCGGCCCCGGCTCCCGCAGGGGTCGAAGAGCTCGCGATCCCCGACTACAAACAAGAGGAAGGAGGCAACGAAAGCTATCCCAGCTTTGTGTATGCCTCCCCGGACGGCTCGCGCGCGTTCTTCGCGAGCGCCAGCCAGCTGACAAGCGATGCTCCCGCGGGCGGGGGAATGTACGAGTTCAACACAGACACGAACGTGCTGACGTACTTGCCGGGGGTGGGTGCTGCGCCGATTCTGACCTCGTCGCAGGACGGCACACGGTTTCTCTTCGATTCGCCTGCTGGCGGGTTGAGCGTGTGGTCTGAAACGGGCTCGAGCGGTGGCACCGTGGTACCGATCGAGCCGCTCTCGATCAGCGGCGAAGCATGGGCCACGCCCGACGGGTCAGTGTTCGTGTTCGAATCGGCCGCCCCGCTCGCGGGGTTCAACAACGGCGGCAGCCACATCAGGCGCGCGGGTTTTGGCCTGAACCGCAACCAGGAGATATACCGCTATGACATGGCGGAAAACTCGCTCAGTTGCGTCTCCTGCCCACCAACCGGGATCGTCCCCACCGGCGACGCATACATCTCACACGCCACAAGCAACCCCAACTCGACGATTCTAGGGCCAATGCTGTTTCGTCCTCGTGGGGTCTCGACCGATGGCAGCCGGATCGTGTTCGATACGCCCGATCCGCTGGTCCCCCAGGACACGAATGCTCGCCCGCCGTCTAATGCCTTCGGCGGAGACACTTTCTTCGAAAACGGACGCGACGTGTACGAGTGGGAGAACGGAAAGATCTTCCTGATCTCAACCGGCACGAGCAGCGAAAACTCCTTCGTCGGCGATGAGAGCGCCAACGGCGACGACGTGTTCTTCTCCACCGCCCAGGGCCTCGCGCCTGGCGACACCGACGGAGGCTACGACGTCTACGACGCGAGGGTCCCGCGGCCCGGCGATCGACCTCCGCCGTCGCCGGTCGCCTGCGAAGGCGACGTTTGTCAAGGGCCACCCAGTGTTCCCTCGCTGCTCGGTACGCCCGCCAGCGCGACCTTCGACGGCCTCGGCAATCCCTCCCCGCCACCGCCATCGACCCCAGCCAAGAAAACGACGATCAAGAAGGCCGCCAAATGCAAGAAGGGCTTCGTCAGGAAGAAGAGCAAATGCGTCAAGAACGCGAGGCCCAAGAAGGCCAAGGCGAAACGGTCAACGCACGGCAAGGGGGGCAATTGACAATGCTGGCCTCACATAGATTTTCTACCCGTGGCACATGCAGGGTCGCGGTTATGATCCTGGCCCTCGCCTCGCTACTGGCTGTGCTTGCCGTTGTGAGCACGCCGGTGCTGGCGGCCGAAGAAACTCCGCAATGGAAGGTCACGTCAACCTCCGTCCCGACGAACCTCGCGCCGAACAGCCCGGTGAGCGAGACGGCCGACGTCACGATCGACGCCACCGGTGGCACGTTCACCCTAGGATTGGGAGGCGAACCGCAAACGACGGCTATCCCGTATAACGCCAGTCCCGAAGCTGTGCAGGCCGCATTCCTAAACCTCAATGACCCGGCCGAGAAAGAAGTTACGGTGACTGGCACGCCGGGCGCATACGTCCTCAGTTATCCACCCGACATCAACGGGGGCTTCGGTCGCGAGGAACACGTGATCGCCAATGGCAGCAACCTGACAGGAGGCGAGCACGCAGCGACTGTCAGGATCGTGACCGTGGGCAGGACAGCCCCCACGCTCGTCGTGACAGCGATCAACGTCGGCGGCGGCTCGACCGACGGCGGTAGGATCACGCTGAGCGATTCGCTGCCAGCGGGCTTCACCGCGACGAGCGTCAAAGGTGTCGATGCTTACAAGCAAACGGAACTGGCGTGCACCGTGTCCCCGCTCCAGTGCACCTCCACGGGGGTGCCCGTCGACCCGGGCGACAACCTGATCATGGAAATTATCATGAGCGTGGCCGGCCCGCCGACCATCACAGAAGGAATGAGCATCTCCAACCATGCGAGCGTATCGGGTGGCGGCGCCGTCCCGGTGGCGGCGGACGTCCCGCTCACGATCAGCTCCACGACCGCCGGCTACGGCATCGTTCCCGGCAGTCTCGTGAGCGCCCTGTCTTCGACGCGAGCCGGCGCGCACGCGAACCTCACGACCGCGTTCACCTTGAATAGTGGCCCAGACCCGGACGAACGTCCGGTTGTGGACCCAAAGGATGTGGAGGCGGATATTCCGCGGGGCCTGATCGGAAACGTGGTGGGCATGCCCCAGTGCACTCAACAGGGCGTCCAGGAACTCGTCGCCAGCAGCGGAAAGTCCTGTCCCCTCGACTCAATGGTCGGCACGGCTACCCTGGGCCTCACCACCACTGTATTCGGGCCGGGGCTCACGCAGGGGTACGTGTTTCCCGTGTACAATATCGCGCCGTCGCCCGGAGAGCCCGCAGCGTTCGGCTTCCTTGCCATCGGGTTTCCCGTACGGCTGGACATCAGCGTGCTGTCCAACGGCGATTACGGCGTGCGCGCGACCGCCGGCAACATCAGCGAGGCCGGCGGCGACGTGAGCTCGGTCGTGACGATCTGGGGTGTTCCCGCCGATCACAACGGCCCAGGAGCCGATCAATCGAACGCGTACGGGGGCGCGTCGGGTGCCGTCCACTTCGGTGGTCCAGGCAGCGGTGCGCGGGTGCCCCTGTTGTCGAATCCCACGCAGTGCTCAGAACAGCTGTCGGGTACGATTTCAACGGATTCGTGGACGGAACCGGGTGTCTTCCACTCGGCCTCGGTATCGAGTGGCACGTTGACAGGCTGTGACGCGTTGCCGTTCTTCTCGTCGGCTTCGATGCTGCCCGACACCCTGCAGGCCGGTGCTCCGGCCGGCTACCACTTCGACCTGAAGGTCGATCGCTCGCAGGACACGGCGCCCGAAGGCGTCTCCGCGCCGGACGTGAAGAACGTGGTCACGACGTTGCCGGTCGGGACCGTGATCTCGCCCTCGGCGGCGAACGGCCTCGCCGCGTGCCGGAACGATCCGGGGGTCGACCCGGCGTTCGCGCCGAACGAGTTCGGGTTGCACTCGCTGAACCTCGCCTCGTGCGATCAGGCGTCGCAGGTCGGCACGGTGCAGATCACCTCGCCGGATATCGCCGAACCGTTCGGCGGCGCGGTGTATCTCGCCAAGCCGGAATGTGAACCCTGTACCCCGCAGGACGCCGAAGACGGGAAGATGGTCAAGCTGTTGCTGCAGGCCAAGGGCGAGGGCGAAGGCGGCGTGCTGGTGAAGGTGGCAGGCTCGCTGTCTGTCAACCAGCAGACCGGCCAGTTGACCGCGACGTTCGCCAACAATCCGCAGCTCCCGTTCAACGATCTCAAGCTCACGCTCGGCGGAGGGCCTCGCGCGACGCTTTCCAACCCGCGCGTCTGCGGTCCGGCGAGCACCAGCGTCGATTTGACGCCGTGGAGCACCCCGTTCTCACCCGACAGCATCGATACGAGCACCTTCGAAGTCAGTGGCTGTCAGGCGCCACGGTTCGCGCCGTCCTTCACGGCCGGCACGACGTCCAACCAGGCGGGCGGGTTCAGCCCGTTCACGCTCGCGTTCGGCCGCGGCGACGCCGACCAGTACCTGGCGGGCGTGCAGCTGCGCACGCCGCCGGGACTGCTGGGGAGTCTCGCGACCGTGCCACTGTGCCCGGAACCGCAGGCGTCACAGGGCACGTGCGGTGCCGGCAGCCTGATCGGGCACACCCAGGTGCTGACAGGCCCTGGCGCCGAGCCGTTCCTCGTCACCGGCGGTCAGGTGTTCCTCACCGGACCGTACAAGGGCGCGCCGTTCGGCCTGTCGATCGTGGTGCCCGCGAAGGCGGGACCGTACACGCTCACCGGGACCAACGGCACCGGCAGCGTGGTCGTCCGCTCGACGATCAACATCGACCCGACCACATCGGCGTTGACGGTCACGAGCGACCCGTTGCCGACGATCCTGGACGGCATCCCGTTGCAGTTGAAAATCGTGAACGTCACAATCGACCGGCCGGACTTCACATTCAACCCGACGAGCTGCGACAAGCTCCAGATCACCGGCACGCTGAGCAGCTCGGAAGGTATGTCCGAGGCGGTCTCCTCGCCGTTCCAGGTCACCAACTGCGAGGCGTTGAAGTTCAAGCCGAAGTTCACGGTCTCAACCTCCGGCAAGACCTCCAGGGCCAACGGCGCGAGCCTCGACGCGAAGGTGATCTACCCGGCCGGTTCGCAGGGCACGCAGGCGAACATCGCGAAGGTCAAGGTCGATCTCCCCAAGCAGTTGCCCTCGCGACTGACGACGTTGCAGAAGGCGTGCCCGGCGGCGACGTTCGCATCGAACGCGGCGAGCTGCCCGGCGGGGTCTGTGATCGGGATCGTCAAGGCGATCACGCCGATCCTCCCGGTCATGTTGACGGGCCCGGTGTACTTCGTCTCCTACGGCGGGGAAAAGTTCCCCGACCTCGTGATCGTCCTGCAGGGCGACGGCGTCAGGGTTGACCTGACCGCCGCGACGTTCATCAGCAAAGCGGGGATCACGTCGAGCACGTTCAAGACGATCCCCGACGTCCCTGTCAACAGCTTCGAGCTGTATCTCCCGGAGGGCAAGAGCTCCGCGCTGGCGGCGAACGGGAACCTCTGCACGTCAAAGCTGACGATGCCGACAGCGTTCATCGCCCAGAACGGCGCGGAAATCCACCAGTCGACCAAGATCGCCGTCAGCGGCTGCCCGAAAGCAAAGCGGGCGAAGACGGCGCGCAAGGCCAGCAAGGTGACCCGCGGAGCGCGAGCCGCCAAGCATCTCCACAGCAACCGGAGGGTTCACCGATGAGCACGACACGCAGACTGACCGCGGCCGGCCTGATAACGCTCGGCCTCTTGGCCGGCGGGCTCGGGCTCTCATCCACCCTGGCGCTCGGCGCGGTCGGGCACAAATACGAAACCCAGATCGCCGGGAGATCTCCGAGCAGCCCGTTCGTCGAACCCTGGGGCTTGGCGTTCAACGGCGAAGGCGACCTGTACGTCACCGACCCCTTGTCCGCTGAACTGGGTAGCGCCGCTGTGGTCGACGTGTTCGACCCTTCGAATGAACCGCTCGAGCAGTTCGGTAGTAAGGCTGCTCTGGGCGAGCCGTACTCGCGCGATCTCGCGATCAGCTCGACCGGCACGATCTATGTAGCCGATTCCCTCTGCGACTGCATACGCGTCCTCAACGCGCTCGGCGAAGAACAGGTCGCGTGGAACGGCGCGAACAGCACGAACGGATCGTTCGGACATGGTTACGTATCGGTCGCGGTCGACAACTCGACGAACCCCGCGGATACACGCAAAGGCGACATATATGTTCAGGCCAGCCAATTCGGCGTGGTTGACGTCTACAAGCCGGCTGGCGAAAAAGAAGAAGGCATGTTCGAGGGGCAGTTGGTGCTGGCGGAAGGCTTCGAATTTGGCCAAAACGTCGAGATGGCGGTAGACGGTGCGACAGGGGACGTATACGTACCTAACGCCAGCGCCAAGGTAGTCGATGTGTTCAACGCCAAAGGCGAAGCACAGCCCTCGCTCGAGCCCAAGGGCTCCGAAGTCCCGCTCATCGGCTCGCTTGGAGAACCGACCGCGATTGGACTAGATGAATCCGCGCACGAGGTCTACGTGGTTGATCGCGCCAACAAACAGGTCGACGAGTTCTCCATGCAGGGAAAATATCTGGGAAGCATCCGGGGCACGAAGTCGGCCGGCGGGCTCGTACCTTTCGCCCAGCCACGCGACGTTGCGGTCCAGCAGCTCGCCGGAGCTACCCACGGCGACGTATACGTCTCCGTGGGTAGCTCCTACGGGGAAGCGCACGCCGTGGATGTCTTCGGCCCCGACGAAGAAGGCCCGGCGGTCGAAGCGCCCGTGACCGAAGCTGTGAGCGGCGAAACAGCGAGCAGTGCCGTGCTGCACGGAGAGCTGAACCCCCCGCCGGCCGCGAAGAGCAAGGTGGCCTGGTACTTCGAGTACAACCGCGGCGCCGGCTGCACAGGCGGCCCCACGACACCGTTCGAACCGGAAGCCGAAGTCCAGGCGCTGAAGGTCTCCAAGGAAATCACAGGACTCGAACCGGACACCCAATACACGGCGTGCGTGGTCGCGGAAAGCAACTTCGGTCAGAACGTCGGCGCGCCGGTGCCGTTCACCACGTCCAAGGTGCCCCCCGGGGTCGATGAAGAGAGCGTCTCCAACCTGACCGCATCGAGTGCGACGATCGACGCGCAGATCAACCCCTACAACCAGGAAACGTTCTGCGTGCTCGAATACGGGACCGACAGCACACTTGCAACGAAGGAATTCGCCTCGTGCGGGGAACTCCCGGCATCGCTCGGCGACCAGCCCGCGAGCGCTTCGATCGAAGGTCTGGAAGCCGACACGACCTACTACTACCGGGTCTTCGCCCTCAACGGGAGCGGGGAAAAGGGCGAAGGCGCCATCCAGCCATTCAAGACGGTCGGGAGTCCGCTGGCGAGCACAGGTGAAGCGAGCAGCGTCACACCGATCACGGCGGCGCTCTCGGGCACGATCGACCCCGAACGCGGCGCCACCCGCTATCACTTCATCTACGTCGACCAGGCCACCTACGAACGGGCCGTGGCGGAAGGCGCCGCGAACCCGTACGCCGAAGGTGGAGCAACGATCGACGGTGAAGTGGCGGCGGGCAACAGCACCGTCGCGGCCCCACCGCTGCTCGCCGTCGGGCTGCTGCCGGAAACGACCTACCACTACGCGCTCGTGGCAACCAACAACGCGGGCACGGCTACCGGCGGCGACGCGACGTTCACGACCGGCGCGGGGACGCCGCCGATCGTCACGACCGGCGCCGCGAGCGCGATCACCCTGAGCACCGCTACGCTCGCGGGCACGGTCGACACACGGGGCCTGAATGTCAGCTATGCGTTCGAGGTCTCCACCGACCCCGGCAACTATGGGGCGCCGTCGGGCGCGGGCGCGATCGGCGCGGGCCCCAGCGAAGCGATCGTGCAGACGAGCCTCCAGGGCCTGCAGCCGGGTACGACCTATTACTACAGGCTGCTGGCGACCAGCACCGACGGCACGAGCTACGGGGTCGGGCACTCATTCACCACCCAGGGCTTCTCCAGCCTACTCATCCAGCCCGCGACCCCCCCGCTGATCGGGACCCCGAACATCGCGTTCCCGACCGACGAAGGGACGGTTCAGACGCCGCCCAGGCCGCTGACGCGGGCACAGAAGCTCACCAAGGCACTCAGGGCCTGCAGGTCCAAGCACGACAAGCGTAAGCGGGCCCGCTGCGAAAAGAGCGCTCACAACCTATACGGCGCGTCGAAAGCCAGGCGCGCCCCACGCCACATCAGCCGAAAGGGCTAAATGATGCGACCCCACCGCTCCCACCCGCTGGCCCTTGTGGGCGCAATCGATGGATCCAGCAAGGAGAGGTTGAACGTGAGGAAGTCTTTTCGAGGGGCTTGTGTAGCGCGGGCGAGGATGCGTCGGCTGGCTGTCGCGCTCGTGGTCGTGGCGTGTGGTGTGCTCGCTCTCGGGGCGGGCTCGGCGTTTGCCTCGTTTACATTCCCATTCGATGGTGAACTCGCACCGTCGGGCGCCTCGTTTGGGAGCCTTGAAGCAGGCAGCGTAGCGATCGACGACGCGAATGGCGATACGTATGTCGCGGATTCCGCGTCGGGCGCGGTGGATGTCTTTGAAACGGCCACGGGATCGCAGCTTGCGGGTCTCAACGACTCGCTGACGCCCGCGGGGTCGTTCGGCGGGGGGAAGGTAGAGGTCGCCGCGAACAACGGCACGGGCGATGTGTACGTCCTCGACTCGACCCACAACGTGGTCGATGTGTTCAGCTCGGCGGGTGGTTATGTGTGTCAGATCACGGGCAGCGCTACGCCGTCGGCAAGTGAGTGCAACGGTGTCGGGGGGAGCGATACGCCTGCGCATGGGTTCAGCACGCCGGGTGGGATCGCGGTGGATCAGGCGACGGGCAACGTGTATGTGGTCGATGCGCACAACGGTGCTGTCGATGTGTTCGGAGCTGGTGGGGCTTATCTGTCTTCTTCCTCGATCTCGCTCTCTTCGATCGAAGGTGGGTTCAACGCCAGGTTTACGCGTGGTATAGCGGTCGATGATTTCAACGGCGATGTGTATATCTCGGACTCCGGGTCGCCCAACCCCGCAGGCGAAGACGTTGTGTACGTATTCAACGCTGCCGGGGAATACCAGACGGCGTGGACCGGCATACCGGGGCAAGCCTTCGGTGGGGGCTACGTCAGTGTCGCTGCGGACAACGCGAGCGGTGAGGTTTACGTCACCTCCACGGTCCACGGGGCCACCGATGTCTTTGAAGCGTCGGGGGGATACATCACGCAGTTCAGCCACTTCTTCAAGGGCCCGCAGGGGACTGCTGTCGATCAGGGTACCCACAAGATCTACGTCTCCGACAACAGCCCGTCTGTGGTGGACATCTTCAGCCCCGGTCCAGTCCTCATCCCCGATGTCACGACGGGCTCGGTGTCCAACACGCACCCAACAAGCGTCACCTTCGAAGGCACGGTCAACCCCGACGGCGTCCAGGTCACCGCATGCAAGTTCGAATACCGCACCGCGACCGGCTCTTGGCAGAGCGTCGCGTGCGCGTCGGAACCCGGCTCGGGGTCGAGTGAAGTGCCGGTCAGCGCCGAAGCGACCGGCCTGCAGCCGAACACGACCTATCACTACCGGCTGACCGCGTCCAACGCAAACGGCGCCAACAGCGGTGAAGACGCGACGTTCACGACGCCTGGGCCGCCAGCGATCGACGAAGAGTCCTCCGCGAATATCACGCCGACGAGCGCAGACATCCAGGCGCAGATCAAGCCCAACGGGATCGACACCACCTACCACTTCCAGTACGGCACCAGCACCGCCTACGGGACCACAGCTCCCATCCCAGACGGCGACGCGGGCTCCGGTACCGTCGATGTTGGGCAGAGCGTCTCGATCGAAGGGCTCTCACCGGACACGACCTACCACTACCGAGTCGTAGCAACAAACTCCGCTGGCACCACGTTCGGTGAAGATAAGACGTTCGCGTCTCTGCCGCCGGTCTCGATCGACAGCACCTCCGCCTCCCAGGTCAACGCTACGAGCGCGCGCCTTGAAGCCGAACTGAACCCGCATGGGCTGGCCAGCGAATACCGCTTCGAATACGGCCCAACCACCGCCTACGGCACCAGCATCCCGATCCCTGACGGCAGCGCTGGCTCTTCCAAAGCCGACACGACGGTCGAAAACCTGATCCAGGAACTCTTGCCCTCGACCACCTACCACTACCGCGTGATCGCCCACAACGCCCTGAACAAACCCGGCGAGGTGGTGGAAGGCCCCGACCGCAGCTTCACGACCCAGGGCCCGGCCTCGATCCTCCCAGACGGAAGGACATGGGAACTGGTCTCCCCACCGAACAAGCACGGCGCCCCGCTTGAACCGATCACCGAAGAAGGCGGGCTGATTCAGACCGCGCCGAACGGCGGCGCCTTCGCCTATGTCGCGCTCGGGCCGACCGACACCGACCCCAAAGGGGTCAGGAGCCCCTCAGACACCCAGCTGCTCGCCACCCGCGGCCCGGCCGGCTGGTCCACACAGGACATCACGACACCGCACGAAGAAATCACGCCCATATTCGTGGGCTTCCCCTCCGAGTACCAGTTCTTCTCCGAAGACCTCTCCGCGAGCGCCGTCGCACCGGCCGGCGCCACCCCGCTGTCCTCACAGGCGACCGAACGGACCCCCTACCGCCGCGAAGCAGACGGCGAATTCGTGGCGCTCGTGACCCCCGAAAACACACCCCCGGGGGCGAAATTCGGGGGTGAAGAACTGCCCAGCGGATTCCGCAAAGGCGTCGAATTCCTCACCGCCACGCCCGACCTGAGCCACATGATCCTGACGGCACCGCAGATCCTTGCGCCGGGCTTCCAACCAGGCTTTGAAGCGACCAAAGAAGCGAACCTGTATGAGCTCGCAGGCGGCAAGCTGACGCTCGTCAGCGTGCTGCCGAACGAACAGCCGGCATCCGAAGCGGGCCTCAGTTCCGGCGTCGGCGGCCGTGGGTTCAATGTGCGCGGCGCAATCTCAACTACCGGCAGCCGGGTGGTGTTCGAAACCACCGGAAGCGGTGTCGATGACCTGTACCTACGTGACGTCACCCTCGGCAAGACCGTGCAGCTCGACGAACCCCAGCCCGGAGCGGCCGGGGGAACGGGGGCGGCCGTATTCCAGGCGGCAAACAGCGACGCGAGCAAGGTGTTCTTCACCGACGCCTCACGGCTGACCCCAGATTCGACGGCGAGGTTGAGCGAACCCGACCTCTACATGTGCGAAATGCATGAGAGCGAAGGTCACCTCGCCTGCGCGCTCTCGGACCTGAGCGTCGACCACAACGCCGGCGAGGCGGCCAACGTCCAGGGCGAAGTCTCGGCGATCGACGCCTCGGGCACCCACGTCTACTTCGCAGCCAACGGAGTGCTGACGAGCACGCCCAACGCCCGCGGGGAAGTCGCCGTGCCGGGGGTGTGCAACAGCGAAGGGGAATCGACTTGCAACCTCTACTCATACGACACGGCCGCGCACCAGATCGCCCTGGTGGCGGTGCTCTCGAGCCATGATGACCCCGACTGGGCGGGCCGCACGGCCCTGGCGGTGCTCGGCAACCTGACCGCGCGCAGCTCGCCTGACGGCCACTACTTCACGTTCATGTCGCGTCGCAGCCTGACCGGCTATGACAACCGCGACGCGCGTAGCGGGGAACCCGACGAGGAGGTCTTCCAGTTCGACAGCTCGAGCGGCAAGCTGAGCTGCGTCTCGTGCAACCCGACGGGCGCGCGGCCGGACGGGGTGTTCGACAAGCCGGGCTTCCCGGGGCTGCTGGTCGACCACGCCAGCTCGTGGGGAAACAAGAACGGCGACCCGCGCTGGCTGGCCGGCTCGATCCCCGGCTGGACGCTTGGGCCCTCGCACGAAACCTCCCTCTACCAATCGCGCTACCTCTCTAACAGCGGCCGCGAGTTCTTCAACTCCGCAGACGCCCTGGTGCCCCAGGACACCAACAACGTCAACGACGTCTACGAGTTCGAGCCTCCCGGAGTCGGCGACTGCACGAGCTCTGCGAAGAGCTACTCGGCCACCTCCGGCGGCTGCGTGGCGCTGATCTCCTCCGGCACCTCCAAGGAAGAATCGGCTTTCCTTGACGCCTCAGAATCGGGCGATGAGGTGTTCTTCCTGACCAACTCGAGGCTGCTCGGCAGCGACGTCGACAGTGCCTTCGACGTCTACGACGCCCACGTCTGCTCCTCCTCATCGCCCTGCCCGCCGCCGCCCTCGCCACCGGCGCCCGTCTGCGAAGGGGACACCTGTCAGAACCCGACCCCGCCACCGGGTGAATCCACGCCGTCCTCGCTCACCTACAAAGGGCCCGGCAATGCCACCCCGGTGCCTGTGGTGAAAGCCAAGGCAAGGCCGCTGACGCGGGCACAGAAGCTCACCAGAGCCTTGAACACCTGCAGGAAGAAGCACCACAAGCTTAAGCGCATGGCCTGCGAACGCCAGGCCCGCAAACGCTACGGCCCCTCGACGGCCAGGCGCTCGGCAGCTCACCCCAACCGGAGGGTTAAATGATGCGGCGAATCGTAATGACAGTGTCTTTCCTGGCCGTGCTCGTGATGGCTCTCGCCACCGCGGGTGAGGCGTCCGCCGCGTCCCCCTGGTTTCGCCTGACCTCGCGCACCGTCCCCACCCACATCGCCCCCGGGGGCGAAGGCACGATCGTCGTCCAGGCGATCAACCTCGGCAACGCTCCGACCGCCTCGGGACCCGGCGAAGACGGCATCTTGGGCACCAAAGACGACGTCACGACGATCCCTTACGTCTTCTCCGACAAGCTGCCCGCCGGGATGATCCTGCAGGGCGTCGAATTCTTCGCCCCGTCTCCTCCGGCCTTCGGGTTGCCCAACCCGCCCGACCTCGGCCCCGGCGGGGAACAGGGCTTCTTCGAATACTGCAAAACCACCCCTGAAAGCGTCACCTGCTCAGCCGAACCGGCCCTCTTCGGGCTCGAAG
The DNA here is from genome assembly GCA_003151895.1 of Solirubrobacterales bacterium. GTDB lineage: Bacteria > Actinomycetota > Thermoleophilia > Solirubrobacterales > Solirubrobacteraceae > Palsa-744. Next base: position 19,463 of record PLYX01000289.1, read on the forward strand.
TCCCCGCACTGCTCGCCGGGCCCGTCCTCCCCTACAACTTCCTCGAAATGCGCCTGAAGGTCAAAGACGTTGGCGTCAAACCCAAAGCGATCAACGAAACACTCATCTCAGGCGGCGGCGCCCCCTCGCGCACGCTCAACCGCGAAGTCCCGATCTCGAGCTCCCCGGCCGGCTTCGGCGTCGGCGAATTCCTGCTGCAGCCCGAAGAAGAAGGCGGCGAAGCCGACGCCCACGCCGGCACCCACCCCTACCAGCTGACCAACGTGCTGAGCTTCAACCGCGACTCGACCGAAACGCTGAACCCCCCGGCGCTGGTGCGAAACCTCGACTTCAAGCTGCCCCCCGGCCAGGTCGGCAACGCCACCGCCCTGCCCCAGTGCAATGACACCGAGTTCGCCAAAGTCAAACAAGGCGGCGCGGTGAACTCCTGCCCGGGCAACACGACGATCGGCGTGGCCGTCGTCACCGTCTCGATCAACGCCGGCGGCGAAACCCCCTTCACCGTGCCGGTCTTCAACCTCGCTCCGGCCACGGGCGAGCCCGCGCGCTTTGGCTTTGAGGTGCTCAGAAACCCCGTGATCCTCGACACCTCGCTGCGCAGCGGCGCCGGCGAAGACTACGGCGTCACGGTCTCGGTCAGGAACACCACGCAGCTGCTCAACTTCATCTCGGCCACGACCGTCTTCTGGGGCGCGCCCAATGACCCAAGCCACAACGCCTCGCGCGGCTGGGGCTGCATCGTCGGCGGCAGATACCAGGTCGAATCGGGCCAGGAATGCGAACTCTCACACGACGCCCACCCGGCGGCCTTCCTGACACTGCCGGCCAACTGCCGCCAGCCGTTCAACCCAAGTCTCACGGCGACCTCCTGGCCGACCAAAGCGGCGCCTGAAGGGCTCTCCTTCGGACCGCTCACCTACAACCTCGCCGATGACTCCGGCAACCCGCTCTCGCTCACCGGCTGCAACCAGCTCGTGTTCGCGCCGAAGCTCGAAGCGAAGCCAACCAGCGAAAGCGCCTCCTCCCCGACCGGGCTGAACGTCAACCTCGACTTCGACGATGAAGGTCTCACGAACGCAACCGGCACCGCCCAGTCACAGCTGAAGGACACCTCCGTCGTGCTGCCCGAAGGGCTCACGATCAACCCGTCCTCCGGTGTCGGCCTGGGCGGATGCACGACCGCGGACTACGCGGCCGAGAGCCTCGAATCCGCTCCCGGGGCGGGCTGCCCGAGCAACTCCAAGCTCGGCACGGTCGAAATCGAATCGCCGCTGATCAAGCCGGTCATCCACGGCTCGCTGTTCATCGCCCAGCCCCACGAAAACCCCTTCAACTCGCTCGTCGCCCTCTACATCGTCGCGAAGAACCCCGAAACGGGGGTCATCATCAAGCTCGCGGGCCGTGTCGAAGCGGGCGGCCAGGCAGGTGTCGTCGGTCTGGCACCCGGCCAGCTGAGGACAACGTTCGAAAACAACCCGCAGCTCCCGTTCAGCCACTTCAACTTCCATTTCCGCGAAGGCCAGCAGGCCCCGCTGATCACCCCCGCGACCTGCGGCACCTACACGACCGACGCGCTGCTGGTCCCGTGGTCTGAACCCGCATCGATCCTGACGGACACCTGGCCGTTCTCGATCACAAGCGGCTCCGGCGGCGGCGCCTGCCCCGCGGGCACCTCGCCGTTCACCCCGCAGATCGCCGCCGGCACGCAGAGCAACACGGCGGGCGCCTTCAGCCCGTTCTTCCTGCACCTGACAAGGACCGACGGCGAGAGCGAGATCTCCTCGTTCTCGACCGTTCTGCCGCCGGGCCTCTCCGGGGTGCTGGCGGGCATCCCGTTCTGCCCCGAGGTTGCGATCGCCCTGGCGCGCACCCACACCGGCCACCAGGAGCAAACAGAACCCGCATGCCCGGCCTCCAGCCGGCTCGGGTCCTCCCAGGTCGGCACGGGTGTCGGCGCGGTCCTCGCCTACACCCCGGGCACGGTGTATCTCGGCGGCCCGTACAACGGCGACCCGTTCTCGCTCGTGTCCGTCACCTCGGCTGTGGTCGGCCCGTTCGACCTCGGATCGATCGTGATCCGCTTCGGCCTGAAGATCGACCCGCACACCGCCCAGGTCTCAGTCGACCCGACAGCCTCCGAACCGATCCCGACGATCATCGACGGCATCGTCACCCACGTCCGCGACATCCGCGTCTCGATCGACCGGCCGAACTTCACCCTGAACCCGACGAGCTGCGAACCGATGTCAATCGGCAGCACCCTCACCAGCAGCCTCGGCCAGACGGCCACGGTCGCCTCGCCGTTCCAGGCCTCAAGCTGCGCGTCCCTGAAGTTCGCCCCCGACTTCAAAGTCTCGACGTCGGGCAAAACATCAAGGGCCAACGGCGCGAGCCTGCACGTGAAGCTCACCTACCCCAAAGCGCTGTTCGGGACCCAGGCGAATATCAGCAAGGTCAAGGTGAACCTGCCCAAGCAGCTCCCTTCGCGGTTGACGACGCTGCAGAAGGCGTGTCCTGACAGCACGTTCAACGCGAACCCGGCGTCGTGTCCCTCAGCGTCGCGGATCGGGACCGCGAAAGCGACGACACCGCTGTTGCCGGTCGGGTTGAGCGGTCCCGTGTACTTCGTCTCGCACGGTGGGGCGAAGTTCCCCGAACTGGTGATCGTCCTGTCGGGCTATGGCGTGACCGTCCAGTTGCAAGCGGAAACGTTCATCAGCAAAGCGGGGATCACGAGCTCGACGTTCAGGACGGTGCCCGATGTGCCGGTCGGCACATTCGAATTGACCCTCCCGCAGGGCAAGTTCTCCGCGCTCGCGGCGAACGGCAACCTGTGCAAGAGCAAGCTGAAGATGCCCACAGCGTTCACCGCGCAGAACGGCGCCGTGATCCACCAGTCCACGCCGATCGGCGTGACAGGCTGCCCGAAGGCAAAGAAGAAGAAGAAATAGAGCCGGGCTCTTCCCCGGGCGCCGAGTCCCCTCCCGGCGCCTTGGGGGGGAGCCCTGAGCCGATCGAGGCGTTCAGACAGATGACTCCCAGACGACAAGGTCCCGCTGATCGCTCCGCCGGGCGCGAGCACCTCGCTGAGATCCAGCGCGCGCGGATTCTCGCGGCGATGGTCGATGTCGTCGCGGAGCGCGG
>PLYX01000115.1 GCA_003151895.1 Solirubrobacterales bacterium
CGACGCAGACGGTCTGCAGGCCGAGCTGCGCGGCGCGGATCGCGGCGACGTAGCCGCCGGGACCGGAGCCGATCACGATCACGTCATACGAGGACTCAGTCATGCGGGTGTGAGACTATCGCAGCGCTTCGTCTGCCTACGCCTCGCCTGCTCCAGATTCCCGATCACCTGCCTGGATGCGGCCCATGACGCGCACGAGCTTCCAGAACAGCCAGCCCGCAAGCCCGATGCTGAGCGCGCACAGACCGGCGGCGAGCAACGTCTCGGCGACGATCAGCGCCAGCGAGGTGACGATGATCTGAAAGGCGAGCAGCGCCTGGAAGCCGAGCACCGCCCAGTAGCGCCGCTCGTACATGCCCCATGCCAGCAGCAGCAGCACTCCGGCGAGGAAGAGTCCGCCGGGCAGCGATCCCCCATGGCGCGAGAGGTTGTGCACGGTGGCCACGCTCACGCACACTCCGAGCGCCAATGCGATCGCCACCACGATCGCGACGCGCAACGCCGTGGGCCGCTCGTGCGGGCCGAGCGGTTGCAGCGAGGCGCGCGCCTCGATCTCGCGTTCCTGACGCGCGAGCAGGCGTTGCTCACGCGTGGGCGACTCGTCGTACTCGGTCATGGTTGCGGGAGCGTCGCTAGCGCCGGCCATCGCCATTCAACAGCGGTCGCAGCTCGAGCGCGGCGCGCAGCGTGAGCGCGGCGCGCTCGGGGTCGCGAGCGTCGCAGATGGCGCGCAGCACGCACACGCGTCCGGCGCCCGCGTCGAGCACGCAGACGATGTTCTCGCTGTCGATCCCGCCGATCGCGAAGAACGGTACGTGGGCGTGGGCCGCGGCGTAGCTGACGAGCTCGGGGCCGACCGGTGGGCGCCCGAGCTTGGTGGGGGTGGCGTGGACGGGGCCGACGCCGATGTAGTCGACGTGGGGTGTCCCGTCGGATGCGGTGGGCACGGCGGCGTCGATCTCGCTGGGCGTGTGGGTGGAGAGCCCGACGAGCATGTCGGGGCCGACGATCTTGCGTGCGTGGGCCACAGGCAGGTCGTCCTGGCCGACGTGGACGCCGTCGGCGCGCACCGCCGCGGCGATGTCGGGTCGATCGTTGAGGATGAACAGCGCGCCATGTGCGTCGCACACGTCGGCTGCGACACTCGCGGCTTCGGCGAGGAACTCGTCCTCGAGGTTCTTCTCGCGCAGCTGCACCACGTCGACCCCACCGGAGATCGCCGCGGCCAGAAAGTCATTGAGGTCGCGGTCGCCGGGCATGCAGTTGCACACGAGGTAGAGACGCGCGGCGGCGAGGCGCGCGCGGCGCTGCTCGCCGTTGGGATCGGGCACGGGTCGCAGGTGGGCCATCGCCCGCAGTCTGACACCTGCGCACGGGCGCGCCCGCCCGGCGCTCTTCGTTGCCATCCAGAAGATGGCGTGACCGGCGGGCGAGTGGCGGGGCCAAGCGCCCTCTAGCATTCATGCTATGGGCGCCACAAACAGCTCCACGGTCGACTTGGCGATCGTCGGCGGCGGGATCGTCGGCCTGTCGGTGGCGTGGCGCGCGCGGGCTGGGGGCATGTCGGTGGCGGTGCTGGAGCGCGACGCGCTCGGCGCGGGCGCCACACACGCGGCGGCGGGGATGCTCGCCCCTGTGGCGGAGGTGGAGTTCGGCGAGGCGGGACGACGGGTGCTCGAGCTGGGCATGCGCTCGGCGCGGATGTGGCCCGCCTTCGCCGCCGAGCTGGAGCGGGCGAGCGGGATCGACGTGGGGCTGCGTCCCACCGGCACGCTCGTGGTGGCCCGCGACGACGACGAGGCGCGCGAGCTGGAGCGCCAGCTCGCCTTCCGCGAGTCGCTCGGATTGCGCGCCGTGCGGCTGCGCGCGAGCGAGGCGCGCGAGCACGAGCCGGCGCTCGCCCCGACGGTGCGCCTGGCGCTGCACGCGCCCGACGACCACAGCGTCGATCCACGCAGCGTTATCGCGGCCCTGCGGCGCGCATGCGAACAGAACGGAGTTGAGCTGCGCGAGCACGCCGACGTGCTCGGCGTGGAGCTCGACGCGAGCGAGACGCGTGTCGTAGGGGTCCGGGTTTCGAACGACCCGAGGGATGGGACGCCGGTGGCGGATGTGGGCGGTGGCGGCGACGCGAATGGGGGATTTTTGGGGGATGGGCTGGCTTTCGAGGTGGTGTACGCGCGCGATGTGGTTGTGGCGGCCGGTGCGTGGAGCGGTGGGTTGGCGGGGTTGCCCGGCGGCGCCGGGGTGCCGGTGCGTCCCGTGAAGGGTCAGATCATGCGTTTGCGCGACCCCGCCGGCCCCGGCCTGTTGGAGGGGGTGGTGCGCTTCAAGGGCGGCTATCTCGTCCCGCGCGGCGACGGGCGCTACGTGCTTGGGGCGACGATGGAGGAGCGCGGCTTCGAGCCCTACGCGACGGTAGGCGGCGTGTACGAGCTGCTGCGCAACGCCCACGAGCTCGTGCCGGGCGTGAGCGAGCTGCACATAGAGGAGCTCGGAGTGGGCTATCGCCCAAGCACGCCCGACAACGCCCCTGTGATCGGACCGGGCGCGCTTGAGGGGTTGACGTGGGCGACCGGCCACCACCGCAACGGCATCCTGCTCGCCTCGCTGACAGCCGAGCTGGTGATGGCGTCTCTTGCGGGGCGCCGGTCCGCCGCCGGCGGGCACGATCTCGACGAGCTGCTTGCCATCTGCGATCCCGGCCGCTTCGCATCGCGCGCTTCCGACATCGAGAACGACCCCGTTCCCCTTCCATGATCTACCTCAACGGCAATCGCCACGACGACGGCGCCGGGCAGACGGTGGCAGCCGTGCTGCAGCTTCTCGGTCTGCCCACCGACGCACGTGGCGTGGCGGTGGCGGTGGCCGGCGAGGTTGTGCCAAAGGCCGGCTGGGCGACGTTTGAGATCCCCGAGGGCGCGCGCGTGGAGGTGCTCACCGCGATGCAGGGAGGATGATTGGGCGTATGAGCAATTCGCCGACGCAACTGTCCGCGGAATCCCACGGTCAGCCGGGCGAGCCGATGCTCGTGGACGAGTCCGCATCCCAGACCGACCCGCTCACGATCGCCGGCCGCACGCTTCACTCGCGGCTGCTGCTCGGCACGGGCGGCTTCCCCTCACTCGCGCTGCTCGCCGAAGCGATTCGCGCCTCAGGCACCGAGCTTGTGACTGTCGCGCTGCGCCGTGTCGATCTAAGTCCCACCCACCCGCGCGGTTCGCTGATCGACGTCTTGGAGCAGGAGGGGGTCGAGCTGTTGCCGAACACCGCCGGCTGCTACACGGCGCGCGACGCGGTGCTCACCGCCAAGCTCGCCCGCGAGGCGTTCTCCACCGACTGGGTGAAGCTCGAGGTGATCGGCGACGAGGACACGCTGCTCCCAGACGCTCCCGAGCTCTTGAAGGCTGCCGAGCAGCTCGTGGACGACGGTTTCGTGGTGCTCCCCTACACCACCGACGATCCGGTGCTGGCGCGGCGTCTCGTCGACGTGGGGTGCGCCGCGGTGATGCCACTCGGCGCCCCGATCGGCAGCGGCATGGGCATCCGCAACCCCTACAACATCGCGCTCATCCGCGAAGCGGTGCAGGTCCCAGTGGTGCTCGACGCGGGCGTCGGCACTGCCTCTGACGCGGCGCAGGCCATGGAGCTCGGCTGCGACGCGGTGATGGTCGCGAGCGCTGTCTCGCGCGCTCAGGACCCGGTGGCGATGGCCGCCGCGATGCGCGCGGCTGTGCAGGCCGGGCGGCTGGCCCGCGCCGCGGGACGCATCCCGCGGCGCACCTACGCCACCGCCTCGACGCCCGAGGAGGGTCTGGCGGAACTTTGATCGGTTCCGTCCAGCGGTGATCCGTGGGGCGAATGTCCGCGCGCGCCGCATACACGAGTTGGTCCGTTGGTTAGTCAACTCGTGTATGCGCGCGTATACGGCACACGGCACAACTCACTGCACTACTTCGATCGTCCCGTTCATCGTGGCGGGGTGCAGGGTGCAGCGGTAGTGGATGATCCCGGGTTTGGTCACCGTGACCTTGAACGTGCCGCCTTCCCCGAAGTTTTTCGAGGCGAATTTGCTCGGGCCTGACGCGGAGGTGACGTTGTGTTCGACCGGGTCGTGGTTGGTCCATTCGATCGTGCTCCCCACCTTCACCTTCAGCGTGTCCGGTTCGATCGAGATTTCGTGATAGGAGATCTTCACCAGCCCGCTCTGGACCTGAGCGTTGGCGGGCGGGCTCGCGTAGTTGATCTTCCCGTTGGTGGTCAGCCCGCTCTTGGTGGCTTCGCTCGTCGTGCTCTTGGTGCTCGTCGTGGCGCTCGATTTGCTCGACCCGCAACCCGCGGCGAACAGGGCCGCGCCGCACGCGAGCGCGACACTAGACTGACGGATTGTGCCGCGCCACATCCTCACAGGTGCCGAGCTTAGCGCGGCGGAGATCGACGCGCTGCTCGACCGTGCGATCGAGCTGAAGGGCGCCCCGCTCTCCTCGCGCGCGCTCGCGGGACGCGGGGTGGCGCTGATCTTCGAGAAGCCCTCCACGCGCACCCGGCTCTCGTTCGAGATGGGGGTGTATGAGCTCGGCGGCCACCCGGTTGTGTTGCGCCCGGGGGAGATGCAGCTCTCGCGCGGCGAGTCCGCGCGCGACACCGCGCTCGTGCTCTCACGCCAGGTGGCGGCCGTGGGGATGCGCACCGGGCCCGACTCGCTGCTTGCAGAGCTCGCCGAGCACGCGCAGATACCCGTGTTCAACATGCTCACCGCCCTGCACCACCCCTGCCAGGCGCTTGCCGACCTGATGACCGTGCGCGAGGCGTTCGGCACGCTCACCGGACTGCGCCTGGCGTATGTCGGCGATGGCACGAACGTGGCTCGCTCGCTTGGGATCCTCGGCACGCTTGCCGGCATGGACGTCGCGATCGCCTCGCCGCCCGGCTACTCGCTCGAGGACGACCTGTCGTTGCCGCCCGGCGCCGAGGGGTCGCTGACGCTCTACCACGACCCGCGCGAGGCGGCATCGGGCGCACACGCGCTCTATACCGACGTGTGGGTCAGCATGGGGGACGAGGCCGGCGCGAAGGCAGGCGGTGAGGCAGGCGGTGAGGCAGGCGCGCAGGAGCGCCGCGCGGCGCTCGCCCCCTACCGCATCGACGACGCGCTTCTCGACGCGGCCGCCCCCGACGCGATCGCCCTGCACTGCCTGCCTGCCCACCCGGGCGAGGAGATCACCGCCGAGGTCCTCTACGGCCCGCGCCAGCGCATCTGGGACCAGGCCGAGAACCGCCGCCATGTGCAGAAGGCCCTGCTCGAGTTTCTGCTGGCGGCCTAACAGGTAGGACGCTCTCACCGGCATCGCGCCGACGCGCAGCCGCACAAGGAAGGTCAAACATGCCCACAGGCAAATCGCGCCCGGACTCTCAGCCGTCACTGATGGAACAGCTGCTCGCCCACACCCTGGACCCACTCGGGGTCGTGATGCTGACCCGCGAGCGCATTCAGGAGACGCTCGAGGAGGCGGTCCAGCGTGGGCGGGTGACCCGCACCGACGCCAACGATCTGGCCGGGGAGCTGCTGCGCCGCGGCCGTCAGCAGACCGAGGAACTGCTGACCGACATGGAGCGGGCGCTCGACAGCGGCCGCGAGCGGATGGAGAGCGCGACCGGGAAGCGCTCACGCCTGAGCGACGGCGTCAGCCGCCTCGCCCGCACCGCCGAGGCCGCCCGGCGCACCGTGAGCCCGGGCGGGTTTCCGATCCCGGGCTACGACGAGCTGACCGCGCGCCACGTCCAGGCCCGTCTGGACGGTCTGAGCCGGGCCCAGCTACGCGAGGTCGGCGAGTACGAGCGCCGCCACGCCAATCGCAAGACCGTCCTCGACGCCGTGGAACGGGCGCTGAAGTAGCCGCCGCCTCGCCCGGCCGGCCGGCCCCGGGACGCAACCGGCTCCTGACCCCAAAACGTCTCCGCCTCGCCGACGTTTGGGTTCAGATGCGCGCGGGGGCGGCTGCTCGCCCCAAAACTCAGACGCATCGGGCGATTAGGGTTGAAATGCCGGTTGCAGGGACGCAAACACTTCCCACTTCCCACTCCCCGCGCCGCGGACGCACGTATGCCGCTGTGCGGTGCTGATTTCGCCAAGCGCCCGGCCCGTTTCCCACGCCACGGCCGACAACGGCCACTCTCGGCCGCAGGCCCCGGGCGAGCCCGCATCCGCCGCCCCAGCGATCCGCCGCCCCAGCGATCCGCCCGCCGGTCGCGAGCCCCGGGTCCGCCCCGGCGTCGAAACCGCCCCTCAGGCGGGGTCGCGCGGCTCCACGTAGGGCTCGGCCTCGGGCGGGTGGCCAACCTCGATGGCGCGGCCTCGGGCCAGTTCGGCGTTGAGCTCGGCCCCGAGCAGGATCGCCACGTTGGAGATCCACAGCCACACGAGGAAGATGATCACGCCGGCCAGAGTGCCGTAGGTCTTGTTGTAGGAGCTGAAGTTGGCCATGTACAGCGCGAACGCGCCCGAGGCCAGGATCCACACCACGACAGCGAACAGGCCATCCGGGCTCAGCTAGAGAAAGCCCGGCTGCTTGACGTTGGGCGAGGCCCCGGAGTCACGATCGTGCTCATGGCCCTGCTCGCCGCCGACCACAGCGCGCCGGCCAGGCCGCGTGGGCGCCTTCATGCGCGCGTCCAACGTCATCTATGAGATGGGGCGTGAGCTCGGCGAAACAGTGGCCGCGCTGTCGGCCAAGACCGACATCAAGGCCCAGGCCAAGGAGCGCATCGAGGACACCAAGGCGGCGATCGCCGACAAGCGCGACGAAGCCCTGGGCAAGGCCCGGGAAATCTCGCCCGACAGCGTGGCAGCGGCCGCGTCCACCGGCGGCCAGAAGGCTCGCCAGAATCCGCTGCCCCTCGCAGTCGCGGGCGCCTTTGCGGCCGGATTGCGTATTGGCCGGCTGCTCGCCCGCCGCGGCGACTGACACATCCAGGAGGTAGGACATGCCGACCGTGCGCCGGGCCCCGGGAGAGGCTCAGACCGATCCCAGCCAGACATCTGAGCGGACCGCGCCTGAGCGCCCGACCGACATGCCGCGCCGCTCGTGGGGCGGGGTGCTCAAGCGCACCGTGACCGAGTACCGAGACGACAATCTCGGGGACCTCGCCGCGGCGCTGACCTACTACGGCATCCAGGCGATCTTCCCGGCCATGATCGCGCTCGTCTCGATCCTCGGCCTGATCGGGCACTCGGCCACCCAGCCGCTCATCAACCACCTCGGCTCGCTCGCGCCCGGTACTGGACGCCAGATCTTCACCGGCGCCGTGCACGGCCTGCAACGCTCCCAGGGCGCCGCGGGCGTCGTGTTCATTGTCGGGTGTCTTGTATCTCCGCGCGGATCTGCTCCGGCTCGGTGGGGTCTACCGCCGCGCGGCTTGTGCCTGGTTCTTCGCCCATTGCACGTCCTCCTTCACGCTCTCGGTTGCCTGCTCGGGGACGGGTGGGGTGGCCTGCTGGACCTTGCTCTTGCCTTGCATGGCCAGAGCTCCGGCGATCGCCGCCAGCACGACGGTCACGATGAGGGCGGCCAACCAGGACGCCACGGCCAGCGACAGGGCCAGGATCGCCGTGGCCGTCAACGCGCCGAGAGCGTAAAACCCGAACACACCGGCGCCGCCGAACATCCCGGCTCCAATTCCGGCCCGCTTACCCTTCACCGCGAGCTCGGCCTTGGCCAACTCGATCTCTTGGTGGATCAGCCGGCTGGTCTGATCCGACAACTGCCGCGCCAACTCGCCAAGCGACGCCTCCTGGGAGGCGCGCCTGTCGCGGACATCACTTCCGCTACTCATATCTTCCTCCATTGGTCGCGGACCCTAAACGGAGCCCGGTCCGCCCCCGGACCCCGGCGCGAGGTGTCGCATCCGCCCCCCCGTCGCGTCCGGAGGACCCTCGCCCAGGCGCCGCTCGCCGCGCGGCTGCCATGCTAGGTCGGTGACTGAGATGCCAACTACTGTCGTAGCTCGCCCGCGCCGGGGCGACGAGCTCGAGCTTCAGGTCGACAGCCTCGCCTTCGGCGGCGCCGGGGTGGCGCGCCGAGACGGCTACGTCGTCTTCGTGGCCGGGGCGCTGCCTGGCGACCGCGTTCGCGCCGTGGTCGGCAAGTCCAAGCGCGCCTACGCCGAGGCCCGGCTGCTCGACGTGCTGACGCCCGGCCCGGATCGCATCGCCCCGGTGGCCGATCACCCGGGGGCGCCGTGGCAGGTGCTGCCCTACGAGCGCCAGCTCGAGGCCAAGCACGCGCAGGTCGACGAGGCCCTGCGCCGGATCGGCAAGCTCGACGGCTACGAGCTGGAGCCGATCGTCCCCGCCGTCGCGCCCTGGCGCTATCGCAACAAGCTCGAGTACTCCTTCGGCACCGACGCGGGGCGGCTGGTGTGCGGCTTTCATGCCCCCGGGCACTGGGAGGAGATCGTCGAGATCCGCGACTGCCTGCTCGCCTCCGAGCCGGCCAACGTCGCCCGCGAGCGCGTGGTGGCCTGGTGTCGCGAGCAGGGTCTGAGCGCCTATGACCGGCGTACCGGCGAGGGCTTTCTGCGCAACCTCGTCGTGCGTGAGGGGCGCCGCACCGGGCAGCTGCAGGTGCGCCTGGTCACCAGCCCGGGAAGTCTCGATCGCGACGGGCTCGCGGAGACGCTCAGTGACCTCGACGGCGTGCTGTGGACGCGCATCGACCGGGCCGGGGAGACGACCCAGGGCGGCGAGACCG
>PLYX01000151.1 GCA_003151895.1 Solirubrobacterales bacterium
GCGATGCTCACCGACCGCATGGGCATCGACATCTGGGAGGTCCTCGACGCCGCCTCAACCAAGCCCTACGGGTTCATGCGCTTGCAGCCAGGACCAGGCATGGGCGGCCACTGCCTACCCGTCGACCCGTTCTACCTGAGCTGGCGCGCACGCGAGTTCGACATGACCACTCAAGTTCATCGAGCTCGCGGGGAAGATCAACCAGCAGATGCCCTACCACTGTGTGGCAAAGGTCGAGCGCGCCCTGGGCGACGCCGGCCGTCCCGTCAAGGGCTCGCGTATCGCGCTGCTCGGCGTCAGCTACAAGCCCGGTGTGGGCGACGTCCGCGAGTCCCCCGCCCTGAAGATCCTCACCCTGCTCTCCACACTCGGCGCGGAGTTGCGCTACCACGACCCGCACGTCCCCACGCTCCCCGACCACGGCCTGTCGAGCATCCCGCTGGAGGAGGCATTGCAAGACGCCGACCTCGTACTGATCGTCACCGCATACCCCGGTGTCGACCACGACACGGTCCTCACGCGCGCACGCCTGGTCGTAGACCTACGCGGCATCACACGCGGAACGCTCGTGGAGAACGTCGTGCGGTTGTAACGGACCGCGGGCGGCCCGGCTCACCGTCCACCGGCGGTCCCTGACGTTCCGTAATCCGCTCGGCGCATAGGGTCTCTGCGGTCACGGGCGTCGCGTACTGTGCGATGGCGTGTCCTGTCGCGCAGACCGCGTAAGATGTCGGTTCACGTAACACAGTTACATTGTGGCGAAGTTGGTATGATGCCGGCATGCCCTCCATAGCCACAAAGCCGCTTCGCATCTACGAGCAGGACCACACGCCCCTACGGCTCATCGCCGAAGTAGAGGGGCGCGGCCCAGCCGACGTGGTCCACTCCGCCCTAGAGGAGTACCTCGCCACCCACCGCGACATTCTCGCAGAGTCCTTCGCGCAGGCGCAGCGCGCGATCGCCGGCGGCGACCTCGCCGCGCTCGCCGCCATCGCGTCCGGCGCCTCGCAGCGGCGCGCCCAGGTGGCCGTGAACCGCCACGACGAACTCTGACGGTCGCCCCTCACTTCCCGCGTACCGTCGCCGCTCGTACGTATGGTAGGTCCGTGGTCCACAAGCCGGACACCGAGCCCCACCAGCTGTCGGCGACCGAGCGCTGCATTCGGCGTGATCTCGACCTGCCACGGCACGTCGTCGCCGAGCCGCCCGCCGATCAACGCAAGCACCATCCCCTCCTCGCGGCCTTCTACGAGCGCCGGGCGCAGTCCCCGATCGGACAGGAGACTATCGAGGGGCTCCAGGCCAACATCGTCGCCTACTCGCTGCACGCAGGCCGCTGGCGAGGGCTCACCTGGCACGAGCAGCAGTTCGCCATCGTCTGGCTGCTCGCCGGTCGCTACCACCGCTCGGGCGAGCGCGACGACGCCTATCCCCACTTCCGGAGCCTCACAAAGCAGCAGCTCCTGCCTTCCGAAGAAGACTACAAGCGCGTGTTCGATCGCGAGGCTCACCGCTTCGCGGAGACGATCTCACGCGATGTCACAGCGCTCATGTCAACCGCGCACGGTCAAGCGGGCAGCATCGTGACGGCACGCATTGCCGGCCGGATCGCTGTCCGTGCCGTCAACCTGAACGGAGATCTACAGGTGGCGGTCAGGATGCAACTGCACCCTGGCCAGGAGCAGATCCCCGCCGAGTGGCTGATGACGGTCCTCGCAGCGTTCTTTCCCCACGCAGCGTTCACAGACCTGGCGTGGAGCCGCGAGATCGCCGGCGCACAGGTGGCCAGCGACGAGTTCGTCTTCAGCCTGCAGTCATGACAAGCCTGCGCGTCCGGCCAAGGCGGACGCGATCCTCGAGGAGTCCGGTCTCGCGGCAGGCCGAAACTTCCACGTCGCGTTCTCCCCCGAGCGCGTGGACCCCGGCAGGACCGACTTCACACTGCGCAACACCCCCAAGGTGGTGGGCGGCCTCACCGAGGCGTGCGCTGAACGGACGGAGGGCGGCTACGGGATAGTGTGCGATCAACTCGTACGGGTTGCAACCCTCTCTTGGGCGCCGCTTACCAAGTTGGAGGCCAGGGAAGCGGCGATGTGGCCACGGCCACCGTAGTCTCGTCAGCTGTTGGTCGACCGTGAGGTCTCCTTGCCTTACCGAGCACATCAGTCCGTCAGCTTTCCGCAGGGCGCCGTAGAATGGCGTATATGCCCACTGTCGCCCACCGCTCAAGCCACGCTATGCGACGCACACGCGATAGAGTAGCCATTAGGCGCTTATCGCCCCGGTTATATTGAAGAGAAGCAATCTCAAACCCGGCGAGCCTGACATATTCGCGAAACTGTCTGGGTGTCATGCCATTCATTCCAATGTCGTTTAGACTTCGCACAGGATGATTTACATGGCGCGTCGCCGCGCGAAGAACTAGCGAGCGAGGAAGCAATGCGTGACTCCACGGAATCCTCAGTCCCGTACGGCCATGGTCTCCCCATGGACTCCAGTAGAGAGGCGAGAAGCCTGCCCATAGCTCCCCGCCAGGCTTGAGAACTCGATACAGCGTCGCGGTCATTGTCCGCATGTCCTCCACATGCTCGAACGTGTCCTTCGAGATCACGATATCGAAATGGCCGTCCTGATCGAGATCGTCGAGATTAACGACCTCGAAGCGGACGCGGTCAGCTAGATCCGGCGCGGACCGGTGCAGATTACGATCGGCGAATGCGACGAGTTCTTCATTCAAATCAATACCAAGGACGTGGCCTCCATCACGCGCTGCTTCAAGGCTCATTGCGCCATGACCGCATCCAAGATCTAGAACTGCCTTTCCGGCAAACTCGGGGCGCCGGCCGAACCGACGCCAGAACTCAGAGTTCGACAAGACTTGCTGCTGGAAGTACGCAAAACGTTCGACCTCGGCGGCCTGTTGTGATCTCATTCCCTGAACTCTATGCGCGCCTGGCCAAGGCCGACGCGATCCTCGTGTGCGTGCCGACACCGTTGACGCCCAACCGCGAGCCCGATCTCGGTTCGCTGATCGACTCCACACAGGCACTCGCGGAGGTGTTGCAAACCGATCAGCTGGTGGTGCTGGAGTCCACGACCTACCCCGGGACGACCCGCGAGCGGGTCATGCCGATCCTCGAGGAGTCCGGTTTGGCGGCCGGTCGCGACTTCCACGTCGCGTTCTCCC
>PLYX01000021.1 GCA_003151895.1 Solirubrobacterales bacterium
GGCATGGGCGGCCACTGCCTGCCCGTGGACCCGTTCTATTTGAGCTGGCGCGCACGCGAGTTCGACATGACCACCGAGTTCATCGAGCTCGCGGGAAAGATCAACCAGCAGATGCCCTACCACTGCGTCGCAAAGGTGCAGCGCGCCCTGGGCGACGCCGGACGTCCCGTCAAGGGCTCACGCATCGCGCTTCTCGGCGTCAGCTACAAGCCAGGCGTCGGCGACATCCGCGAGTCCCCCGCCCTGAAGATCCTCACGCTGCTGTCCGCGCTCGGCGCGGAGTTGCGCTACCACGACCCGTCGCGGTCCCGGGCGCAGGTCGACATCGCAAGTCGAAGGTATCGAGGTGCGCCAACGAGTGACCAAGCCCGATACGCGCACCATGCTCTGCGGCGGGGCAGGACGCCCCGCCCCCACGAGCGTCGGTCCCCACCGGCCCGCGCGGATGCGACCCAAAAACACACGCTCCCACCGACCACCCACTCCCGCGCCCGACCACACGCCATATAGAAGCGCTCCCGGCTCGCCTCGATGAGGTCGTCGGCGAGGTCCTCGAGGTCTACGGCCCCTCGCCGCAACACCGGTATGCCAGGGTGCGCGTTCCGATCCATAGCCCCGCAGGAGAAAGCGCTGCAGGAGGAAGACATTTCCTTCCCGGAGGACTCGCTGCGGCTCCTCGCCGCCGCGTAGCCCAGGTCGAGCGCGCCCTGGGCGACGCCGTACGACCCGTCAAGGGCTCACGCATCGCCATCCTCGGCGTCAACCACAAGCCCGGTGTCGGCTACATCCGCGAGTCCCCCGCCCTGAAGATACTCACCCTGCTCTCCGCGCTCGGCGCGGAGTTGCGCTACCACGACCCGCACGTACCCACGCTCCCCGACCACGGCCTCTCGAGCATCCCGCTGGAGGAGGCATTGCAGGACGCAGACCTCGCAGTGATCGTCACCGCCCACCCCGGCGTCGACCACGACACAGTCCTCAAACGCGCCCGGCTCGTCGTAGACCTGCGCGGCATCACACGCGGAACGCTCGTGGAGAACGTCGTGCGGTTGTTGGCGACCGCTCACGCCATCACCCGCAGCCAGGCCCGCCGCCCATGGTCTGTACCGCCCGAGTCGTTCTCGCGCGCACGGCGGCCGAACTCCGACCATACGAGCGTCAGCACACGGTCGGCCACTTCCCTCTACGTACGTGGGCGTCCCCGACGTGGTGGCTAGGCTTCAGCCGAAGTGTCTACCTATTCGAAGAACCGCATCAAAAATGCCGGACGGGTCCTGAGGCGTTTTGAGAGTTCGACCCCGGACGAAGTGCTTGAGGCGATCGGCGTGATTGATGAGTGGCGGGCTGGTCACGCCAAGCCGCTTCGGCGTGTCAATGCCGGTCTTCGGCACTATGTGCGGAAGGCCGGTGTCGAGCAGCCCGAGGTCACGCAGCGTCTGAAGCGCTTCGCAACGATCGTGGACAAGCTGCGGCGCCAGTCTGCAATGGCGCTCTCGCGCATGGAGGACATCGGGGGCGTGAGGGTCATTGTGCCCACCCAGGATCAGGTCGACGCCATCGTACGTGACCTTCAGAGCCAGCCCAGATGGAAGATAAGGCGCACGCGTGAATACGTAGAGGGACGCGATCCGGGCCCGAAGTCCGATGGCTATCGTGCGATCCACGTCATAGTCGTGAAGGACGGCTGCTACATAGAGGTGCAGCTTCGTACGCCACGGCAGGATGCTTGGGCGCAGTCCGTTGAGCAAGACACCCGGCGCTTGGGGCAGGGCCTCAAGTTCGGCGCCGGACCTGACGATCTGCGAGAATACTACGTGATGGTTTCAGAGCTGCTGGCGATGCGAGAACGTCACGAGGAGCCAAGCAGCGCCTTTATGGAGCAGCTGGCAAGCAAGTTCGCCGCGACCCGCGGCTATTTCCCCGACGAGGAGTCACGATGAGTACCAACAGCGTCCTGCACTTCCTAGTCATCTACGACATCCGGGCCGCCAAAGCCGATCTCGTCCAGTTCGGTACCGACTACGAGGCTGCGCTCGACGCCTATAACAGGACTGAGGAGGATCACCGTGACGATCCCAACACTGAGGTCGTCCTGTTGGGGTCCGATTCGGTCGAGACGCTCGAGCGGACCCATTCGAGCTACTTCGAGCTGTCCGAGCGACACATCGATCAGATCGTCGCCCGCGAGCTCGCCGAGCTCGGCCTCCGCTGAGCCCACATCAACCGCAGAAGCCCGAGCATGGGGTCTAGGCGATCCCCGTCGAGCACCTCGCTCGGGCAACTCCACACAGGCGCTCGCGGAGGTGTTGCAAGCAGACCAGCTGGTGGTGCTGGAGTCAACGACCTACCCCGGCACGACACGCGAGCGGGTCGTGCCGATCCTCGAGGAGTCCGGTCTCGCCGCGGGCCGTGACTTCCACGTCGCGTTCTCCCCCGAGCGCGTGGACCCGGGCCGCACAGACTTCACGCTGCGCAACACCCCGAAGGTGGTGGGCGACATCCGCGAGTCCCCCGCCCTGAAGATCCTCACCCTGCTCTCCGCGCTCGGCGCGGACGTGCGCTACCACGACCCATCGCGGTCCCGGGCGCAGGTCGACATCGCAAGTCGAAGGTATCGAGGTGCGCCAACGGGTAACCAAGCCCGATACGCGCACCATGCTCCGCGGCGGGGCAGGACGCCCCGCCCCCACGAGCGTCGGTCCCCACCGGCCCGCGCGGATGCGACCCAAAAACACACGCCCCCGCTCACCACGCACTCCCGCTCCCGACAACACGCCATATCGAAGCGCTCCTGGCTCTCATAGGCGCTCGGCGTCGGGCACCCGAACCGTTGGTGACCGGCGCCGGAACGCTCGGCACACGGCCCGGCTCGCACGTGCGCCGAGCGGTCCTGCGCCAGGTTCAGCGTTCCCGCCGCTCGACCAAGGCGGGTGGACGGAGGGCGAGCGACACGCCCGATCCCGCACAACGGTGCGGCTTGCGGGCCCGCGGACCGCGCGAGGGAGGTGGCATCGCCACCAGGACCGCCACCAGCAAGCGTCGCCATCGCCGAGTACAACCGGTGCGTGGCTCAATCGATCGAGCAGCGGACGACACAGTTGCCGGCCGACTATCCAGAGTTCCTCGCCGAGGTCAAGGCGCGGATCGCAGCCGCACGTACTCGTGCCGTACTCGCGGTCAACAGCGAGCTGATCAAGCTGTACTGGGAGATTGGGCACGAGATTCTCGACCGCGAGCGGCGCGAGGGATGGGGCGCCAAGGTCATCGACCGGTTGGCCGCGGATCTCCGTCGAGAGTTCCCGGAGATGACGGGTTTGTCGCGCAGCAACCTCCACTACATGCGCCAGATGGCAGCGGCATGGCCAGAGGACAAAGTTGTCCCACAGCCCGTGGGACAATTGCCGTGGGGCCACATCCGTTGCCTGCTCGACAAGCTTGATGACCCCGCGCCGCGTCTCTGGTACGCGGCGAAGGCCGTCGAGAACAGTTGGTCACGCAAGGTCCTTGAGGCCCAGATCGCGACCGACCTTCGAGGACGCCAAGGCAACGCTCTGACCAGCTTCGAGCGTTCCCTCCCAGGCCCGGACTCCGAGTTGGTACACGACGCCATCAAGGATCCCTACAACTTCGAGTTCCTGGGTCTGTCCGAGAGTGCCAGGGAGCGCGACCTCGAGCTTGCCCTGCTCAACGACATCCAATCGTTCCTGATGGAGATGGGCCGCGGCTTCGCGCTGGTCGGACGACAGTTTCCCCTGAAGATCGTCGATGAGGAGACGGGCGAGGA
>PLYX01000117.1 GCA_003151895.1 Solirubrobacterales bacterium
TCGGTGATCGCCGCCTATGAGCAGTGGTGCACCGCGTTCGAGTGCTGGACCACCGCCCAGCTCGAGGATTTCGTGAAGGCGCTCACTCGTCCGGTCATTGCAGCGGGTGGGTGACCCCGAGGGACTGCCACCCGCTTGTCCCCCGCCATGGGGGCCTGCCCACCGCAATGGGGGGTCCAGGGCTCGCCGCCTCGCGCTAGCATCAGCCTCAGAGCAAATCAGGGGAGCTGGCGGGGAGCCGGCTGAGATGGCGTTTGATTGGGGACCCACCCACCCCACCCGGCGCCGACCCTTCGAACCTGTGGGGTAATGCCCGCGGAGGGAGCGAAGTGCCCACCCAACTGAAGTTCCGCGAGCGCCCAACGCACGAGGCGAGCGGCGCGGGCGATGGGGTCCGCCTCAGCGCGGTCAGCCGCGCCTACCGGGATCGCCGCGGGGCGCAGGTGAAGGCGCTCGCCGGCGTGTCGCTGCGGGCGGCCCGCGGGAGCGTGCTCGCGGTGGTGGGGCCGAGCGGCTGCGGCAAGACCACTCTGCTGGAGCTGATCTGCGGGCTGCAACAACCCGACGCGGGCGCCATAAAGTGCGAGCCGGCGGTGCTGATGCCCCAGCGAGACCTGCTGCTGCCGTGGCTGAGCGCGCTCGACAACGCGGCACTGGCGTTGCGCATAGCCGGCCGCTCGCGCAAGGACGCGCGCGCTGGCGCGGCGGCTCTGTTTGACGAGCTCGGCCTCGGCGGCTTCGAGCGTGCCCGCCCGCACGAGCTCTCCGGCGGGATGCGCCAGCGCGTGGCGTTCTTGCGCACGCTGCTCTCCGGCAAGCCGGTGCTGTGCCTGGACGAGCCGTTCGGGGCGCTCGACGCGATCACCCGCCAGGAGATGCAGGAGTGGCTGACGGGAGCGCTCGTACGCGAGCCGCGCACCGTGGTGCTCGTGACCCACGACGTCGAGGAGGCGATCGTGCTCGCCGACCGGGTCGCAATCCTCTCCCCTCGCCCGGGCCGTGTGCTGGCCGAGCTCACCGTCGATCTCCCCCGGCCGCGCACCCGCACCGACACGGTGGTGGTGGCGCTGCGCGAGCGTGCATTGGAGATTCTGACCCGGAGCAGAGTCGCATGAGGCGTGGCCTTGAACACACCGTGCCGCCGCTGCTGCTGGCACTTGCCTTCCTCGGCCTGTGGGAGCTGTATGTGGACGTGCAAGGGGTGGACCCGCTGGTGCTGCCCGCCCCCCATGCGATGTTCGCCGAACTGTGGGACAACGCCGGACTGCTTTGGTCGAACTTCACAATCACCGCCAGGGAGGTCGTGTTTGGACTGGCGCTTGCCCTGATGGGTGGCTTTGCGATGGCGGTCGCGATCCACCTGTGGGCGCCCATGCGCCGGGCGGTCTACCCGCATACGGTCGGCTCTCAAGCAGTGCCGATTGCGGTGATCGCCGCCCCGCTGTGCTTCTGGTGGGGTTTCGGGATCTTCCCGAAGCTCTTTGTGATCGCGCTGATCTGCTTTTTCCCGGTGGTGGTCACGACCGTCGACGGGCTTGCGGCTGTCGACCCCGACGAGATCAAGCTGCTGCGCACGCTCGATGCCTCGCGCTGGCAGGCGTTCCGCTTCGCGGAGCTGCCGGCGGCGCTCCCGGCGGCGCTCAGCGGTGCGCGCATCGCCCTCGCGGTGGGTGTGATCGGCGCGTTCATAGCGGAGACGTCCACCCCCACGACCGGTCCTTACGCGGGGCTCGGGCGCGAGATCACCTCGGACTTGACTGCTCTGCAAACGCCACGCGCATATGCCGCCACCGCCGTGTTGTTCGTGTTTGCAATCGCCTGTTTCTACACCCTGACAATCGCCGAGCGCAAGCTGGCGCCATGGACTCACCGATGAGGAGACCCAGTTGACCACAAGCCCGCTCCGCCGTCGCTCATTCGCCCTACTGATCGCACTGACGCTGAGCCTCGCGCTGAGCGCCTGCGGCTCAAAGCAGGACACCCTCTCCGCGCCCGCGACGAAGCCGTTCACGGTGATGCTCGACTGGTTCCCCAATGCCGACCATGCGCCGCTGTATACGGCGATCGCGCATGGGGACTTCAGCACCGTGGGGCTGGACGTGCGTCCAATCGTGCCCGGCGAATCGGCCGAACCGCTGAAGCTGCTTGCCGCCGGCAAGGTGGACATGGCGATCTCCTATGAGCCCGAGCTGCTGCTCGCACGCGACCAGGGCCTGGAGCTGGTGTCGATCGGCGCGCTCGTGCAGCGCCCGCTCACCTCGATCATCGCACTGCCGGGAGCGCACGTGCGCAAGGTCTCAGATCTCGCCGGTAAGCGCGTGGGCACCGCGGGGATCGGCTACCAGACGGCCGAGCTGCACACGGCCCTACAAGCGGCGGGTGTGAGCCCGAGCGCGGTTCAGGAAGCGAACGTCGGGTTCAACCTCGTGCCGGCGATGCTCTCCGGCAAGGTGGCGGCCACGCTCGGCGGCTTCTGGAACTACGAGGCCCTCCAGCTACAGCAGATGCACAAGCGCCCCGTGGTGATCCCCGTCGATCGGGCCGGCGTGCCCACTTATGACGAGCTGGTGCTCGTCGTACGCGAGGAAGAGGCCCGCACGGACGGACAGGACCTGCGCGCCTTCCTGCAGGCGCTCACCCGCGGCGAGCAGCAGGCGCGCTCGAACCCCGCGGCGACGGCGGCGCTGATCGTGAAGGCCAACCCCTCCGCGGAACAAAAGCTCCAACTCGCCTCGATCGAAGCGACACTCCCGGCGACGCTCCCCGCCGATCGCTCCAAGCCCTACGGGTGGCAGGACCCAGCCGCGTGGGCAACGTTCGGCCATTGGATGTTCTCGCACGGACTGATACGGTCGAACCCGAACAGCATCGGCCTCCCGCCGTTCACCAACGAGTTCCTACCCGGTCAAGGCATATAGATAGGCCGGTGACCACCCGGGAATGAGGTCGGTATGAGCGCTTGATCGGTCGCATCCGTACCGCTCCGCGCCAACACCCGTACTTTCCCGCACGGAAGCCGCGCCCTCAGGCGATAGCGTCACCCCCGTGACAGAGCAGAGCGAGCAGGCCGAGCAGCAGGCGCCCGGCACGATTCGCATCGTGCTGGCCGACGACCACGCGGTCGTGCGCAGCGGTCTGCGGCTGCTGCTGGAGAACGAGAGCGACTTCGAGGTTGTGGCGGAGGCGGGCGACATCGAAAGCACCCAGCGCTACGTGCGCGGGCATCGTCCCGCGGTGCTCGTGCTCGACCTGAACATGCCTGGGGGATCGAGCCTCGAGGCGATCCCGAACATTCGCGAGCACAGCCCCGACACTCAGATCGTGGTGCTCACGATGCAGCAGGAGCCGGCGTTCGCACGCCATGCGCTGAGCGCGGGCGCGATCGGCTACGTGCTCAAGGAGGCGGCCGACGACGAGCTGGTCGAGGCGGTGCGCAGGGCGGCGCGCAGCGAGAGCTATCTCAACCCGCGCCTCGGCGCCCGACTCGCCTCAGAGCCGGCGCCCGGTCCCCCCGACGACCTGAGCGAGCGCGAGGTCGACGTTTTGCGGTTGATCGCCCTCGGCCACACCAACGCCGAGATCGCCGAGCGGCTCTTCCTGTCGGTGCGCACGGTGGAGACCCACCGCGCCCACATCCAGCAGAAGCTCAACCTCTCCTCGCGAGCCGAGCTCGTCGCCTACGCGCTCAAACGCGGCCTGATCAAAGGCTCCTAGGAGTACTCACAGCGGCCAGTAGTGGCCGATCTGGGCCGCGGCGCGCGAGGTGAGCAGCGCCTCGGGCGCCGCTGAGTGCGGCTGCTCGGAGCCGGCGAGGGCATCGAGCGTCTCGACCACGCACGCGGCCAGCACCACCGGTTCATAGCCCCCCTCCAACACCGCACCGAGCGGCGCCCCCACGCTCTGAGCCATGTCGCGCACATGCCTTGCCATCTCGCCGAACGAGCTCGTCTCCAGGCGCACTCCCGCAAGCGGGTCCTCGCGGTGGGCATCGAAGCCGGCGGAGACGAGCACCAGGTCGGGTTCGAACGCGACCGCGGCCGGCAGCACCACGTGCTCCAGCAGCGACAGCCACAGATCCTCTTCAGAGCCGGCCGGCACAGGCAGGTTGATCGTGTACCCCTCCCCCTCGCCCGAGCCGACGTCGCTGAGCGGACCGCTGCCGGGAAACAACCCCGCCTGGTGGATGCTCGCGAACAGCACGTCCGAGCGCCGGCGAAACGCCTCGGCGGTGCCGTTGCCGTGGTGGACGTCCCAGTCGAGCACGAACACACGCTGCGCCCCCAGCTCGCGGATCGCCAGCTCGGCGGCGATCGCCACGTTGTTGAACAGGCAGAAGCCCATCGCGCGCGAGGGCTCGGCATGGTGACCGGAGGGCCGCACGCCGCAGAACCCCACCTCGGCCTCGCGTGCCATCAGCGCCGTCGTCATCGCGCACGCGCAGCCGACGGCATGCAGAGCCGCGCGGTAGGAGGCCTCGCCGACGAAGGTGTCGGCATCGATCGCCCCCCCACCGAACGCGCACAGTTCGCGGATTGCGCTCACGTGCGCGGCGCTGTGGACGAACTCGAGCTCACGCTCGCCGGCGGCCGGAGCCTGGCGGCGCTCCCAGCCGAGCCAACCGCGACGCTCGAGCGCCTGCTCGATCGCATACAACCGCTCCGGCGTGTCCGGGTGGGCGGGCAGGTGCGCGCGCGGATCGTGCTCCAAACAGGCCGGATGGTCGAAGTACAGGCCGCTTGTCATCGCACGCGCATCATGATGGTCTCTATCGTCTCTTTCGACTGCAAGCACGATCCGGGGCGGCGCCGGGAACACCTGACGCCCCCCGGCCGCCGGCGAGCGGAGGATGGCTGTGACCGATGAGATGCGCGCGATGGTGTTCGAGGGTCCCGGCCGGCCCCTGCGGGCAGTCACACGCGCGATACCGGAACCCCGCCCTGGACAGTTGCTGCTGCGCGTGCGGGCGTGCGGCGTGTGCCGCACCGACCTGCACCTGCTCGACGGGGAGGTGCCGGTCGCCGATCCCCCACGCATCCTCGGACATCAGATTGTCGCGACGGTGGAGCCCGGCGAGGAGCGAGTCGGTGTTCCCTGGCTCGGCTGGAGCTGCGGCGAATGCGAGCCGTGTCGCTCGGGTCGAGAGAACCTCTGTCCGCGAGCGCGGTTCACGGGATGTGACATCGACGGCGGCATGGCCGAGTACACGGTTGCCGACGAGCGCTACTGCTTCCCGATCCCTGAGGGCTATCCCGACGAGCAGGCAGCCCCGCTGCTGTGCGCGGGGCTGATCGGATACCGGGCGCTGCGCATGTGCGGGGACGCCCGCCGGATCGGTCTGTACGGGTTCGGCGCGGCGGCGCACATAATCGCTCAGGTTGCCACCTGGCAGGGTCGGCGCGTGTTCGCGTTCACGCGTCCCGGAGACACCGCCGCACAGGCGTTCGCGCTCGAGCTTGGAGCGAGCTGGGTGGGTTCCTCCGAAAAACAGCCACCGGAGCCACTCGACGCAGCGATCATCTTCGCGCCCGACGGTGCGCTCGTGCCGCTCGCGCTGAGCGCGGTGGCGCCCGGCGGAACGGTTGTGTGCGGAGGGATACACATGAGCGACATACCCTCCTTCCCGTACCGCGCCCTGTGGGGCGAGCGGATCCTCCGCTCGGTGGCCAACTTGACACGCGCAGACGCCGAGGAGTTCCTCGCGCTCGCTCCCGAAGTTCCGGTCAGCACGCACGTGAGGAGCTACTCGCTGGAGGATGCCGGCAAGGCACTCGAAGACTTGCGGGCCGGCAGGTTCACTGGCGCCGCCGTGATCACGCCGTAGCGACGTGCGCCGTCTGCGGCACCACGACGACCGGCACGGGCGACTTTGCGAGCAACTCGACGGTGACGGTGCCGATCGCCTTGTGCAGCCGCGAATGGTGCTCGGAGCCGACAACGATCGCCTCGGCGTGGTGGCGCACGGCCGCATCGCCGAGCGCCGACACCGGATCGCGGTCGACCACCTCGACCTCGACGTCGAGGTCGAACAGCGAGTCTTCGCCCTCGAGCAGCAGCTCGTCGACGAGCGCGCGTCCCAGGCGGTGGCGCTCGTCGGCGCTCGAGAGGGCTGACGGCGGCGCGTGCAGCGGACGGCAGGAGTGCACGATCACGAGCTTTCCGTCGGGGAGCAGCTGCTTCACGGCCCACTGCGCGGCCAGCCGCGCGCTGTCGGTTCGGTCGTAACCAAGCACCAGACACGTTGACATGGCTTGAGCCTACGTCCGGCGCCTGCGCGGGGCAGCCGCGTAAAACCGTCGTCGGATGGGAATAACTACTCACCCCTCCTATTTCGGGCGAGCACTGAGGGTCGCTCACTCCGGCAGCAGCCTGTAACGGCGCGTGTCCGGGTCGCGCTCGAGCAGCCCCGCGGCCACCAATGTCAACACGTAACGATGGACGGTGCTCGTGTTAAGGTCGAGCTGCTCGGAGATGTCCTTGATGCCCATGTCGACGCCCTCCGGCGGGAAGCAGGAAAGCACGAGCAGGCCCGCGAGCAGCGAGCGCGACAGCCGTCTGTTGTCCTGGAGGGCACGGTATCTGGAGCTGAGCGCCTGTTTGGCGTGAGAGCGGTGGAAGCCGGTCCCGGCGACGAGCGCCGACACGCTTGGCGCGGCGTCCTCTCCCAGCGCAGCCCGCACAACATGGTCGACCTGGTTGCGCGACAGCGTGACCGAGACGAGCGGGTCGCCCGAATTCTTGCGCCCCTCGGGCGAAGGTGCCGTTCGATCGCCGCTGGACCCCTGCACACTGTCTTCCGGCGCACTGCTCTCCGGCGCACTGCTCTCCGGCGCACTGCTCTCCGGTGTGCGGTCTTCCGGTTGCGGCTCCGACTCGGTGGACGGCTCGCGATTCACGACCTCACCCGGGCGCCGCTCGTCCGCGCGTGGGGAACTCGACGACGTTGTCGCGCTCGGGCGAGGCTCCCGAGGGCACGAGCAGGCGACCGTCACTGAGCGATCCGATCCGGTGGGCATGCACCATCGATGGCATGTCGGGCACCGTGATGAGCACCCCGAGCCAGTCCTGCTCTGCCGTGCTGCGCAACAGGCCCATCACCTCCTCGCGCTGGAGCACGTCGAGGTTGGCGGTCGGATCGTCGACGACCAGCAGGCTCGGCTGTCTGACCATCGCATGAGCGATCGAGACGAGTGTGCGCTCGCCATCGGTCAGATCCTCCCAGCGCCCTTTGGAGCATTCGGCCACTCCGACGCGCGCGAGCGCTGCCGCCGAACGACGACGTGCGCGGCGCAAAGTCTGGCGTTTGAGCAGCGGTAGAGCCACGTAGTCGAGCATCTCCAGCTCGTCGCTCTCCGGTCCCGTCCGCCTGGCCCAGCCGATCTCCTCGCGCAGGAGACGCACAAGCCCGGCCCGTGACATGCGACCGAGATCCTGCTCCTTGAAGCTGACGACACCGTTTTCGGGCGCCTCCAGGCCCACCGCCACCTTCAGCAGCGTGGTCTTTCCGGAGCCCCGCTGTCCCCATACCGCGACACACTCCCCCGCGTACACCGACAGCGAGATGTCCTTCAGCACCGCTGTCTCGTGCGGACCACGCCAGTAACTCTTGCTGACCCGCTCCAGCAAGAGCCGCACCTGTGAGCTCAAGCGACTCTGTCTCCCCGTGCTGTGCTGCGCGCCTGGGCGCCGTTTAGCTTGTCCATGATGGCTCGCGCCTTCTGCAGCCACTCGGCTCTGGCCTGCAGCTGCTTGATCTCGGCATCGCGTACCAGCAACACGGCCACCTCCGACCACGCTCTGGGCCCGCCCGGTGTGCGGCCGGCCGGTCGCCTGAGGTCTTCCAGACGGGCGAGACAGGCCTGCTCCTGCGTTTGGGCCAGCTCGATCAGCCGCGGAAGGTTGTGTGGTCTGGAGAGCGCGATCTTCATGTACAGCTCGTCGCGTACGGGCGCCAGCGACGAGCAGCCAAGCATCCACTCCTCGAAGTGGTCGATCCCCTTGGGCGTGGCTTCGTAGATCGTGCGCGGCGCAGCGCGCTCGTTCGTTGCGTCCGCCCTGGAGCCGGCGTTGCGAACGAGCGCCTCAGAGCTGAGCTGGTCGAGCGCCGAGTAGACACCGGTCGGGGCAAAGCCTGACGATCCGAACCTCTCCCCCAGACGGCGTGCGAGGTCGTAACCGTAGCCCGGTCGCTCGATGACGAGTCCCAGTACCGCGTTCTTGGCTGACATCGCTGGTTCGGCCTTCAATTCCAAACGTCCGCTGGCATGTCCAACACAGTATGCAAGATCGCGCGGGGATGTGTCCTTGTGCCGAACAATTTCAATGAGCAGGTATTGGACCGGGGGTCGGCAGGGCAACGCCCGCAGCCGTCCCGACGCGTGCGCCCACGAAGTCCGGGAGCTCCAGCTCGATGCGGGCGCCGCCGTCACTCCCCGCCGTGGCAACGACCCGCCCACCGTGGGCCTCGGCGATCGCGCGCACGATCGCAAGCCCCAGGCCGGTCCCACCCGAAGCTCGATCGCGCGCCGCATCGGTGCGATGGAAACGGTCGAAGACGCGCTCACGCTGGTCGGCGTCGATGCCCGGTCCGTCGTCTTCGACCACGAACCTGATCCACCCACCACGGAGCTCCTCGACGCGCAGGCGCACAAGTCCCTCGCCGTCAGCGGTGTGCTCGATCGCGTTGGCGACCAGGTTGCGCAGCGCTTGCGCGAGACGGTCTGGGTCGGCCCGCAGCACCCCTCCCGGCACGGGTCCAAGCTCGAAGCGGCGCATGGCGAGCAGGCTCATCCCATCCCACAGTCCACGCACGTAGTCGGGCAGGTCGATCGGCTCGATCCGCAGGAACTCGGTCTGCTCGGCCTTCGCCAGCAGCAGCAGGTCATCCACGAGACGAGTGATGCGAGCGATCTCTGCTTGCACGAGCCGCTCGACGCGTCGCACCTCCTGCTCGGAGGGCGTGGCTTGCGCCGCGAGGACCTCCAGTTGGCCACGGATCACCGTCAACGGCGTGCGCAGCTCGTGCGACGCGTCGGCCACGAACGCGCGCTGACCGGCGAACGCCTCGGTCAGCCGATCGAGCATGTGGTTGAACGCGTCGGCCAGCACCTGCAGCTCACCGGCCTCGCGCGAAAGGCCGTGGATGCGCGGGTGCAGGTCGCCGGCATCGACCCTCGCCGCAACGGCCGCCATACGGCGCAACGGTCGCGATATGCGCGCGCCGACCAGATAGGCCGCAACGAGCGCGCCGAGGAGCGCAAGGATGCCCGCGAGAATGAAAGCGCGCGCCACGCTCCCCTGGGCGTGGGCCACCACCGCGAGCGGCTCGCCTGCCCCGACCGTCACGCGCGGGCCACCGGGCAGCGTGAAGGTCCGCTCGAGCAGCCGCAGATCGCCGATGTCGGGGAGGGTGAGCGTTGAGTAACCCTCGTGAACTGTCAGCAGCTTTGCGGCCAGCTGGTTCTCAAGGGTCTGCTCGACGGGCGTCTCGCCGTTGTCGACCCTCGCGCGCGTGAAGAGCTCGGGGCGATTGGTGCTCGTGCGGGCGCCCGGCACGATCGCAAACAGCAACGTCGAACTCGCGCTGAACGGCTGCCCGCGAATGTAGCGCGTGGCCCGCTGCGCCAGCCGCTTGGGCTGGCGGTCATCCGAGGAGATCAGCACCTGTGAGAGCTCGCTCTCGTCGCCGGCGATCTCCCGATCGATCTGATGGCGCAGCTCGCTTCCGGTGCCGCGGTACACGACCACGAACGTGACGGCCGAGGAGGCGAGGACGACAAATGCCACCCAGGCGCCCAGGCGCCAGCGCAACCCGCCTGGGACTAGGCCCTTAGCTCCCATCGCCGAGTCGGTAGCCGACCCTGCGCACTGTGAAGATCGGAGCCGGACTGTCGGGACGGCCGAGCTTGCGCCGCAGGTAGCCGACGTAGACGTCGACGACGTTGGTTGCCGGGTCGTGCTGATAGCCCCACACGGCACTCAAAATCTGCTCGCGCGAGAGCACCTGTCCGCGATGGCTCATCAGGTACACGAGCAGCTCGAACTCGGTGGTCGACAGCGCCACCGAGTTGCCTGCGCGACGCACCTTGCGCGTCAACAGGTTCACCTCGATGTCGGCGCTCTGTAGCGTTGTGGTGGAGGTCTGCGCCGCGACCCGCAGTTGCGCACGCACGCGCGCCAGCAGCTCGGCAAGTGAGAAGGGCTTCACCAGATAGTCGACGGCGCCCGCATCCAAGCCCGCGACGCGATCCTCGATCTCCCCGCGAGCCGTGAGCACGATCACCGGCAATTCCGGCTTGACATCACGCAGCTTGGCCAGCACCTCCATGCCACCGATCCCCGGAAGCATCAGATCGAGCACGACCATGTCGAAGCTCTCGCGCAACGCTCGCCGCTCGCCCTCGGCGCCGTCGAGCGCCGCCTCCACGACGAATCCCTCCGCCTGCAGTCCCCGCTTTAGGAAGTCGACGATGCCCGGCTCGTCCTCCACCAGCAGGATCGACGGCGCAAGCGCCGGGTCGTGCGCGGCCGGCTCGGCTAGATCGGGCATCAGACCAGGATAGTTCTCTCGCGGGCGGACTCCGCAGGTCACGTGTCATGAGCGCCGCAGGTCACGTGTCATGAGCGGTGTCATGAGCGCCCGCCACCGACGCTTCGATACGGCCACTCGTTTCGATGACTTTTCTCATCATTCTGTTACCGAACCCTTAGCAACGAAGCACACACTCCATCCATGACCGCCGACCAGCAGACCCCCGTCCGGGGCGGCCTCCGGCGTCAGCTCACGCCCCTCACCCACGGCGAGCCCGAGCTACGCTGCAAGGGCGGCCGGAGCGGACCTGCGGACGGACGCCTGACCGGCGGAGGGACGATGGGCAACGAGCGCCTCACGGCGGCCACGGGGATCCTCCTGGTGGTACTGCTTGCGGTTATCGGCGTGACGCTGCTGCGTCTGAGATCGCTGATCTCCGTCCACCTGTTCATCGGGCTGGTGCTGATCCCGCCGGTTGCCCTGAAGATGGCAAGCACCGGCTACCGGTTCATGCGCTACTACACCTCAGACCCCGTCTATCGAGAGAGGGGGGCGCCACCGACCGCGCTGCGCCTGAGCGCCCCTATCGTGGTGGCCTCGAGTGTCGCGGTGCTCGCCACCGGCGTCGCTCTGCTGTTGGTCGGACCTGACTCTGCGGGCATCCTGCGAGGGCTCCACAAGGCGAGCTTCATCGTGTGGGTCGCGTTCATGGCACTCCACGTTCTTGGCCATCTCCCAGACATCCAAAAGGCATTCCTCACCAGACGCGAAGGACACGTCGAGTACAACCACCTCGCCGCGGGACGCGCCGGACGGATCATCTCGCTTGCCGGAGTGCTCCTCGCCGGTGTGGTGCTGGCGATCCTGCTTATCCCCCACTTCGGATCCTGGTCGCACTTCGAGGCTTTCCGCCGTCACCACTAGTCAAGTCAGCCACCCATCGACACGCAACGACGCTTGCACAAACGCCCAGATGTGAATCATCTCATCGACCTATCGCAGCGGATCTTGTATGTGAATGTCGAAGGTCCCACTTGCCGCGGCCGGGCGCGCGGCGCACGTGCAGCCGCGAAAGACAGTCCTCCAACCCAGCGCACCACACCGAGGTAGAGCAATGCCAAGCAGACCGACAAACGCCAGAGACGCAGCCCTGCGCAGACTGGGCCGTACCAACCGCTGGTTGGTGGCGGGCTCTGTGGCGCTCACCGGCGTGTTCTCCGAGGTCGCTGCCAGCGCCTTCCCCGGCAAAACCGTCAAAGCATCGGATGCGACCGGGTCGCGCTCGAGCGCCGGCCACAGCTCCAAGGGGTCCTCCGGCTCCTCAGGATCGATTCAGCCGCCGGTGCAGGTGCCACAGGGGACCGCCACCCCGGAACCGGCGCCCTCGCAGGAATCCGCACCGTCCCAGGAATCCGCTCCCTCGCAGGAATCGGCACCGACACAGGAATCGGCGCCCGCGCAAGAATCCGCACCGTCCCAGGAATCCGCTCCCTCGCAGGAATCGCCCCCGGTGCAGGAATCGGCCCCGCCAGTCGTGTCCGGTGGATCGTGACGACGATGACCGCCGGGATCGCACGCGCAAGCTGGCAGGCGCTCGGCACGAGCGTCGAGCTCGTGCTCAGCGACAGCTCCGCGTTGGCGCAGGCGCGCGCGATCGTCGAGCGCCAGCTGGATGAGATCGACCGGGCGTGCAGCCGCTTCCGCGAGGATTCCGAGCTCACGCGCGTGAACGCATGCGCGGGGCGCACCGTTCGCGTGGACCCGCTGCTGATTGAGGCGATCGAGGTCGCTCTGCGCGCGGCCGAGTTGACCGGCGGCGACGTCGATCCGACGGTCGGAGCCGCGCTCGAGCTGGCGGGCTACGACCGCGATTGGCAATTGCTCGAGCGGCCGGACAGCGAGTTCTCCGATACGGCGCCGCGCGTGATCGCGACCGTGCGATCGGGATGGGAGGCGGTCGAGCTCGACCGCGACCGCGCCACGCTCAGGATTCCGGTTGGCGTGAAGCTCGACCTCGGGGCGACCGCCAAGGCATGGGCCGCCGATCGCTCGAGTCGCGCCGTCCACGACGCAACCGGATGCGGGGTGCTCGTGAGCCTTGGAGGCGACATCTCAACGGCTGGGCCGAGCCCCGCGCCGGGCTGGCGCATCCACGTCACCGACGACCATCGCAGCGCACCCGACGCCCCCGGCCAGACGATCTCGATCGCCGCTGGAGGCATTGCCACCTCGAGCACCACCGTCCGGCGTTGGCGCCACGACGGACGCACGATGCATCACATCATCGACCCCTCAACGGGAGGGCCGGTGGTAGACGTCTGGCGCACCGTGAGTGTCGCGGCGATCGACTGCGTCGACGCGAACATCGCTGCCACAGCGGCGATCGTGCGCGGCTCGCGAGCCCCCGAATGGCTTGCCGGACTCAGGCTTCCGGCACGACTTGTCGGCCGTGACGGCGATGTGCTGACCGTGGGATCGTGGCCGCGGGAGGGAGAGGCGCTGTGAGCACGACGATCGCGGCGGCGGGGCCGAGCGCCTACTGGTATCTGACCCGCTCGAGCGGCGCCGTGGCGCTCGTCCTGTTGACGCTCACGCTCGTGCTCGGCGTCGTGGACGTGCGACGTTGGAGCACCGAGACCTGGCCGCGCTTCGTGGTGGACTCACTGCACCGCAACGTGTCACTGCTGGCGCTTGCGTTCCTCGGACTGCACATCCTCACCGCGGTCCTGGACAGCTTCGCGCCCATCTCGTTGATCAATGCGGTGATCCCGTTCACGGGCTCCTACCGGCCGTTCTGGCTCGGACTGGGCGCCCTCTCCTTCGACCTCATGCTCGCCGTGATCATTACTAGCCTGCTGCGCCGCCGGATGGGTCATGCGACCTGGCGCGCTGTCCACTGGCTCGCCTATGCGAGCTGGCCGATCGCCCTGCTGCACGGCTTTGGCACGGGTAGCGATGTGAAAAGCACATGGATGCTGGCGATCAGCATCAGTTGCCTGGTGGCTGCCATCGCAGCGGTGCTCGTGCGCATCGCTGCGGGCTGGCCAGACCAGCTCGCTCGCCGCAGCGCGGCTCTCGGCGGAGCGGGGATCTTCACGCTCGGCCTGATCCTGTGGCTCCCGAGCGGGCCGCTCGGCAAAGAATGGGCACGTCGCTCCGGCACACCCTCCTCACTGCTCGGCCACTCCACAAGCCACTCCTCCGCAAACTCCACAGAAGCGAGTCGATGACCATGAGTAGGCACGCCACAATCCCCGAGCTCGAGCCGACGATGAGCGAGCACGCCCCGAGCTCCGGACTTCCGCGCCTGCTCGAAGGGGTGCCCGCGCAGGGCGCGATGACGTTGCAGGCACATCTCGACACGCACGGCGAGCTGCCCTCGGCACGCAGGCGCGACCAGCGCGGAGCGACGGCGCTGATCGATCAGATCGAACAGGCCGGCCTCGGCGGCCGCGGCGGCGCGGCGTTCCCGACGGCCAAGAAGATGCGCACGGTCGCCGCCGGTCGCGGTAAGCCGATCGTCGTGGTGAACGCCACCGAGGGTGAGCCTGCGAGCCTGAAGGACCGCACGCTGCTCGAGACGCTCCCCCACCTCGTGCTCGATGGCGCAGCGCTCGCCGCGCGCGCGATCGGCGCCGACGAAGCGATCCTGTGCGTATGCGAGTCCGCCGGCGTCGGACTGGAACACTCGGCCCGCGCGATCAGCGAACGCGAACGGCTGCCCGGCCGCTGGCCGCGGATTGTGCTGAGCACCGCCCCCGAGGGCTATGTTGTCGGGCACGAGTCGGCGCTCGTCAGCCACCTGAACGGCGGGGCGCCCAAGCCGACGTTCTCGCCGCCGATGCCTTTCGAGCGCGGCGTGCGTCGCCGTCCGACGCTCGTCAACAACGCCGAGACGCTCGCTCACGTCGCATTGATCGCCAGGCACGGCCCGCGCTGGTTTCGTGAGCTCGGCCTCTCAGACCAACCGGGGTCGACGCTCGTGACGCTGACAGGCCCGCTCTCCTATCCCGGGGTGTACGAGGTCGAGTACGGGGCTTCGCTCTCCTCGCTTTTGGACGCCGCCGGCGGGACGACGAGCCGTGTGCGTGCCGCCCTGTTCGGCGGCTACGCGGGCACATGGGTCGACGGTGGCGCGCTCCCGAGCCTCGCGCTGTCGAACGCGCACCTTGCCCCACACGGCGCCTCACTCGGCGCGGGGGTGGTGCTGCTGCTCTCCGAGGACGCCTGCCCGGTAGCCGAGACGGCGCGCGTAACGCGTTGGCTTGCGGGGCAGAGCGCGGGACAATGTGGACCGTGCGTGCACGGCCTGGATACGCTCGCCGCGACGTTCGAGCAGGTCTGCGGTGGCGCCGCTCCGAGCCATGCCACGGCCCGCGTCGAACAGCTCGCCGCGCTCGTCAGGCGGCGCGGCGCATGCAGCCACCCGGACGGCACGGCTCGTTTCGCGATGAGCGCCGTGGACGTGTTCTCCGAGGAGTTCGCCGACCATGCCCGCCACGGCGCGTGCGACGCGTGCGCGCGCCAATCCGAGCTGCCCTTGCCCGCCCGCACCCGGATCGCCACGGCCGCGTGATCTTATGAGCGAACGCCTGCGCTTGAACCCGATCGCGTGCGAGGCCCATGGCATGTGCGCGGAGCTGCTGCCCGAGCGAATCTCGCTCGACGAGTGGGGCTACCCGATTCTCGACGAGCGGCCACTGTCGCCCGACCTGGTGTCCCACGCACAGCGCGCGGCGCAGGCCTGTCCCACGTTCGCATTGCTCGTCGAGCGCGAGCGCTCCCGAGGATAGAGTCGGTCGAAGCCCCGGATCTTTCCGCGTCGCGTACAGGACACATGATCCAGGCGCGGTCGCCGGCCCGACGCCAAAGCTGGGAATCGCTGGTACACCAACGGGCTCAATTAGCTAGAACGTGTACGGCCGCCATGCCTTGCCATGACCCATAGCCCGCGAAGAACGAGCGCACTTCCTCTTCGCCGGCGCGTGCCCGCGGGTCGCCGCCGCTGAGCCGCCGCCCGACGTGCTTGAGCAGGCCAAGGTCTCCCGCCGGCAGTTGGTCGTGGCGCCCTTGCCCATACAGCGCCAGCATCTCGATCGTCCAAGGCCCAATCCCGGGGATCGCCCGCAGCCTGCGCCAAGTGCGCTCGTGGTCGGCGTCGTGCAGGTTGACACGTCCTACGGCCACCTCCCGAGCAACGCGGACGAGCAAGCGGGCGCGTGATCCGGCGAGGTCGAACGACTCCAGGAGCGCGGGCGCCGTACCCGCCAGCGTGGCGGGCGAGGGAACATCGCGCAGGCCATCGGCATCTCCGTCCTCGCCCACCCAGCGCGGTCCAAGCGCCGCAACGATGCGCCACTGGATCGCCGCGGCCCGCTCAAACTCGATCAGTTGCTCGCAGATCGCCCATGCGAGCGCCTCGAACGGCTCGGGTCGCCGCCTGACCCGCAGCCACGGCCTGCGACGAACCGAGCGGCCGATCAGGGGATCGTCGGCGAACTCGCGATAAAAGCCGCTCAGGTCATCGTCAACGCCGAGCGCGAAGCGCATCCGCTCGATCGCGTAGCGCGCCGCCTCGGGACTACACGAGCGCGCGCCGAACAGCACGGCGTCGAGGGCGGTCTGCGCGACACGCACAAGCACCGGCTCAGCGCCATGGTGCAGCAACCGTTCGAGCACGCTCCCGCGATGACGCAGCACCCCGTCCATGCCGCCGGCGAGCGACAGGCGAAATGGCGCGGCGGGCCTGACCTCGACGCGCAGCTCCACGGCGTTGGACCCTCAGCGACTCCTGATTGGAGCCCCGAGTAGGTGAACGTCCACGAGCAGCGAGCGGGACCCCACGATCTCGACGAGCTCGTTTGTGGGCCGTTTGCGACGACCGAGTCGCCGACTGGCGCGACCGGCGACAGCTCTCTGGTGACGACGCCCCAGGACACCTACGACCACGGCGCCGGCCACAAATCCCCCGGCGGCGACCGCCGCCGTCTGGACCATCGGCACGACAGAGCGAGGCGCGAGCATCTGCGACCCCGGCTCAGGCGCAAGCACTGGAAGAGCGTCGACCTCCTCGATATCGCTCCTTTCGATCACCGCGCCCAGTGTAAAGGGCGCGCCAGACTGCAACGGGGGCGCCGGTCTACAGCGCGCGCTCGTAGATCCGGTAGCGGCGCACTATCTTGCCGCCCATGCCTTCCATGGCGCGGTTCATCGGCTTGTTGATCTCGAGGATCCAGCCCATCTCGCCACCGCTCTGCGGGGTACGTTCGGCCGCGTCGTAGTGCATCTGGTAGAAGCGCGCCGCCACACCCGTGTGCTGGTAGGAGGGCTTGACCCCGAGCGCGAACACGCGCACCGAGTCGATGTTCTTGCGCTCACGCAGCGCCGTGATCCAACCGAACGGCAGCAGCCTGCCGTTGAGCTTGGCGAGCACCTGATTGAAGTCGGGCAGCGTCAGCGCCGCCCCCACCACCTCGCCGGTGTCCTTGCGTTCGGCGACCATCGCCCAGTTCTCGTCAAGCACCGGCTTCAGGTCCTTGGCGTAGTGGCGCACCTCCTCCTCGGTGAGCGGCACGAAGCCCCAGTTACGCTCCCAGGCGGCGTTGTAGACCTCCAGGAAGCGGCTCACCTCGGTCTGCAGTTCTTTCTTGCGAAAGCCACGACACACGATCCCGTGCTCTTGCTCGAGTTTGTCGGCCATCTCCCAGATCGCCGGGTGCACGTTCTCGCGACCGGTGACGTGCAGGCTCCACATGTAGAGGTCCATCGCCTTGTCCATGCCGAGGTCCTGCTCGAAGATGCGCTGGTAGTAGGGGTGGTGCCACGGACACAGGATGATCGGGGGGCGCTCGTGACCCTCTATGAGCAGACCGCACTCGTCGTTGGTGGTGAAGTCCATCGGCCCGACCATTCGGTCGCGTCCGCGTTCGCGCAGCCATTGCTCGGCGGCGCCGAGCAGCGCACGGGCCGCCTCGGGGTCGTCCTCGCACTCGAACCAGCCGAACAGGCCCCAGTCGTTGCCCTGGAACTCGTTGAAGTTGCGATCGACGTGCGCGCTGATGCGACCGACGGGGCGCCCGTCGCGGTATGCCAGGAAGTACTGCGCCTCGGCGTGCTTGAAGAACGGGTTCTTCTTCTGGTCGAGCCGTTTCTTCAGATCCATGAGAAGCGGCGCCACCCAGTTGGGCTCGTTACGATAGAGCCGCCACGGCAGCTTGATGAAGGTGCTCAGCTCGCCCCGGGACGTGACCGGGCGGATCTCGACGCTCATCGTCTCTCCAGCAGTATCGACAGCCATCCTCCGCCCAGCCTATATGCCCACATCGACAGACGTCTTCGCGAAGGTTCGCGGTCATGAGCGCGAAGAGCTCTTGAAGGCGGCCCGCGAGGCCGACCTGATGCCCTACTTCCGCACGGTCGAGTCGCCGGCGATGCCGGTGGTCGATATGGAGGGCTCGCCGCGGATCATGCTCGCCTCCAACAACTACCTCGGGCTGACCGGCGACGAGCGCGTGATGCAGGGAGCGCGCGACGCGCTCAACCGGTACGGCACCGGCCTGACCGGCTCGCGTCTGTTGAACGGCACCATCCCGCTACACCTCGAACTCGAGCGCGAGCTCGCGGAGTGGATGGGCACCGACGACGCGCTCGTGTTCACAACCGGCCATCAGGCGAACGTGGGCACGCTCGGGACGCTCCTCAACGCGAAGGACACCGTCATCGTGGACTCGGCCGACCACGCCTCGATCATCGACGGCGTGCTGCTCTCCAGGGCGAAGATGCGTCCCTTCAGGCACAACCGCATGGACAAGCTCGCGCGCGCGCTGGAGCGTGCCGAGCAGGACGGTGGCGGCGTTCTGGTGGTTGTGGACGGCGTGTTCTCGATGGAGGGGGACGTGGCGCCGCTGGTGGACATCGTCGAGCTGTGCGGGCGCCATGGCGCACGATTGATGGTGGACGAGGCGCACGGCGCGGGCGTGCTCGGCGCACGTGGCGCGGGCGCCGCCGAGCTGCTCGGCGTCGAGCGGCGGGTGGACCTGCGGATGGGCACCTTCTCCAAGTCGCTCGCCGCCTGCGGCGGGTTCGTGGCGGGCCCGGCCGAGGTCATCGACTACCTGCGGATCTCAAGCCGCGCGTTCCTGTTCACCGCCTCGGCGGTGCCGGCGGCGCTCGGCGCCGCGC
Source organism: Solirubrobacterales bacterium (assembly GCA_003151895.1). Classification (GTDB taxonomy): domain Bacteria; phylum Actinomycetota; class Thermoleophilia; order Solirubrobacterales; family Solirubrobacteraceae; genus Palsa-744. The sequence continues at coordinate 18,710 of PLYX01000117.1, forward strand.
TGTCGGCGCTGCGGATCATTCGCTCCCCAGAGGGACCGCAGCTGCTCGCCGAGGTGCTCGAGAACGCGCGCTACCTCGCCGACGGGTTGCACGCGCTCGGCTATCGCACGCTGGCGGGCGAGCCGGTGCGCGTCGGCCCCGAGCCGGACAGCCCGATCCAGAGCATCGTCACGCCGATCGTGCCGGTGCTGGTGGGCGACGACTGGAGGGCTGCGCTGCTGTGGCGGGCCTTGTATGACGGGGGCGTGTTCACGAATTGCGCGCTGCACCCGGCGGTGCCGCCCGGTGGCGCGCTGCTGCGCACGAGCGTGATGGCCACCCACGATCGCCCCACGCTCGACCGTGCGCTCGAGGTGTTCGCGACGGTCAAGCGCAAATTCGAGGACGAGCACGGTCCGCTGCCTGGCCCGCGGTAGGTCTTCCGCGTGCCTAAGGGCCTATCCCGAAAGGGATGTGCGGCTGGGGTGGTCGAGTGTCGAGCGAGGCGCGGACGCAAGGGCGAAGACGTGGTGGTGCCACGTCGAGCCCGAGGACAAAGCCTCGCGAAGGGGGCACACAGCCCGAAGGGCTGGGTCGGCCGCATCCAGACGTGCAGGCCTTCCGGGATAGGCCCCAAGCTGAGCCGAGCGCTTCGACTAGACGGAACCGTGCAAGCCTCGTCAACGGCTTGTCCATTTCTTCACAAGGCGTAACACCCATAAAAAAGCCCGCTTCTAGCGAACGTTCTGGACGAACACTGTTGACCCCGAGCCCCGCGCTGGCTAGCTTTTTAGAACGCAAAGCACGACCGTCCGAGGTTCGCCTGCAAGTCACCGGTAGAGGGGTGCCGAGGGCTTTCGCGACACGCTCGCGAGGGAGAGTCACGGATGATCGGGCGGACGCGCTACTCGTCAACCAGCCAAGCTTGTTGCGCGCCACGGGGGGCACCCGCGGCGGCGACGGGGAGTGAGCACACATGAACGCGACAGCGACCATCGCCCCTGCCGGCCCTCAGCACATGCGCGCGCTCGAACGCGCAAACAAGGTGCGACTCGCCCGTGCCGGACTCAAGCGCCGGGTTGCCGGCGGCGAGATCGGCGTCGCCGAGGTGATCCTTGACTGCCCGTGGGAGGCCCAGAGCATGGCGGTTGCGGACCTGCTGATGAGTCAGCGCCGCTGGGGTCAGACGCGCTGCCGCAAGTTCCTCGCCCAGATCCCGATGTCCGAACAGAAGACGGTCGGCTCGATGACCGAGCGTCAGCGCCGCACGCTCGCGGCGATGCTCACGGCCACCAGTCCTGTAACGATGCCCAGTCCTTGGCTGACGGCGCGCCGGATGCAGTCTGGCGCAGCTATGGGCAGCCGGATGAGAGCTTGACGTGCCACCACCCGGCGAGCATCCCGATGAGACCGAGGCGCGGACGCACCTCCCATACGCCGCAGTGTCCGTCGCCGAGGTCGGCGACCGGGACGCGCACGAACTTGTAGTGGCCGGGTTCGAGCTTCATCCGCTGTAGCAGCGCACGCGAGCGGCGCTCCAGAGCTGCGCGCTCGGCGACCTGACCACGAACCTCGCCGACGCGTAGCGCGAGCCGGTCGCGCAACCGCTCGAGCTCGGCCAGCCCCAACAGGCGCGGGCCGCTGAAGGTCTCGCTGCCCGCGTCACGCGGGGAGATGTGCGGGAAAGTCTGTGCGACAAGCCCGGAGAGCTCACGCTCGAGCTTTGCCACCTGCGCCCTGAGCGCCTCGCGGGCCATGCGCTCGTGGCCGGCCATGCGCTCGTCGAAGATGCGATCGGGATCGAGGCGATCGACGGTGAGCTGCTCTGTTTGGGCCATGCTGTGCTCCTCCCGCTGGGACCAACCCGATGTTAGCTCGCGATCGGGTCGCGGTAAAGGGCGAGTGCCCCTGCAGGACGGTAGCCCGGAGCGGACGGCAAGGTGAGGAGAAGGTCATATACATTTTCTGAAATTTTACTATAGTAGATACTTTTAATATATACTATTGCAAAATTTCATAAATGAACACTCCACCTCATCTCCTCTGCTCCACCTCATCTCCCCAGGGTCCTCCTCATCACCTTCACCCACCCGCGTCGGTAAGCGCGAAGCGACATGCCCACAGGGCCTCTTCTACGTGCAACGCAGGGACGCCCGCGACCTGCACGGCGAACAGAGCCAGCCGGCGTGTGCCGGCGGTGGGCTCGTGGCCGGGGGCCGGCTCGCCGAAGAGGATCGCCAGGGCGCTGTCGGCGTCGGCGACCACAAGCCTGCCGCCACCAAGGCTCGGCCCCTCAGCGTTTCGACCAAGGCGCTCCTCGGTACGGCTCAGACGGATGCCGAGCGGGCCGTTGACGGTGTCGGAGTCGAGCGCCCACACGGGCACCGCGGTATCGATCAGGGCGATCGTGAGGATGTCGGCGAGCAGCCCTTCGGAGAGGAAGCCTCCGTCGATCATCCGTTCGAGCACGGCAGCCTCGATCGGCGTCCTTGAGATGTCGGGGTCGAGCCCGATGTGTCGGAAGAAGACGCGGTAGGCGGCCGGGATGGCCTCCTGGCGAACGTTCACGGCGCGCGCGCCACGCCAGCGGTTGGAGTGTTCGCGCAAGCGCGCCAAGACCGCGGGTGAGGAGGCGCCCGTGAGCGAGCCTTTGAGCTGCACCTCGACGGTGGCGGACATCAGCCCGAGCCCGGGGAGCTCCTGCTGGACCTCGCGCTCGCACCAGCCGCGCACGAGCTCCCGGTCGGCGCCCGGCGGCGGCCCACCGGAACGGGGAGACTGAGCGCGATCTGGGCTCATGCGCGCTCACTCACGTGGGAGAGCTGGGGCCACGTGTGTCTCATGCGTGGCCCGGCCTCCAGCCACGTGCACGCGATGCGGCCACCAGCTCGCCGACCCGCGCGCGCAAGGTCTCAAGCGGTGGCCGCGTGAGCAGCGCGGCGCTCTGCACAACGCCTCCCGGGTAGACGAACGTGATCTGCGGGCAGCTCACCATCGCGTACAACTCTCCGAGTCGCCCTTCCGCGTCGACGCCCACCGGCAATGTCAGGTGCTTGGAACGCACCTCCCGCGCGACCGAGGCGGCTTGTTCTTTGACGGCGACCGCCGCGAAGCTGACCTGCGGAAACGACTGGGCGAGTTGCTGCAGATCGTCGAGGATCCCGGTGCACGAGCCGGCGTCGAAGAACAGGGCAAGCACGACCGGGCCCCGTTCGTACAGCTCGCAAATGTTGAGGATCGCAGTGCCACGCTCAGAGCACGCCGGAACTTTGCCCGCCTGCCCGTCGTTGGCGTGGGTTGCTATGTCCACTTCGCCGGGAGGCCCGCCAAGAGCATACGGCGCGGCAAACGCCGGTATTCGAGTGCCCGGCCGGATGCTCGTCGTGCCCCTGTGGGAGGTGAGCGCGACGTGGACGGTAAACGCGACAAGCAGGATCGCCGCGAGAATCACGACATAGCGGCCGTAGCGTGCGCCGGCGATGCCCATATCCGGCGGGTCGGCGCCGGCCGGTGATCCGGGCAAGCCGGATCGGCTCATGGCGCGGTGAGCCCGCGCCGCCTCGGTCTGCTTGCCATAAGCGAGCGTATGCCGCGGCGGATGCGCGCCGTCAGCGGCTGCTCGCTTTCGGCGAGCACCACGGCGGCGGGCAGCGCGACGAGCACCCCGACGAGTGACACGGAGAGGTCGACGAGCGTGACGAGCCCGAAGTCGCGGAGCATCGCGATGTCCGACAGCGTGAGCACCCCGAACCCGGCTATCGCGGTGACCCCGGATGCGGCGACGGCAGCGCCCGTGTGGCGGTAGGCGCGGCGCAGCGCCTGCACGGTGGAGTGCCCGGCGGCGCGCTCCTGGCGGTGGCGCTCGGAGAGCAGCACGCTGAACTCGGTGGAGATCGCGATGACGAGCGCTCCGAGCGTGACCGACATCGGGTTGAGCGGGATGCGCAGCGCGAACAGCACGAGCGCCGACCAGCCCGTGGCGAGCACGATCGGCGCAAGCGGCACAAGCGCGCGGCGGCGGTCTCCCCTGAAGGCGATGAGCAAGATAAGAGCGACGGCGGCGAGCGCGGCGAGCAGCGTGATCACGCGTCGCCACGGGGAGGCGATCTGTGCGCCGGCCTGAGCGGCGAGCACGGACAGCCCGACGAGCCGTGCGCTCACGCCGGCAGGCGGGTGCAGGTTCGATCGCATCCCTTCGATCACGTGCTGCTGCTGCTGCAGTGGCATCGAGCGAATGCCGAAGGCGAGCGTGGCGGAGTGCCGGTCGGCGCTGATCACGTCTTCGGAGAAGTACGTGGGGATCGCGGCGAGCAGGCCCTGGACCTGCTTCTCGGTCAGCTTGGCCGAGGCGCCTTCGCCACTCTGGAAGAGATCGGGCAGCGAGAAGGCGGGGCACAGCTGCGCGTGTCCACACCCTTTGGTCGAGCTGTAGCCGAAGCGCGTGACGATGGCGCTCTCATACTTGCTCATCCATTCGATCGTGGCCGGCTTGGTGAGCGTGTCCGAGCTCACCATCAGGTCGATCTCGCCGCCCACGCCCGTTGCGCGTTCGAGCGCGCTCAGGTTGTGCAGCGAGGAGAGGCTCTGCGGAGCCAGCTTGGCGATGTCGGTTTGGACCTGCGTCTGGGTGTCGAGGCCCCAGCCGAGAGCCGCGAGCGCGATGCCTACGCCGAGCACGCGGCCCGGTCGCTGCACCGCGTAGACGAGCGCCGAGCGCGAGACGAAGCGCGTGAGCGCGTTGTCGGTAAGCAGTTCGCGCGCCCCCTGCCACGCCGGAGCGAGCCAGTCGCCGACCAACTCAATGGCCCCTCGTGCACGTGCGCGGACGCGCACGAGGGGAGGGCCCTTGATCTCCGACTCCACACCCACCCCTCCGGCGCCGCCCGATTCCACACGCACCCCCAGCCCCCGCGCTGTGAGCGCCAGCGCCGCTGAGCCGGCGGTCAGCGCGCATACGAACGCGAGCGCAACGCCGATGACGAGCAGCAGACCGAAGCCGCGCACCATCGGCACGGGCGAGAGCATCAACACGAGCAGCCCACCGATGCTCGCGAGCGCGGCGGTGGCGATCGTGGGTGCGCCGTGCAGCGCGGCCTGGCGGACGGCGTCGAGAGACCGATCGACGGCACCGCCGGCGAAGCCGGTGGTGGGCCAGCGCGCTCCCGCCGCGCGGGCCTCCTCGACGCGCGACTGAAATTGGATCGCGTAGTCCACCGAGAGGCCGACAAGCACCGGCAGGACGGCGACCGAGGCCATCGTGAGCGAGGCGCCCCAGAGCGCGAGCGCACCGAACGTGAGCGCGGCCGCCAGCACGGCGATCGCGAGCGGCAAGAGGCGCGGGCGGGCGTTGAAGATCAGGCTGAGCACGATGCCCATAACGAGCAGCACGGCGACGAGCAGCAGCTCGATCGAGTTGGAGATCGAGCTCGTGATGTCGTTGACGATCACAGGCTCGCCGGTGACGAGGTAGACCTCCCCGTTGGCAAGGCGCCACTGGCTCATCGCCACCGCTTGGCGAATCAGGCCGATCGTGTGCGAGCGCTGCGCTTCTGAGAGCCCGGCCTTCAGGCGCACCGAGACGAGCGCCGCTTCGCGGCTCGGGAAGAGGTAGGCGAAGCGCTGCTTGGGCGTGCCGGAGGGCTTGGTCGGGTCGAACACGATCTTCGAGACGAATTCGTGGTTGCCCAAGGCGGGGGCGCTGTTCAAGCCGTAGCGGATCGCAAGCGCGCTGATTTCGGCGGCGAAGCCCGCCATCGTGGCCTTGCGCGCCTGGGCGGCGAGCGTGGTGGCCTGCTGGACGCCGAGCCCGCGGGCGAGCGCCGTCCGGTAGACGGTGGAGCTGGCCTGCTTGGCCTCCGCTTCGGCCTGGGCGCCGCGGGCGGCGAGCGCTTTGTCGATCTGGAGCGCCGCCTCGTTGATGAACGTGCCGGGTCCGAACACGACCTTCACCGCTTTGCCGCGCGTGAGCTGACCGCACGGTCCACTCGCTCCGCCCTCCTGGGCGAGGGCCGCTGCGGGCAGATTGCCGGATAGGCACCCCTCGAGCCCGACGAGCCGGTCGATGTCGGAGCTCAGCACGAGCTTGCGCAGGTCGCCCTTGACGAGCACCTCGACAGGCTCTTCGCCGAAGCGCGCGTAGAAGCCCTGGGTGTCCTTGTAGGCGGCGCTGGAACGCCCCACAAGCGTGTCGGTGGCGGCGGTCGGGTGCAGTCCGAGCGCGGCTATCGCGCACCCGACGCCGAGCGCGCCGAGCAGAAGGACCGTGAGCAGCGGCCTGCGCGCCGCACGCACGGCCAACCCTGAGAACAGCCTCCCTGCGGACACGTTCGAAGCCTAGAGGCTCGGTACGGGTTCGGCGTCAGGTGAGGATGATGACGACCGGGGCATCAATGAGGAGAAGTGCGATGTACTTTTTGAGATTTTACTATCGTAGCTACACATGTATAGACTATCGCAAAATTTCA
>PLYX01000208.1 GCA_003151895.1 Solirubrobacterales bacterium
TCCCGGCGCATGAGCGGCCGTGGGCGATCGGCTCGACGAACGGGAGCGCCTGGAACGCGGCGTTCGTGTTCAACGGCACGGAACGGTTGACCGGCAAAGCTGCCGAAGTGGGCCAGGCGAGCCCCGCCACGCCACGCCATGGGGGAGCGGGCGGACTCACGCACACACAGACGAAGCCGATCACACCGCCCTCCCCCACGCGCCTGCTCGCGCGCGGCGGGCAGCTGCCGGCCCGGTGGCTCGGCTGGGAGGCGCTGGCGGCGCTGCTCCTGGGAGCGGCTGTCGTGATCTCCATGGCGCGCCGCGGAGCCGGACGCGTGCAGCGCGCTACGGCGATCGGAATGTTCGTCTGGCTGCTCACAGGAATCGTGCTGTTCAGCGCGATGGCGCGACTGCACCCGCGCTATGTCGAGAGCTTCACGCCGGCGGTGGCGGGCATGTTCGGGATCGGCGTCGCCTGGGTGGCGGCTGCCAAGAGCCGCGTACGGTGGCTTGCCGTGCCGTTGACCGCGCTGCTCGCGATACCGCTCGTCGCGAGCGTCGAAGCGGTAGGCGACAGAACTACGGACGCGGGCAACGTGGGCGCTCTCAGCGCCACGGAGCAGCGAGCGGTGAGCACCTACCTGCGCGCCCATCAGGGAAGCGCGCGCTACGAGGTGGCGGCGGGCGCGGCGACCAACATCGCCTCGCTGATAGTCCAGGATGCGCGCCCCGTCGTGATGCTCACCACATACAACGGCCTTCCCCTGACCAGCGTGGCCCAGTTGCAGGCTCTCATCTCCCGCGGCGAAGTGCGATACGCGTTTCTCGACTCGGTGTGCAAACCGGGCGCGCCGAAGACGGCGGCGGGCTGCGCGCCGGCCGCGCGTTGGGTGCGCGCGCACGGGACCGACGTCTCCCGCCAGGCCGGACCGCGTTTCACGGGTGTCCTGTGGCGACTGCCCTCACCTCCATTTGCACGCGCGCTTGCGCGTGTAGGGAGTCCCACCCGACCCCCGCCCGACCGCCTGGGGCGGTAGCGTGAACGCCGTGAGTGTCATGGATGCCCCCGCTTCGATGCGCATCCTCGTCGTCGACGACGAGGCCCCATTGCGCGAGACGCTGACGCGCTCGCTCTCCAAGGAGGGACACACCGTCGAGGCGGTCGCCGGCGGCGCGGAGGCGATCGAGCGGGCGGACGCGGGGCAGTTCGACGTGATCCTGCTCGACGTGGCGCTCGGCGCCGGGCCGAGCGGCTATGACGTGTGCCGCACGCTGCGCGAACAGCGCAACATCGTGCCGATCATCATGCTGACCGCGCTCGACACGGAGGCGGATGCCGTCCATGGGTTGGAGGCGGGCGCGGATGACTACGTGACAAAGCCGTTCGGCCTGGCCGAGTTGCGCAGCCGCATCCGCGCGGTGCTGCGCCGCTCCGGCCCGCGGGCGATGGGTCGCGAGGTGCTGAGCATCGGCGCGGTGACGCTCGACCGCAGCCACCGTGAGGCGACCGTCGAGGGCGAGCAGGTGAAGCTCACCTTCTCGGAGTTCGAGCTGCTCGCGCAACTCATGTCCGAGCCCGGCAGACTCTTCAACCGCCAGGAGCTGCTGCGCGCGATCTGGGGCGACTCGGCATACCGCGATCCGCGCGCGATCGACGTCCACATCAGGCATCTGCGCGAGAAGGTCGAGAAGACGCCCGAGGAGCCGAAGCTGATCCTGACGGTGCGCGGCGCCGGGTACCGCTTCCAGGAGCCGTGAGCAAGCCGGCGCGGCTCCCCGGCGCGGCTCCCCGACGCTTCGGCGGCACGCGCCGGCGCGTGCCCGGGCTGCGCCCACGGGTGTTCGCCGCGCTGCTGCTGTCGAGCGCCGTCACGCTCGCGGTGGCGGCGCTGGCGTTGCTCTCGCCGCTCGAGCATCGTCTGCGCAGCGACGGCGAGACGGCGGTGTTCACAGCGATCGCGGCGTCGCGCTCGGACTTTGCGGAGATTGGCCTCACCCGGGCCACGGGGACCCCGAGCAACGGCGAACTCGCAGCCACCGTGGCACTCCTGCGTCGCCGGTCCGGCGCGCAGGTGACGGTCCTCGACCGCCGGCTGGGCACGATCTACTCGCCCGCCAACCAGGATCTCGACGTGCCGGACTACTACGCTCAGGCGCGCCGCGCGCTGCGCACCGGCCGTGGCGTGCACACGCTCGTCGGCGACGAGCTCGTGGCGGCCGAGCCGATGCAGATCGGCGAGAACGGCGCCACCTATGCGGTGGTGCTCGTGCGGCGTCTGCAGTACGTGAGCTCGGCGGTGCATGTCGTGCAGAACGCCTTCATCGAGGCGGCGGCGGTCGGCTTCGGGATCGCGCTGCTGCTCGGGCTCGCGCTCACCACGACGCTGCTGCGACGTCTGGAGCGGTTGCGCGAAGCGGCGCGCGAGCTCGAGCGGCGCGGACTGGACGCGCCGATCCACCTCGACGAGCGGCGCGACGAGATCGGCGACCTGACACGCGCATTCGCGAGCATGCAGGCGCGCCTGCGCCGCCAGGAGGAGGCGCGTCACGCGTTCGTGGCCACCGCCTCGCACGAGCTGCGCACCCCACTCGCATCGCTCGACGGAACCCTGGAGCTGCTCGAAGACGACCTCGACCCGCGGCGACTCGATCTCGAGGATGCGCGCGAGCGCACGCTGCGGGCACGTGAGCAGTCCCGGCGACTTTCGAGCCTCGCCTCCGACCTGCTCGACCTGAGCCGCCTGGATGCGGAGGTGTCGCTGCGCGCCGAGCCGGTCGAGCTCGGCGAGCTGTGCCGCGCGGTGGCGGCCGAGTTCGAGCGCCGCGCCGCCGAGCGCGGCATTCAGATCGACGTGCGCCAACCCTCACAGGCGTGCTGGGCGACGTGCGACCCGGGCGCGGTGGCGCGCATCGTGAGGATCCTGCTCGACAACGCGATCGGGATCGCGCCGTCCGGGTCGAGAGTGCAGACGCAGTCCGCGACCGATGGCTCCTGGGCGCGGGTGACGGTGAGCGACGACGGGCCGGGGGTGCCCGAGCGCGAGCGCGAGCGAATCTTCGAGCGCTTTCAGCGCGGGAGCACCTCAGGTGGGCGCAGCGGGTTCGGACTCGGGTTGGCCATCGGCCGCGAGCTGGCGACCCGCATGGGTGGCTCGCTGACACTGCTCGACGGCGCAACCGGCGCCGGCGCTCCCGGCGCACGCTTCACCCTGCGCCTGTCGGCGGCGCGCGTGGAGGAGGACAGCGCGCCGTGAGCCCCCGCGGCGCGCAAGCGCGGAGGATCGGAGAGGATAGGGCGATGACGGCGCCTTCCGCGAGCGCGAGCGACCCCGTCTCGGCAGCCGCGCTCGAACAGGTCGCTGGTCGTGCCCGCGCATCCGGGCGAATCGCCCTCGACACCGAGTTCATGGGCGAGGGCCGCTATCGCACGCTGCTCTGCCTGATCCAGCTCGCGGTGGCCGAGGACGAGGGAGGCGAGCAGATCGAGATTGTCGACCCGCTCGAAGGCACGTTGGAAGGCGAACCGCTTGCGCGGGTGCTCGAAGACCCGCGGATCGAGGTCGTCGTGCATGCCGGCCGCCAGGACATAGCCCTCCTGCGCCGCGCGCTCGAGTGCGATGTGCGAAACGTGTTCGACACGCAGGTGGCGGCCGGCTTCCTCGGGATGCCCGCGCAATGCTCATATGACACGCTGCTGGCGGAGCTGCTCGGCGTCAGGCTCGCAAAGAGCGCGAGCTTCACGCGCTGGGACACGCGCCCGCTCTCACCCGAGCAGCTCTCCTATGCGCGCGAGGACGTGGTGCACCTGACCGCGCTCGCCGCGGAGCTCGAGCGCCGCCTCGATCGAGCTGGACGCTTGCGGTGGGCGCGGGAGGAGTGCGAGTTTCTCGAGCGGGCCAGCGACGAGCGCGACGTCGATGCGATCTTTCAGCGGCTCCCCCGCATCAGGGGCATGAGCGCCGCCTCGCAGGGGGTCGCGCGCGAGCTGGTGGCGTGGCGAGAGCAGACGGCCGCCGAGCGCGACCGGCCGGTGCAGAGCGTGCTCGGGGACACCGCGCTCATGGAGATAGCCAAGCGCAAGCCATCCTCGCCGCGCACGCTGGAGGAGATCCGCGGCGTCGGTCAGAACAGCCTGCGCAAGCGCGGAGAGGAGCTGCTCGCCGCGGTGCGGCGGGGTATCGAGAACGCGCGGCAGCCGCTCGCGCCAGGACCGCGACCAGCGCACCCCCAACCGGGCGATGCGCCGCTGATCGCCCTGTCGGAGGCGCTCGTGAGAGCGCGTGCGCGCGAGGCGGACCTCGCATACGAGCTGCTCGCCTCGCGGGCCGACCTGCAGGCGATCGTCGTGGGCGAGCGAACCGGAGAGCGCGCCGACGTGCGCACGCTGCGCGGCTGGCGCCGCGAGCTGGTGGGCGAGGAGCTGCTCGCGCTGCTCGACGGGCGTATCTCCCTCTCAGTCGGCGATCGCGGCGTGCAAGTCACCCCCGGCTGACGAGACGCCTCTGGTCTTATTCGATGTGGTTGTAGATCGTGAACAGCGGCATGTACATCGAGATGACGATGAAGCCGACGATCGAGCCGATCACGACGATCATGACGGGCTCGAGGATCGAGGTGAGCGCTTTGACCGACGCTTCGACCTGGTCCTCGTAGAAGTCGGCGACCTTGGCGAGCATCGCGTCGAGCGCGCCCGTCTCCTCGCCGACGCCCACCATGTGGGTGACCATCATCGGGAAGATGGTCGTCTTGGAGAGGGGCTCTGAGATGGTGCCACCGCGCTTGACCGAGGCGATCACTCCGTCCATCGCCTCCTCGACGACGACGTTGCCGCCGGTCTTGCCGACGATCTCGAGCGCCAGCAGAAGCGGTACTCCGGCGGTCGTGAGCGAGGCGAGCGTGCGCGACCAGCGCGCCACGGCGATCTGCTGGACGATCGTGCCGATCTTCATCGGGACGCGCAGGCGGAAGCGGTCCCATTGGGGACGACCCCACTTCGATGCCTTCCACTTGATGAAGGCAAAGACGGTGGCCCCGGTGACGGCGAACATCATCCACCAGTAGTTGATGACCATGTGGGACAGGAGCACCGAGACCTGGGTGATGGGGGGCAGTTCACCGCCGAACTGCTTGAAGACTCCCTCGAAAACGGGCACGAGGAACGCGACCAGCGCCATCATGACGCCGATCGCGAAGGTGATCACGAGCGCCGGGTAGATCATCGCCGAGCGGATCTGGCGGCGCAGGGAGGCGTCCTTCTCGAGCTGGTCGGCCACGCGCATGAGCGACTCCTCGAGCAGACCGCCGGCCTCGCCGGCGCGGGTCATGGCGACGAACAGCTGGTTGAACACCTTCGGATGGGCTTCCATGGCGCCACTGAGCGACAGGCCGGCCTCGACGTCCTTGCGCACCTGGATGACGGTTTCCTTGAGGAACTTGTTCTCGGTCTGTTCCTCGAGCACGTAGAGGGCGCGCAGGATCGACAGGCCGGAGGAGATCATCGTGGCGAGCTGGCGCGAGAAGACGGCAAGCTCACCGGACTTCACCGACTTCAGGAAGCTCAGCTCGATCTCGCGCGAGGCGTGCTTGTCGGCGATGTCGAGCACGATCATGCCGCGCGACTTGAGTTGGTTTGAGACAGCCTCCTTGGAGTCGGCGTCTATCTCGCCGCGCGCCTTCACGCCGGCGAGGTCCATCGCCTTAAAGACGTAGGTGCTCATCTCACGCCGCCGGGTCCGTCGCGTTGAGGGCGCGGGCGCTCATCTCAAGCCGCCAACGATCCGGCGCCGAGCAGCCTGCGTAGCTCTTCGGGGGTGGAGGAGCGCTCTTCGGCGAGCTTCTGAGAGACCTTGCCGGTGCGCACGAGCGAGACGAGCGCGGCGTCCATCGTCTGCATCCCCTGAGCGGAGCCGGTTTGCAGGACCGAGTAGATCTGATGGGTCTTGCCCTCGCGGATCAGGTTGCGGATGGCGGGGTTGGGGACGAGCACCTCGCATGCGGCGACGCGGCTGGAGCCGTCGGCTGTGGGCAACAACTGTTGGGTGACGATCCCCTGCAGGGCGACCGAGAGCTGCACGCGCACCTGGCCCTGCTGCTCGGGCGGGAAGACGTCGATGATGCGGTCCACCGTCTGGGCGGTGTCCTGGGTGTGGAGCGTGGCGAACACGAGGTGGCCGGTCTCAGCGGCGGTGAGCGCTGTCGAGATCGTCTCGAGATCGCGCATCTCGCCGACGAGGATCACATCGGGGTCCTGGCGCAGCGCGGCCTTCAGGGCCTCCGCGAAGGACTGCGCGTCGCAGCCGAGCTCGCGCTGGTTGACGAGGCACTTCTTGTGGGCGTGGAGGAACTCGATCGGGTCCTCGATCGTCATGATGTGCTCCTCGCGCGTGGAGTTGATCTCGTCGAGCATCGAGGCGAGCGTCGTGGACTTGCCCGAGCCGGTGGGGCCCGTGACGAGCACGAAGCCGCGCGGCTTGCGCGTGAAGTCGTGGACGGTGGCGGGCAGGCCGAGCTGGTCGATCGAGGTGAGCTCGAACGGGATCAGGCGGAACGCCGCGCCGATCGCGCCGCGCTGGTAGTAGGCGTTGACACGGAAGCGAGCGTGGCCGGGGATCGAGTATGCGAAGTCGAGCTGCCAGTTGGTCTCAAGGCGCTGGCGCTGATCGCTCGAGAGGATCGAGTAGACGATCTCGCGCGTGTCCGTGCCCGACAGCACCGGATAGTTCTCGAGGCGCGAGAGGCGTCCGCGGACGCGCACCGTCGGGGGCGCCCCCGCCGAAAGGTGGAGGTCCGAGGCGCGCCGTGCGACGACCTCCATCAGCAGATCCGCGAAGTCGATGCTCATCGCTCCGCCCATCGGCGGGCGTTACCAGACCGGTCGGGTTGCGGGAGGGTCATTGGACGAATATTCGACATCTGGGCGAGGTCAAGCCGACTTGTGCAACGTCGCTTGCGCGGTCGAGCCGTCGCACGCTCAGCTGCTGCCGATCACGCGGGCGATCTCGGCGATCGAGGTGAGGCCCTGGCGGACCTTCTCCAGCCCGTCGTCGCGCAGACGGCGCATCCCCTCGCGGATCGCCACATCGCGGATCTCCTCCGAGGGGCGGCGCTCCAGCGCCATGCGGCGAATCTCAGGGGAGAGCGTCATCACCTCGTAGATCCCGAGACGACCGCGATAACCGGTGCCGCTGCAACGGCGGCAGCCGGCCGGCTCGTAGGCCTCCAGGTCGACGAGCGCCTTGTAGCCGTTCTCGCGCAGGACCTCGGCGGGGACGATCGTGCGTTGCTTGCAGTTGGAGCACAGCATGCGGGCGAGCCGCTGGGCAAGCACGCAGTCGATCGCCGAGGCGACGAGGAAAGGCTCGATCCCCATCTCGGTGAGGCGGGTGATGGCCGACGGCGCGTCGTTGGTGTGCAGCGTCGAGAGCACCAGGTGCCCGGTGAGCGCCGACTCGACGGCGAGCTGGGCGGTTTCGCGGTCGCGGATCTCCCCCACCATGATCACGTCGGGATCTGCGCGCACCATCGCGCGCAGACCGGTCGCGAACGTGAGCCCCACCTTTGTCGAGACCTGCACCTGGGTGATCCCTTCGAGCTGGTACTCGACGGGGTCCTCGACGGTGATGATGTTCTTCTCGGGGGTGTTGAGGGCGAGCAGCGCCGCATACAGGGTCGTCGACTTGCCCGAGCCCGTGGGGCCCGTCACGAGCACGGCGCCGTGGGTTTCGCGGAAGGCGCGTTCGAAGCGCTCGCGCTCGGTGTCGGCCATGCCGAGCTTCTCGAGCTTCATCACCACCGAGTCCTTGTCGAGGATGCGCATCACGATCGACTCGCCGTGGACGCTCGGGAGCGTGACCACGCGCAGGTCGACGTGGCGACCGTCGACGGTGAGGCTGACACGGCCGTCCTGGGGCAGGCGCCGCTCTGAGATGTCGAGTTCGGCCATGATCTTCACGCGCGAGACCACGCCGGCGGCCATGCGCCGTGGGACGGTGGTTATGTCCTGCAGGATGCCGTCGACGCGCACCCTGACGCGCACCTCGTGGCCGTCGGGAGCCAGGTGCACGTCGGAGGCGCCGCGCTCGACCGCCTGGGCGACGATCTGGTTGACGAGCTTGACCACCGGCGCGTCGTCGGCGGTCTCGCGCAGGTTGACGATCTCGGCGTGGCCCTCCTCGCTCTCCTCGGCGGCGCTCTCCCCGGAGACGACGTCGTCGAGACGCGCCATGCGCGAGATGAGGTCGCCGATCGCGTCAGGTGAGGCGACGGCAACACGCACCTCATAGCCGGTCATGATCGCCACGTCGTCGACCGCCAGCACGTTGGAGGGGTCGGCCATCGCGAGCAGCAGCGTGCGCTTGTCCACGAATGCGACGGGCACCGCCTGGTAGCGCTTGGCGGCGGTGTTGACGACGAGATTGGCTGCGCCCATGTCCACGGGGAACACGTCGAGGTCCAGGTGGTCGAGGCCGTAGCGCTCGGCGAGCGCGCGGGCAAGGCCGTCGGGGGTGACCGCGCCGCCGGCGAGCAGCACGCGCTCGGGCGTGGCGCCTTCGTTACGAGAGGACTCGATCGCCTGGTCCACGCGCTCGCGGGAGGCAAGTCCCATCTCGACGATCACGTCGGTCAGGAAACGCGAGGAGGAGCCGCGGCGGGTCGGGTTGGTGACGCCCTTGGGCGCCTCGGGCGCGGGAATGTCGCCGTCTCCGCGGTCGGTCGGCTCGTGGTCCGGCG
This sequence comes from Solirubrobacterales bacterium, assembly GCA_003151895.1. Lineage (GTDB taxonomy): Bacteria > Actinomycetota > Thermoleophilia > Solirubrobacterales > Solirubrobacteraceae > Palsa-744. The sequence goes on from PLYX01000208.1 coordinate 8,713, forward strand.
TGTGGGGGTACCCGCCGCCGCGAGCCGGCTCGACGCCGGGATCGAACGGACGTCCGTCGGCCTCTCCGGGTACGGCCGGGGTGTCCTCGTCGTGGTCGACCTCGACGCTCACCCGCGGCTCGCCGTCGCCGAAGCTGCTGTCCTCGTCACGCACGCCGCGCGAGCGCGTGCTCATCGCGCGCGCCCTGGTGTCGCCGCCCTGCCGTTCGGCGACCGCGACCGGCTATCGCGCGTGCTTCTGAAGCCCAGCCCCGCGACGCATCGCCTCGAGCGGCGCCGGCTTTCCGGTCCAATACTCGAAGCTGAGCGCTCCCTGCGCGACGAGCACCTCCAAGCCGTCAACCGTCGTGACGTCGTGGCGGCGCGCCGCTGCGAGCAGTGGTGTGGGGCGGGTGGGCCCTCCTCTATAGACCAGATCGACGACATACGCATACCCACCGACCTGATCGGCTGTCAGGCCGAGTTGGTTGAGCGCCTCGGCGTCACTGGCCGACCGTTGCAGCCCCACCGAGGTGCAGTTGACGAGCACCTCAGCCTGCACGGGACTGCTCACCGCGCGCGCGCCGAGCTCGCGAGCCAACCGGGTGGCCCGCGCGGGCGTGCGGTTCCACACCGACACAGTCGCGGCGCCCGCGTTCAAGAGGCCCCACACCACCGCGCGCGCGCTTCCCCCGGCGCCGAGCACAAGCGCGCTCGGGTGGGCGGGCATCCCAGTCAAGCGTCCGAGCGCCGCGATCAGACCGGGGGCGTCGGTGTTCTGCGCCTCGATCGTGCCGTCGGCGCCGAACGTCAGCGTGTTGGCCGCTCCGATCGCGCGAGCCGCGTCGCCGGCGCGATCGGCGATCGCGAGCGCGGCCCGCTTGTGGGGGATCGTCACGTTCGCCCCGACGAACCCGCCGGCGCCGAGCGCGCGGACGGTCTCGTCGAAGAGCTCGGGCGGGAGCGGCAGCCGCTGATAGCTCCAGTCATCCATCCCGCACGCCGCGAACGCGGCCTCGAACATCGAGGGCGAGCGGCTGTGGGCGACCGGCCAGCCGATTACGCCGAGCCGTGGCACCAGCGTCCCTCGCCCATCGTGACGCGTCCGTCTCGTTCGATGACGTGGCGCAACGGGCCTACCTCTTCCCGCAGCTCGGGACGCGCCCGCCGTTCTTGCTCAGCGCTTCGCGATAGGCGGCGGCGTTCTTTTCGAACTGGGCGTAGCTCGTGGAGAACACCTGCTCGCCGCAGCCGTCGGCGCCCGCCACGTAGTACAGGTAGGAGACGCCGGCGGGCCGCGCGGCGGCCTTGATCGCGGCGACACCCGGATTGGAGATCGGGGTCGGCGGCAGTCCCTTGTGGGTGCGGGTGTTGTACGGCGAGTTGCTGTTCAACTGAGCTTCGGTCAGCGGGTGGGTGAAGTCGTGCAGGGCGTAGCGGAGCGTGGCGTCGACCCCGAGCGTCATGTTCAGGTGAAGGCGGTTGTAGACGACCGCCGCCACGAGCGGGCGATCATGTGGGATCGCCGCCTCGCGTTCGATGATCGACGCGACGATCAGCAACTGGTAGGGCGTGACCCCGAGCACCTTGGCGCGGTGAACCTCCGCGCCGCCGAAGTTCTCCCTGAACGCGGCGAGTTGCTCGGAGACGAGCTTGGAGACGGGGCCGCCCGCGTACATGTCGTAGGTGGCTGGGAACAGGAACCCTTCCAGGTTCGGCGTGCTTGCGGGCGCGCCGTAGCGCGACGTTCGCAGCGCGGTAGAGCTCTTGGACGCCGTCAGATAACTGCCGCGAAGCCCGTCGGCGTGCGCGAGGGCGGCCATCTGCACGCGCGTGTACCCCTCGGGGAACACCACTTTCACGATCACCGGCGCCGGGGGCGTCTTGCGGCGCTGCGCGTGACGCACGAGCAACACCACGCCGCCGGCGAGCGCGGCGAGCACGACGGCGAGCGCGAGCAGCGGGACGGCCGTTCTCCGCTTGGCGATGCGACGATGTCCGCGCTCTTCGCGGGCGCGTTCGCGCTCCTGCTCGGTGCGCTCCCCCGACGTCTCCGATGTGCGGTTGCTGGCCAAGTCGATGACCCTACTGAGATCGCGCGAGCCAGCCCTCCAGCAGGACCGCGGCGGCGCGCGAGTCCTCGCTGGCGCCGGCGTGCTCCATGCGAGCGGCGATGCGGGTGGTGAAGCGCTCGTCGTGCAACTCGACGGGCACGCGCTCGCCAAGTCGCGTCGCGAGCGTTGAGGCGAACTCGCGCGTCTCGCGCGTCTGCTCGGTGTCCTCCCCACGCAGCGAGAGCGGCAGGCCGACCACCACGCGCTCCACCTCCCGCTCGGCCACGATCCGGGCGATCGCCGCGAGCCCGCGGCGGTTGGCCGGCTCGGCGACGGGGTCGATCGGCGTGACGATCGTGCCGGTGGGGTCGCTCAGCGCGCAGCCACAGCGCGCGCTGCCATAGTCAAGCGCCAGAACTCGCATCGACCCCGACGGCGATCGTGCCGTGACCCACGATCACATCGCCCGCGTACAGGCACGCGATCTGACCGGGAGCGGTGCGCTCGATCTGCTCGAGCATCCGCACCTCGACACGCTCGTGAGCACCGGGGGGCGCGGAGCCCTCGACGCGACAGGGCATCCGCCGCCCGCGATAGCGCACCTTCACGGCGTCGACGTCCCCACCGTCGCGGTGCAGGGTGACATCGCGCACGTTCACGCTGCCGGTGCGCAGCTGCTCGCGCGAGCCCACGGTGACCGTGTTGGCGCGCGCGTCGGTGGAGATCACATATAGAGGCCCACCCACCCCATCCACCCCGCCGCCGCCGATCCCCAGGCCGTGGCGCTGACCGACGGTGACGGTGTGCACGCCGCCATGCTCGCCCAGCTCGCGCCCGTCGCGATCGACGATCGCTCCCGCACGCCGCCCCAGGCCACCGTGGCGCGCGAGGAAGTCGGCGCTGCGGGTGCCCGCGAGGAAGCACAGATCCTGCGAGTCGGGCCGGCGTGCCACCTCCAGGCCGGCGCGCTGCGCCCGCCGGCGCACCTCCGGCTTGGTGAGAGCGCCGAGCGGGAAGCGCAGCCGTGCAAGCGAGCGCGGCGAGAGCGCGGCGAGCGCGTAGCTCTGATCCTTGCTCTCGTCCACTGCCATCCGCAGCAGCGGCTCCCGGTCCTCGTGCGCCTCCGTGCGCGCGTAGTGACCGGTGGCGAGCGTCTGCGCTCCCAGGCGCTCCGCCAACTCGAGCATCGCGTCGAGGCGCACGTTGCCGTTGCAGCGCACACACGGGTTTGGGGTCTCCCCGGCGCTGTGGCCGGCGAGCCATGGATCGACGACACCGGCGCGGAACTCGGCGCGCAGGTCGATCGAGAGGTGGGGCATGCCGAGACCGTGGGCGAGCTCGCGCGCGCCGCGCACGGCCTGCGCCGAGCAGCAGCTGGCCTCGCCGTCGTTCTCAGGATCCGACCACAGTTCCAAGGTGACCCCCACCGCCTCGCTGCCTTCCCGTGCCACGAGCAGGGCCGCCACCGCGCTGTCCACGCCACCGCTCATAGCTACCAGCGTGCGATCCGCCGCTGGGGCCAGGGCCGCACTTCCGCGTACCGCGCCACCGAGTGCCCGGTGCAACGCATCGGCCGCTAGCTCGGCCGCGTGGCGCTTGGCGATACTGAGCCCGCCCAGCTCAGCTTCGATCTGCTGCGGGCCGAGCCGCGCAGCATCTAGCAGCGGCGTGCCGCGGATCAGGCTGATGACGGCACTGCCAGCCGCAACCGCTGAGCCGCAGCCGCTTGCGTCAAAGCCAGAGTCCACGATGCGCCCGTCGGTGCTGTTTTGATCGAGCGCGACCGAAACACGGATCAGGTCTCCGCATGCAGCGCCACCAGCCGCACCGGTGAAGGCGTTCTCAGGCATATGCCCGCGCCCGGCTGGTCTTTCGAGGTGATTTGCCAGGCTCCCGGTGGTGCTCACCCGGCCGAGTTTACGGCTAGGCGTGTCGTGCTTCTTCGATCGTCTGCTCGAGCGAGTAGACGTCGGTGAGTCCTGTCAGCGTCGTGGTCACCCCATGGCGGTTGACGAGCAGGATGGTCGGCGTCTGGTAGACCTGGATCGCCTTGGTGATCGAGCCGAACGAGCCGACCTGCTTGGCGAGCGCGTCGTGCACCGCGATCTTCCCACGGAGCTTGCGCCCGACCGCCTGCAGTTCCTTGTGGACCGCCACGTCGACAGACGCCTTCGGGTTCCAGAACAGCAGCAGCACAACTTTGCCGCCTTTCAGCTCGCTTTCCACCGCCTTTTGCTGAGCGGGAGTCCCGGGGTGGGCGGGGATCCCAGGGTGGGCGGGGGTCCCATTCCCCTTATGCGGCTTGACCTGAGTGCGCGCGGCGCTCTTGGAGGTCGTGGCCGAGCTCGCGTGCGTGGCCGGGGCTGCCGAGGTGGGCTGTGAACCCGCCGCCGCGGTAGCCGGGGAGGGGGCTGTAGAGCTGGGGCTCGACGCCTGGGCGGACTTTTCCTGGAGCTGCTTCGCGTTCTGCTGAGAGGTAGCGACCGCGCCGTGCGCTTTGGCGATCGCGCGCGTCAGCCCTTCCACGCCGGGAGCGGCGCCATGGTAGACCGGGGTTGGCGCGGCAGCCTTGGCCTGCGAGGCCGCGGATGCAGGCGCGCTGGCGCTAGAGGACGAGCTGGAGCTGTGCCCGCGCAGCGCTACGAACCAAACCAACACCAGGAACGCCATCGCCACGAAAGCGATCTGGTAGGGACGGGAAAGCTGTGCCATCGCCCTCTCTTTCGGCAGATTCCCCATCTGAGTTGAGCCGGGCAATATGCCTTGGACGCAGCATTGCAAAGCGCGTCAGCGTTTACAGATCGCGCAGGCCGCGCAGCACGGCGTGCACGACCGTGGGAGTGGCGATCCGCTCCTGCCCTCCCCCCTGCATGTCCTTCAGCACCGTCTCGCCCGCACCCACGATCGCCACATAGCGGGCACCGAGCGCGTCCGCGTACCCCAGCTGGCCCTTCAGCGAGCGTCCGGCGAGCTCCATCTGAGCCGTCAGCCCAGCCGAGCGGGCTTCGGCCAGCAGGCCGAACGCCGCCCTGCGGAGATCAGCGTCCGGAGCGCCGAGCGCCACGAACAGCTCCACCGGGCTCGCCGCGACCGCCGGTGTATCTCCTGCCAGCATTATCCGCTCCACCCCTGCCGCCCAGCCCATACCAGGGGTGAGCGGTCCGGAGGTGGGTGGGGTGGGTGGGCCCTTGATTAACTCCACGAGGCCGTCGTAGCGGCCTCCGCCACCCACGCCACTCTGCGCCCCGAGCGCATCGGATGTGAACTCGAACACGGTGCGCGTGTAGTAGTCGAGTCCGCGCACGAGCGTCGAGTCGACCTCGTAGGGCACGTTTGCCGTATCGAGCAGAGCGCGCACCTCGGCGAAGTGCTCCGCGTCGTCGCGGCTGAGGTGCTCGAGCAGCCTGGGCGCGGTCTCCATCACGCGCACAGTGCCAGGGTGTTCGGAGTCGAACGCCCGCAGGGGGTTCAGATCGATGCGCTCGCGCACATCCTCCGACAGGCTCTGCTCGTGCGCGCGCAGATGGGCCTGCAGATGCTCGCGGTACTCGCTTCTGCTCCCGGCGCTGCCGAGGCTCGAGAGGCGAAGGCGCACGTCAGTGACCCGCATCTCGTCCAGCAGCGTCGCCAGCAATACGATCGACTCGGCGTCCACCGCGGGGTCCTCGGAGCCGAGCGCCTCGGCCCCCACCTNNGCAGCGTCAGCGAGCGCCCGCCGCCATCGTCAAGCGTAAACATCTCCTTCTGCACGATGTCCGTCGAGGCGCCCACGCCGCGCGCGAACAACTCAGTGGCCTCCAGCGCCGGCGTCTCGATCCGCTCATACCCGGCCCCCTCCAGGATCCTCCGCGCGCTCTCCTGGAGGCTCGCGCGAACCCCCACCTGCTCCCCGAGCACGTCGGACATGCCCCGTGGCGCTTTGATCTTCTCCCCGCGGCTCAACTTTCGGCTGCCGTCGCGTCCTGCGCCACGGTTTCGCGGGGCACCGGAACGCGCAGCTCCGTGAGGAACGGGTTGGTGTCGCGCTCGCGCCCCAGCGTCGTCACCCCCATGTGTCCGGGATATACCGTCGTCTCTGCGGGATAGGTCCTCAGCAGCGTCCCGATTGAGCGTTCGAGCGTGGGCCAGTCGCCGCCAGGCAAATCAACGCGGCCGACCGAGCCCTGGAAGAGCACATCTCCTGAGAGCAGCGCCCGCTCCTCCTTCTCGCCGTCCGCGGCGATCGCATAGGTGACGTGTCCGGGGCTGTGCCCGGGGGTGAAAACCACCTCGATGTCCAGCCCCGCCAGGGTCAGCCGCTCGCCGCCCTTGACCGTCTGATCCGCCTCGTAGCTCTCGAACGGTCCGAACCCTGGCGGCACCCAGCTGTTGATATCCGCCAGCACCGGCCGCTCGATCTCTGGGCAGTACACCGGGGCCCCGGTTGCCCGCGCCACCGGAGCGACCGCGCCGATGTGGTCGAAGTGGCAATGCGTGATGAGGATCGCCTGCACCTCCACCCCCAATGCCTCAGCCGCCTCCAGCAGCCGCTCGGCCTCCTCGCCGGGGTCGACGATCACTGCGGGGCGGCGGCCGTCCTCGCCGGGCGCCACGGCGGGGTCGCTGACGATGTAGGCGTTCTCCTGGACCGGCCCAACGGTGAAGGCCCGCACATCCAGGCTACTCATCGCGGCGCCGTCTTCCCGCCACCGCCCGCCCTGGACTTCTTGCGCTGGCGGCGGTCGTACATCCACTTGTCGGTGAAATAGCTGATCAGCGTGTACATAGCGAGCACGACCGGGAAGAGCCCAATCGCCTGATTCGACTGCTTCAGGAAGACGATCGCGAACAGCAACAGCACCACCGTGGCGAACATCGCCTTGATGAACGCGCCGCGCCAGGTGGGCGGCCGGTTGGCTTTGTCGAGCCGGTCCTGTTTTTTGCTGGCGGGGTCGCTTGGCTTGCCACTCTTCTCCGCGGCGGTCGGCTTGCGTCCCGTGCGGCCCCGTGACTCGACCATCCCAGCCGCGTTACCGCGGTGCTTGGTCTGTCGCTTGCGCCTGGTTTGGGCCATATCAGGAGCCTAGTGCGTTTGGCGGGCCCCGGTCCTCACGCGGCGAGGATGTTCTCGATCACCTGTTTTTCTGGATTCAATCCGACGAACTGCACCTCATCCGGAAAGTCCTGGAGCGCGGCGCGCGGCGCCAGCCCGACCAGCTCCGCGTTCGCAACCTCCGCGTGCCGGCGAACTGCCGAGACCACCGTTGCCAAGGTCAGCTCGAAGGGACGCTCGATGTTCATCGACACCTGCGCAACCCCTCCGCCGAGCTCGAGTCCGATCGCGCGCAACCCCGGCAGGCCCTCGGCGCCACCCTCGCGAATCAGGGAGGCGATCCGCCGTGCGCCGGCGACGGTCGCGGGTGCCGCGAGCTGCACGTTGAACGCGACCAGCGGCGGGCGGGCGGCGACAAGCGTGGCACCGGCGCCCGGATGCATCCGCGATGGGCCGAAGTCGGGACGAAGCTCGCCCGCGGCGATGCGCGACTGCAGTCCAGCGACCCCGCCACGGCGCAGCCCGGCGCGGGTACGTCCGCCGGCGAGAGCGCCGTATAAGAACACAGGCACGTTCAGCTCATTGCCAATGCGGTCTGCCACGAGCAGCGCCTGCGCGCAGGCGGCCCCGCGTGCGGAATCGTCCAGGTAGACCACCGGCACGACATCGATTGCGCCGACGTGCGGGTGTACACCACGCTCGTCGCCGATATCGATCCCCTCCACCGCCGCGCGCGCGCCCCGCAGCAACGCATCCCCGAGCGCGCCCGGGGGACCGGCCAGCGTGAACACGGAGCGGTGGTGATCTCCATCGGAGTGGGTGTCCAGGAGCCGGACCTCGCTGTCAGCCGCGAACGCCGCTGCGATCGCGGCGACCGTCTCCCCATCGCGGCCCTCCGAGACGTTTGGCACGGCGAGCAAAAGGTTCTCCACCCTCACAGCCTAAGTGTCGCCTGCCGGCGTGGGGTCCGCCGCTGTTCTCCCGTTTTGTGCCCTGAACACTGTTGACACCGGATCAAGAGGGTAAGGACGGTCTTGGCGTATAGCCTCTGAAGCACAATGTTGGATGGTCACGCCGGGCACTCGCATCGCGCCGACACCGATGCCGACGCGGGCAAGCTGGCCATCGCGCTCGTCCTGATCTTGGGGCTGATGGTCCTCGAGGTCACGGCCGGTGTCATCGCTCACTCGCTGGCGCTGCTGTCCGACGCCGGGCACATGCTCACCGACGCCGCCGCGATTGGCCTCTCGCTGGTGGCCGCCCGGCTGGCGCTCCGCCCGGCGAAGGGCGCATTGACCTACGGCTTCAAGCGGGTGGAGATCCTGGCCGCGCAGGCCA
>PLYX01000254.1 GCA_003151895.1 Solirubrobacterales bacterium
GGCCTCGAGGTGCCCGCCGGAGAGCGCTTTGGGTGGGACGAGCGCTCGACATACGTGCGCCTGCCCCCCTACTTCAAGGACTTCCCCGCGGCGCCCGAGCCGGTCACCGACGTGCGGGACGCCCGCGTGCTCGCGCTGCTCGGCGACAGCGTCACCACCGACCACATCTCCCCGGCGGGGGCCATCAAGCGCGACGGCCCCGCGGGTCTCTATCTCCAGGACCACGGGGTGGCCCCGCGCGACTTCAACTCCTACGGCTCGCGGCGCNNCGGCGCGGCAACCACGAGGTGATGATCCGCGGCACATTCGCCAACATCCGCCTGCGCAACAAGCTCGCGCCGGAGACCGAAGGGGGCGTCACTGTCCACATGGTGGGATCCTCGGATGGCGCGAAGGGTGGATCCGCGGACGGCGAGCAGATGTCGATCTACGACGCCGCCATGAGCTACCAGCGCGAGGGCGTGCCGCTCGTGGTGCTCGGTGGCAAGGAGTACGGGTCGGGCTCTTCGCGCGACTGGGCCGCGAAGGGCACGAGCCTGCTCGGCGTGAGAGCGGTGATCGCCGAGAGCTTCGAGCGCATCCACCGCTCGAACCTCGTCGGGATGGGGGTGCTCCCGCTGCAGTTCCCGCCCGGGGAGTCGGCCGGCTCGCTCGGCATCGACGGGCACGAGCGGTTCGACATCGGCGGTGTCGCGGCTCGGATGAACGTGGGCGAGCTGCCGAAGACGTGCACCGTGAAGGCCGGCGACGTCGAGTTCGAGGCGGTGGTCAGGATCGACACGCCCAAGGAGGCGGAGTACTTCCGCCACGGCGGCATCCTGCAGTACGTCTTGCGACAGTTGCTTGCGGCATGAGCGCGCAATCGGAGGGCGACGGCGAGGCGCAGATCGGCGAGACGGAGGCCGGGGAAACGAGCGGGTTCCCGATGCTCCTGCGGGAACTGCTGCTGGCAAAGGGCCCAAGTGGCTACGAGACCGCGCCGGCGGCGGTATGGCGAGCCGCCGCCGAAGGGTTCGGCGCGCAGCAGACGAGCACCGACTTGGTTGGCACACCCTCCGCACGCGTGCCCTCACGAGGGCGCGTGGAAGTGTCCGCCGCGCCGAGGCGGCTGATCGTGATGGGCCACATCGACGAGATCGGGTTGATCGTGACCCACATCGACGACGAGGGCTACCTGTGGTTCAAGGAGGTCGGCGGCTGGGACGCCCAAATCCTCGTCGGTCAGCGCGTCGAGGTGAGCACGCGCGAGGGCGAGATCCCCGGCGTGATAGGCAAGAAGCCGATTCACCTGCTGCGCGAGGAGGAGCGCAAGAAGGTGGCGGAGGTGCGCGACCTGCACATCGACGTCGGCGCCAAGGACGGCAAGCAGGCACGCGAGCTTGTGCGGATCGGCGACGTGGCGGTGATCGACGGCGACCCTGTGGAGCTGCCCAACGGACGGCTGGCCTCGCGGGCGCTTGACAACCGCCTCGGCTCGTTCGTGGCGCTGGAGGCGGCGCGACTGGTCGCAGATGCGGGCGGCGCGAGCGACTGGGAGGTCGTCGCGGTGGCGGCCGCTCAGGAGGAGACCACCTTCGGCGGCTCGCGCACGAGCGCCTTCTCGCTCGAGCCCGACGCGGCGATCGTGGTGGACGTCACGCACGCCACCGACGCGCCCGGGATCGAGGTCAAGGAGTCGGGCAAGCACGAGCTCGGCTCGGGTCCCGTGCTGAGCAGGGGCTCGACGCTCAATCCACGCCTGTCAGAGCTCCTGTATGACACTGCCCAGCGCGAGAGCATCCCCTTCACCGTGGAGGCGATCGGACGCAACACCGGCACCGACGCCGACGCCGTGCACCTCAGCCGCGGTGGGGTGCCCACCGCGCTCGTGTCGATCCCCCTGCGCTACATGCACTCGCCGGTCGAGCTCGTGCAGCTCGACGACGTGCACGCGGCCGCGGCCCTGATCGCCGCGGCTGCGCTGAGCCTCGACGCCGATACGTCGTTCGTGCGCTGACCCGCAAGCTCCTATCTCGATGGGGGGATGGACGTGGATGCGGCGTCGGACCGGCGCGTCTCGATCTGGCCGGCGCCGTCGGCGCTCCGCTCGGCCACGAGTGAGGCCGGTTGCAGGACGGGTTTGTCGGTGGGCATGATGACCCCGAGCTGGCGCGACTGGGCCAGCACCGTGCCGTCGGCGGCCCACACGACGCCGTCCTCCTCGAAGAGCCCGTCGTGGAGCAGACGTGTCTCGAACACGCCGAGACACAGCGCCGCGGGGTCGCAGGTCGAGTCGCTGATGGGCTGGCGGAAGTGGATCGTGAGGTCGATGGTGGGGCTGACGGCGGGCGTGTCGAGCGCGATGAACGACGGTGGAAACCACGCGTCGCAGAACAGCGCGAGCGCGAGCGCGTCGACCGGACGGCGCTCGGGGAAGCCGATCCAGCCGCCGATCCGCATCGGGGCGCCGCTGCCCGCGAACGGGACTGCCCCAACGCGCGGCTGCATCACGAGCCGGCGCGTGAACTCGGGCGCTCCCTTGAACAGCTTCGGCGTGGAGCGCCGCTCCGCGTCGGGCGGCGCCAGCTCGGGCATCGGCAGTTCGTTCGCGCCGGGCGCCTCCCATGGGACCGAGAAGGCGGCGAGTGCCAGGGCGGTGACGCGGCCGTTCTGTTCCATCCGCGCGGAGAGCGTGGTCAGCGAGCGCCCTTCGCGCTCGACGGTGACACGAATCTCGACCGGTCCCGCCTCAGGCGCGGAGGCGTAGTGGATCGTCAGCGAGCGGGGCGTGCGAGAAGAATCGTCGACGGCCTCGATCAGGGCACGCAGCAACATCGCCGCCAGGTAGCCGCCGTGAGGGCCGCGTCCGGCGCGCCAGCCGGGCGCGATCGTGGCTGCGAACAGGCCGTCGTCGATGCGCGATACGGCGGTGTCGCGGTCAAACACCGTGTCCATGATGTCAGCCGCGCACGAGTCGCTTGTAGCTGATGCGGTGGGGTCGGTCGGCGGCGGCGCCGAGGCGTTCGTGACGGTTCTCCTCGTAGGCCTCGAAGTTGCCCTCGAACCACGTGACCTGGGAGTCGCCCTCGAAGGCGAGCACGTGGGTGGCGACGCGGTCGAGGAACCAGCGGTCGTGGGAGATGACGACGGCGCAGCCGGGGAACGCGAGCAGCGCTTCCTCGAGCGCACGCAGCGTGTCGACGTCGAGGTCGTT
>PLYX01000241.1 GCA_003151895.1 Solirubrobacterales bacterium
ACGTGCTCGACCGTGTAGGCGATCATGTCTGCGATCAGGCGCATCGACGGCGCGGGTGGGAACGCGTAGGTTCCGCGTGCGAGGAACTCCTTGATGATGTCGTTTTGGGTCGTTCCCTGGAGATCCTGCTGCTCGGTGGGTGGGTCCTGATTTTCGGCCGCCACGATGTAAAGCGCCAGGAGCCACGCCGCGGTTGCGTTGATCGTCATCGACGTGTTCATCTCGCCGAGCGGGATCCCATCCATCAAGGCGGCCATGTCCCCACGATGGACCACAGGCACGCCGACCTTGCCGACCTCGCCGCGCGCCAGCTCGTCGTCCGGGTCGTAGCCCGTCTGGGTGGGCAGGTCGAACGCGATCGACAGCCCCGTCTGGCCCTTGGCGAGGTTGCGCCGGTAGAGCTCGTTGGACGCCTTCGCCGTGGAGTGCCCGGCGTACGTGCGCATCATCCACGGGCGGTCGCGCTCGGGCAGGTGGACGTACATTGGCTCGGTGCTCACAACCGCAATTGTATGGTCGCGCGCTCCCGGCCGGGTCTCGCACGCCTTTGCTTGCCCGCTGTCACGCTCGCAGGCTCGCTCTCGGAGCTTGCGCCGCAGCGAGTGGGGTTTATCCTGACATCCCATGAGCGAGACCATCGAGCTGCCGCGCACAGGGCCACCCGGGAGCGGGCTGGGAGACTCCTGGAGGGTGATCGTGCGCAACGACGACCACAACACGTTCGATCATGTCGCCCGCACGCTCGCGCGCTTCATCCCCAGTGTCACGCTCGAGCGCGGCCATGAGATCGCCGGCGTGATTCACAACTCGGGTCAGGCGATCGTCTACAGCGGCCACCAGGAGGCCGCCGAGCACTACTGGGAGCTGCTCAAGGGCGCGGGGTTGACGATGGCGCCATTGGAGTGCGGCTGAGACACGCCGCCGGCGGCCGCGACCGCAGGCTGACGGTCAATGCGGTGGGCATCGATGAGCCGAGATCGCTGGAGGGCTCGCGGCGCGAGCCCGCTTGCGCGGGTGTCAACGAACACGATGTGCGCTCGGTCACTACAGCGGGGTAACGGGCCCGCGGGCGGCGACGGTCACCCGCGTTCCAACCGGCAGCGCCTGCTCGCCATGCACCCGCGCGAGCAGCATCTCCCCACCGCTCGGCTCCTCCGGACGGATGTGCAGCAGCGCGTCGTGGCCGTAGTAGCGGCACCGCTCCACGCGGCCGCCCAGGCCCGCCGCGCTGCTCTCACCATGGGCGCCCTCCTCGCGCAGGCGCACATCGAGCTGCTCGGGACGGACCATCACGACCCCTGCTGCCGCGCCGCCACTCGCTGGATCGTCGCGCAGCTCCAGCGCGCCCAGGGTGGTCCGCGCGGTGCCGTCCTCGAACTCCGCGTCGATCACGTTGACCGCGCCGAGGAAGCGCGCCAGCCGCTGGTCGGCGGGCCGCTCGTACAGCTCCGCCGGCGCTCCCTGCTGGATGATCCTCCCGTCGCGCAGGACCGCTACGGTGTCGGCCAGCGACAGGGCCTCCTCCTGATCGTGGGTGACCAGCACCGTCGTCACGCCCTGCTCGCGCAGCAGCGCGTGGACCTCCTCCCGCACCCGGGTTCGCAGCGAAGCGTCGAGCGAGGAGAACGGCTCGTCCAACAGCAGCGCGTGCGGCCGGCGGGCGAGCGCCCGGGCGAGCGCCACCCGCTGCCGCTCGCCGCCGGAGAGCTCGTGTGGCAGGCGCCGCGCCAGCGGCGCGATCCCGACCATCTCCAGCAGCTCGGCCACCGCATCGCCGCGACGCTCGCGCCGGGAGAGGCCGAAGCCGACGTTGGCCTCGACTGTCAGATGGGGGAACAGCGCGCCCTCCTGGGGCACGTAGCCGACGCAGCGCTTCTCGGGCGGCACGTAGGTGCGCCCGTCGTCGAGCGTCCTGTCCGCGAGCGACACGCTGCCCCGCTCGGCGCGCTCGAACCCGGCGATCACGCGCAGCAGCGTGGTCTTGCCGCAGCCGGAGAGGCCCAGCACCGCCGTCAGCGACCCCGCGTGCACCTCGAGGTCCACGCCCTGGAGCACCTCCGTGCTCGCGTAGCCCTTCCACAGATCGCTGACCGACAGCCGGCTCATCGTGCCCGCTCCCCGCGCGCGAGCGTCGTCATCCGGCGGCTGATCACGTAGGCGGGGATCGCCGAGATCGCCACCATCAACGCCGCGTACGGCGCCGCCGCCCCATAGGAGAGTTCGGACGTGTACGCCCAGAACTGGGTCGCCAGGGTGTTCACCCCTGTCGGGTGCAGCAGCAGCGTCGCCGTCAGCTCGGTGGCCGAGGAGATGAACACGAGCGCGAACGCCGCTCCGAGGCCGGGGGCGATCAACGGCAGCGTCACCCGCCTCCACACGGTCGCCGGACGGCAGCCCAGCGAGCGTCCCACCTCCTCCAGGCGCGGCGAGGCCTGCCCCATGGCCGAGCGCACGCCGACCACCGCCAGCGGCAGGAACAGGATCGAGTAGGCGACGATCAGCTCGAGCGCGCTCTGGTACAGCGCGAACGCGTAGCGCACCGAGAAGGCCACGAGCCCGAGCGCGATCACCAGGCCGGGGAGCGCCATCGGGAGGTAGGCCAGTCGCTCGATCAGCACCGTGACGCGGTTGCGGTGGCGGATCGCAAGCGCGCTCACGGGCACCGCAAGCACCGTCGAGAGCACGGCCGCGCCGGCGCTGTACTCGGCCGTGTGTCCGGCCGCGGCGAGGATCGAAGCCGACGGCAGGGTGGTCGAGCTCCCGCGGAGCATCCAGTAGACGAGCGCGCCCAGCGGCACCCCGAGCGCCAGCCCGCCGAGCGCGCTCAGTCCCGCCAGCACGGGCGCCGACAGGCGCCCCAGGGCGATCCTGGGGGCGATCCGTCGCGCGCCCGGGCCGGCACGCCAGGCTCGCCCGCGGCCGGCGAGCGCCAGCTCCCCGCCGAGCGCCGCGACGCTCAGCAGGACCAGCACGAGCGACAGCGCGCACGCGGCCGCCGTGTCGAAGCCGAGCTTGAACTCGGTGAAGATCTCCACGGTGAACGTCCGGTACTGGACGATTTCGAACGCCCCGTACTCGGCCAGCAGCGCGAGGGTCACGAGCAGGCAGCCGCCCAGCACCGCCGGTGAGATCTGACGCAGCGTGACCTTCCGGAACGCCTGCCACGGGCCCAGGCCGAGGCTGCGCGCGGCCTCCTCCAGCCCGGCGTCGAGGTTGGCCAGGGCGCTGGCCACGGGCAGGTAGACGAGCGGGTACAGCGCCAGCGTCATGATCATCACCGCGGCCAGGTATCCGTGCAGCCCGGGATCGATCGAGACCCAGCCGAAGCCCACCACGAAGTCGGGGATGCCGAGCGGCAGCACCAGCGCCACCGCCCACAGTCGGCGGGCGGGCAGCGCGGTGCGCTCCACGCACCAGGCCGCCCCCACCCCGAGCACGGCGCACAGGACGGTGCAGGCGAGCGTCAGGCGCACCGTGTTCCACAGCAGCACCGCCACGGAGTGGCGCAGCAGCAGGCGTTGCACTTCGCCCCAGCCCGACCGCTGGGCCTGGATGATCAGGAAGGCGAGCGGCAGGAGCACAAGCGCGGCGGCGATCGCCCCGCCGGCGACGCTCACCAGCGGCCAGCGCCGCCGGCCCGACCACGCGCGCGTCCATCCGCTCGCGATCGGCGCGGTGGGTGCGAAGGTGCTCACGGCCGTCCTACAGCAGTCCCAGCTTTTGCTCCAGGGCGAGGGCCTCGCTCCCGTCGCCGAGCTCGGCCGGCGTCAGCGGCGCGGGCTTCAGCTGGGCGAACGGACGCAGTCCCGATGCCGGGCTCACCCCGGGGCGCAGCGGGTACTCGTAGCTGTGGCTGTGCGCGATCGTCTCCTGGCCGGCCCTGCTCACCAGGAAGGCGAGGAACGCCTGCGCGGCGGCCCGGTGCGAGCTCGACTTCAGCACGGCCGCGCCCGACACGTTCACCAGGTCGCCTGGGTCACCCGGGGCGTAGTAGTGCAGCGCGGAGCGCATGCCGCCCTGGCCGAGCTCGGCACGCAGGCGGTACCAGTAGTAGTGGTTGATCAGCCCCACGGCGCTCTCGCCGTTGTTCACCTGGGCCACGACCGTCTCGTTGTCGGGGTAGAGCTTGCCGTTGGCCTGCAAGCCCTTCAGCCATCGTTCGGCCGTGGCGGCGCCGTCGAGCTTGACGATCGAGGTGATCAGCGGCTGGAAGTCGGTCTCCGAGGGGGCGAAGCCCACCTTGCCCTTCCACTTCGGCTCGGCGAGTTCGAGGATCGAGCTGGGCAGCTGCGAGGGCTTGATCTGGGAGGCGTTGTAGACGAGCGCCGACGCCCGCGCGGACACGCCGACCCACTCGCCCTGGGCGGAGTCGTAGCGGCTGGGGACCGCCGCCAGCGTGGGGGGCGGGACGGGGGCGAGCAGGCCCCTCTCGCGCAGCGCTTCCAGCACGGGAGTGTTCTCGGTGTAGAAGACGTCTGCCGGCGAGCTCTCGCCCTCCTGCAGGATCTGGTTGCCCAGCGTGGCCTCGTCGCCGGAGCGGACGTGGACCGTGATCCCCGTCTGCTTCTCGAACGCCGTCACGAGCGCAGCGGTCGTCTGTTCGTGCTGGCCGTTGTACAGCGTGATCGTCGGCCCGCCATGCGAGGAGCCGCCGCAGGCCGTCAGCAGGGTGACGGCAGCGATCAGGAACGGGCTGAGACTGGCGAGCGTGCGGCGGTGCATGGATCAAATCCGATCTTTCTGGTCGGGATGAGGGGAAGGTAGCACTAATTAGGGTTGCCTAACTCAGCGCCTGGGCTCCATGCGTCGACGGGACAGACGAACCCAGAGCGCGGGGTCGCGCGAGGGCGAAGACGCTCTCGCTTTGCCAGTGGGGCCCCAAGGGCCTGAACGTTGACGACCGAGTCCGGCTACCCTGCCGAGGATGGCCCGAAGGGGCTCCCACCGTCGACGAGGAGAGCGCACCCCACATGACCGGAGAACAGTGGATCGAGGCATTTGCGCAGGAGATCGGGCTCTCACCGCCTGGCCAGGATCAGGTTGACGCGATCCTCGAGCTGGCGGCGACCGCCGCGCACTCCTCCGAGCGGACCGCTGCGCCGGTGGCAGCCTGGCTCGCAGGGGCCAGCGGCAAACCGCTGCACGAGGTGAACGAGGTCGCCAGGCGGGTCTCGGGCGCCGGGCAGGGCGCGGAGGGAGGGTAGAGCAGGAGGCGAGTAGAGCGGGCCTCAGTCCGACATGTGTTCGACCTCCGGGCCAGAACGACTGGCTGAGCCCGCCCGGGCCGATACAGGTCTGCATATGCAATACTTATGCAGGTGCGGAAGGACCTGTCGCTCGGAGAAGCCGCCAAGGCCATCGGAGTCAGCGCCGACACGCTGCGCCGCTGGGATCGCGCGGGCAAGCTGCGAACCCATCGCGACGAGCGCAATCGTCGTCGTGTCCCAGAGTCGGAGGTACGCCGTCTGACGGCTCGACCCCGGCGCCATCGGACGGGCACGGCCAGCTCGGCTCGCAATCGCTTCGCAGGGACGATCCGTTCGGTGGAGGTCGATGGGGTGATGGCCCTCGTGGAGATGCAGGCGGGTCCGTTCCTCCTGACCGCCGCGATCACGCGCGACTCGGTTGAGGAGCTCGGCCTGGCGGCGGGCGTGGAGGCGACGGCGACGGTCAAGGCGACATCTGTGATGATCGAGCGAAGCCCGAGATGACAGGGGCTACCGACGACCAGAGGGAGCACCGGATCACCGGATTCGCCCGGGTGCTGACCGTCATGCTCGTGTGGGTTGCGCTGGGGGTGAGTGCATGTGGAGGCAGTGGCGCCAAGCCGACCCTCGTGGTCTCCGCGGCGGCCTCCCTGCAGAAGGCATTCACACGCTATGGCGAGCAGTTCGCGCCGGCCCGGCTCCGGTTCTCCTTCGCGGGATCCGACGTCCTGGCGGCCCAGATTGAACAGGGCGTGCGTCCCGACGTGTTCGCCTCGGCGAACACCAAGCTCCCGGAGATGCTCTACGGGAAGGGTCTGGTGGAAAGGCCCATCGCGTTCGCCGCCAACAGGCTCGTGCTCGCGGTCCCGGCGAGCTCGACGAAGATCGCGAGCTTCGCCGACGTGGAGAAGCCCGGGATCACGCTGTCGGTCGGCACGACGGGCGTGCCGGTGGGCGCGTACACCCAGATGGTTCTCGACAAGCTGCCCGCCGCCCAGCGCTCGGCGGTGCTCGCCAATGTCGCCGATCGCGAGCCCGACGTGACCGGAATCGTCGGCAAGCTCACCGAGGGAGCGGTGGACGCGGGCTTCCTTTACGTCACCGACGTCACGGCCACAGACGGGCAGCTGAAGGCCATTCCACTGCCGGCCGGGCTACGGCCGCAGGTCACCTATGGCATAGCCGTCGTCAAGGGCGCCGCGCACCCAGAGCAGGCGCGGGCGTTCGTGAAGGGCCTGCTCGAAGGTCACGGACGCGCGGACCTGCTCGCCGCCGGGTTCCTCCCACCGCCGAGCTCGTAAGCGTCCGCATGGGTCTCGGCGCACCGCTGTGGACACGGCCATGATGTGGACACGGCCATGAGACACCGGGCGCGGCGCGGGTCGAGGGCGTCGTGGTTCGCGGTTGCGCTCGTCCTGTCGATCGCGCTCGTCCTCGCCTTCCTGGCGCTCCCGGTGCTCGCGATCTTCCTCGACACCGGCCCCGCCCGGCTGCTGGCGAGCCTCGGCGAATCAGAGTCCATCGAAGCCCTGAAGCTCAGCCTGGAGACAACCGCGATCGCAATCGCGATCATCGTGATCGTCGGTACCCCTGCCGCGTTCCTGCTGGCTACAAGGTCCTTCCCGGGCAAGGCGATAGTCGTCACGCTCGTCGAGCTGCCCCTCGTGCTGCCTCCCGTTGCAGCCGGGATCGGGCTGCTCGCTGCGCTCGGTCCCCACGGCCTGCTTGGGGGGGCGCTGGGTGACGCGCACATTCAGCTGGTGTTTCAGACCGCGGGAGTGGTGGTCGCGCTGGTGTTCGTCGCCTCCCCGTTCTACCTGCGCCAGGCGCAGACCGCGTTCGCTTCGGTCGATCGCTCCTATCTGGACGCCTCCAGGACCCTCGGAGCCGGGCAGGCCCAGACCTTTGTGCGCGTGGCGATCCCGATGGCGCGCTCGGGTTTGAT
>PLYX01000189.1 GCA_003151895.1 Solirubrobacterales bacterium
GCCGCCAGCTCGCCGAAGATCACCCAGGTTTCCTCGCCGGCCTCACGAGCCACCTGCATACCTTCCCCTTCCATCCACCGGGCTACCGCGATCGTGGAGCTCGTGCTGAGTCGTTCGAAGCTGTCCTGAACCAGGNNCCAGGGCGTCGACAACCTGGCCCTGTCCCGCGGTTCGCGCGACCGTCAGGTTGAGCACATCCTCGGCTCGCGCCTTCAGCGCGTCGCCAAGACGACGGAGATCCTCCCCGGACTGCTCCACTGAAATGGACGGCGGTGTCGGGACCTGCATCTCATCACTTCCTGAACTTGAGCGTTGAACTGTCATCTCGAATGACAAATCGGCGGTCAGAGCCAACACCTTTAAGGTTGATTCCCTCGCGGTAGACACGCGTCCGGTCCGGGTCATCGGGGTCCGACACACTCGTCGACCACCCGATCAAGGCCATGAGAGCCAAGCACCGTTGTCCGGCCGGTTGCTCTTTTTGGGCTTCACAGAACCAAGAACGACCAAGAATCGAGGTCTAACGGAAGGGGAGGGATTCGAACCCTCGCTGGAGGCTTAACCCCCAGAACGGTTTTCGAGACCGCCGCATTCAACCACTCTGCCACCCTTCCAAAGCGACCCGCTCAAGGCTAGAGGATCGACCCCGGGACGCGCGGCGCGAAACGCGGACGCGGCAGACCATGGACGCGGCTCAGGTCCGGGACTCTCAGGCGCGGCAGACGACAGGCGCGGCTTCACCGCCGCGAGGCGAAGAACTCGCTGAGCAGCGCCCCGCACTCGCCGGCGAGCAGACCGCCGGCAACCTCCGGACGGTGGTTGAGGCGCGGCTCAGACAGCACGTCGAGCACGCTCCCGCAGGCCCCGGCCTTCGGGTCGGCCGCTCCGAACACCACGCGCGGGATGCGCGCGAGCACGATCGCCCCGGCGCACATGGCGCACGGCTCGAGCGTTACGTACAGCACCGCGTCGAGCACCCGCCAGCTTCCGAGCGCGCGGGCAGCCTCGCGCAGCGCGATGATCTCGGCGTGGGCGGTGGGATCCTGGCGCAGCTCGCGCTCGTTGCGGCCCGCAGCGATCAACTCGCCGCCGTGGGCCACCACCGCTCCAATCGGCACGTCCCCATGCTCGACGGCCCGTTGCGCCTCGCGCAAAGCGAGGCGCATGAAGTACTCGTCTCGTGGAAAGAAGCGGTCTCGCATAGCCTTGCGTGCGGCCCGAGCGCGGCGAAGCGCAACTTCCGTAGGCCGAACGCATCATCATTACCGAGGAACACGCTTGCCGCCGACCGCCCGCTCCCAATACTCTCGTATGCGCGACCGTCGGCTGACGGCCCTCGCCGCATGGGCAGCGCCGCTGATCGCATGCCTGCTGCTTGCGTCGAGCGCCGCGGGCTCATATGCGCCCGACGAGGTCGTTGTAGGACATGCCGGGTCCACCGAGCGCGTGCCCGTGCCGCCCGGCGCGAGCATCGCCGCGACGATTGCGCGCCTGCGCCGCGAGCCCGGCGTGCAGTGGGCGGTGCCCGACTACGTGGCGCACGCCACCGCCGTGTCGATCCCCAACGATCCCGGCACCACGGGTAGCAGTCCGGGCGGGTGGCAGCAAACACAATGGAATTTCAACGGACAGTTCGGAATCAACGCTCCGCAGGCGTGGGGGAATGTTGCGGCAGATGGGGCGCCGGGGGGCGCGAAAGTGATCGTGGCTGTGCTCGACACGGGCGTTGCCTACGCCAACCGCGGTCGATACCGACGCTCCCCTGACTTCAACAAGTACTCGTTCGTGCAGGGCTACGACTTCATCGCACGCACCCACTACGCCAACGACCACAACGGCCACGGCACGTTCGTCGCCGGGACGATCGCCGAGGCCACCGACAACCACTACGGCCTGACGGGCCTCGCCTATGCGGCGCGCATCATGCCGGTGAGGGTGCTCGACGGCGCCGGCGAAGGCGACGCGTCGGTGATCGCCGAAGGGGTGCGCTTCGCCGTGAAGCACGGCGCGCGCATCATCAACCTGAGCCTCGAGTTCTCGAGTGACGTGGGCGCCTCGGACATCCCGGAGCTGATCGAAGCGCTGCACTACGCCAACCGCCACAACGTTTTGGTGGCGGCGGCGGCGGGCAACGAGAGCAGCACCGCGATCCCATATCCGGCGCGTGCCAAGCACGTGATCGCGGTGGGCGCCACAACCGAGCACGGATGTTTGGCGAGCTACTCCAACGACGGTCCCGGCATCACGCTCGT
Organism: Solirubrobacterales bacterium; assembly: GCA_003151895.1. GTDB lineage: Bacteria > Actinomycetota > Thermoleophilia > Solirubrobacterales > Solirubrobacteraceae > Palsa-744. The sequence goes on from PLYX01000189.1 coordinate 2,253, forward strand.
GGCGCCCGGAGGAGGCCCCGACGCAAGCCTCCCCGGAGACCCGAACTGCAACCCGGAACTTCCCGCGGGGAACGACATCTTCCAGATGACGTTCACCGGCTCGTCGCCGCGCGTGTTCGGCTTCCCGCCGGGCTATGAAGGCACGTCGATGGCCACCCCTCACGTGACGGCCACGGCGGCGTTGATCATCGCCGCGGGCATCCTCGGACGCAAACCCACACCCGCGCAGATCACCGCACGGCTGAAGGCCACGGCGCGCAAGCTCGGGGGGCCGCAGGACCAGGCGCTCTACGGCGCAGGGCTGCTCGACGCGGGGGCAGCCACGGCGCCCGGTGGGCCGGGGGCGGTTGGGTAGCCGCAGCAGACACCCAAAATACCCATGGGTTTCGGATGGCATCCTCCAAAATACCTAGGCTTTTTGGGGGAGTTCTTCCAAAATACCTAGGCTTCTTGGCGGAGTTCTTCCAAAAAGGTTGGGGTTCTGGGCGGAAAGCCTGTAGGGTCGGTGCTATGAAGGACACCGAGATCGGCGACCGCCTACGCAATCGCAACCACTGGTGGCGCACCGAGCGCAGCTGGGAGAGCGAGGATGAGAGCCTGCGCGAGGCCGCGCAGGCTCCGTTCGACTACCGTCCCGGCGTACTCGATGACATCGAGCCAGGCGGTCTCTACACGCTCAGCGGACCTCGCCGGATCGGCAAGAGCCTCGAGCTGCGCCGCGCCATCGCCGCCCTGATCGAGCGGGGTGTGCCGGGCAGGAACATCGTCTACTGCTCGTGTGACGACTTCTCGCTACAGGATCTTCGCCGCATGTTCCGCGTCGGTGAGAGCATCACGCGGAGCGGCCAGGGAACGAAGTGGTGGTTCATCGATGAGGTCACCTCTGTCGGGCGAGGTTGGTCAAGCGTAATCAAGGATCTCCGCGACGACACGCCTCTGCGCCGCGACGCCGTCATCTTGACCGGCTCTAACTCGCGCGAGCTGCGCGACGCCACCAAGAACTTCGCCGGCCGGCGCGGTCCGGCCGCCGGTCGTTCAGACCGACTGCTGATGCCCATCCCCTTCCGTGACTTCTGCCGGCTCATCGGTGGCTTGGACAGCCTGCCCGACATCCCCCCAATCAGACCCAGCGACATGATGAGCCGGCGAGCTCGAGAGGCGACCGGCGAGCTGTCGTTTTGGGCCAGCGACCTGGTCGACGCCTGGGAGCTCTACCTACGCTGCGGCGGCTTCCCGCGCGCGGTCGGCGACTTCCTATGCAACGGCGACGTTACGCCCGGGTTCGCCCAAGACCTTTGGGATGTCGTGCGCGGCGAGGCGATTCGAGCGACCAGTCTCGGCGACGCCGACCTGCTGAACCTGCTCGCGCGCATCGCGCAAGGCATGTGCAGCCCGTTCAACGCGACCAGCGTCGCCAAGGATGTCGGCCTTGGCAGCCACCATTCCGTCAACGACCGCATAAACGACCTCATGTTCGCCTTCCAGATCTGGAAGTGCCATCAGATCGACAGGAGCGGTAAGCCCAACACGAACTCCCAGCGCAAGGTGTATTTCGCGGACCCGCTGATCGCGCGCATACCAAGCGAGCGTCACGGCGGCTATGAGCCGCCGGACGTCAGCAAGCTCAGCGAGCAGCAACTGGGTCTCGCGCTCGTTCGCGCCGAGGCAGGCGGCCGAGCCGACGCCTTCGTGGCCGGCGATGAGGTGATGTATGAGCGAACCACCACCTCCGAGATCGACTTTGTCGGTGGGGCGATCGGGGTGCCGTTCGAGAGCAAGTATGTCGAGCGCAACTGGCGCGGCGAGTCACGGGCCCTTGCAGCTCGCTACGGTCGCGGCGTCGTCGCCACACGCAACATCCTCGACACCGATGGAGACGTGTGGGCGGTGCCCGCCAGCGTCGTCGTCTGGCTGCTTGGGAGTTGATTTTCCGTAGCAAGCCGTGCTCTGCGACCGCAACGCAACCGCCTTGGTACGTATACACAATTACTGTGCACATTGCTCACGTCGAACGTGTACTGAGCAGGCTGATCATGCCGTCAGCCTCCAGAGGCTGACGGTCAGTTCAAGATTTCTACCGATGATCCTATTCTGCTGGTACAGTAGAAAAGCGATGTTGGTAGAAAAGCGTTGGCAGGAAATCCTCGCCGCGAGCCTCGACGGCGCGATTGTCGAGGTCGATAAGGGCACGGCGGGTCCCGATGTCGTTATCCGCACGCAGAATGGCCACACGGTCGCGTTCGACGTGAAGTGGGCGGGCGAGGGCTGGCCGCAGGACGTACGCTTGGCGGCGACGGACGTGGCCGAGGAGTGGCCGGCCAACGTTGTGCTGCTCGCACGCCAGCTCTCCCCCGGCGCAATCGAATGGTTGCGTGCGCGCGGCGCGAACTGGGCGGACGAGACCGGCCAGGCGCGGATCCTTGGACCGGACGGATTGATCGTGATCCGTGAACCCGCCCAACGCCCTCCCGAGGAGCGCGCGTCATCGACATTCACGTGGTCGAAGTCCGCGATCACAACAGCCGAGGCGATCCTTGCGCGCGAGGACCGGGCGTTGCAAGCGACTGAGCTCGCGAGCACGACCGGCTGGTCGGTGCCGCAGACCGCCAACGTCCTCACGGCGTTCGACGGGCTGGGTTGGACCGTCAAGCGCGGAACGACGCGCGGGCCGGGCGCCCACCGGCAGCTCGTTGACGCCGACGGGATGCTCGCCGCGTGGTCGGCCGCGATCGCGGAGGAGCGGCGTCCTACGCGCCTTGCACACCGTGCGACGCGCGATGTGATGAGGCTCCTACATGGCGATCTCGCCCCCGTGCTGGAACGCGGCACCAGATGGGCCATCAGCGGATGGGCAGGACTCGAGCTCGCCGCTCCGCTCGCGACAACGACGCCCAGCTTGCACATCTACGTAGCGCAGGGCGACTTTGCCGGCCCACTCAGCGACGCGATCGAGCAGGCCGGCCTGCGCGAGGTGGACGAAGGCGGGCGAGTGATCTTTTGGGCGGTCGATCCTCGCGTGCTCGACCTAGCCTGGCGCTCGCAAGACATCCCGATCGTGAGCCCCCCGCGTCTGTATGCCGACCTCTCATCGCTCGGCGCGCGCGGACAGGACGCCGCCGACCATGTGAGAGAGCAGCTCGTGGATCCCCTGCATCCCCCCAACACGGTAGACCAGGAAAACGCAAATGGATGAGACTCGCTCCCGCGAGACCCGAGCACGCGCCGAGCTTGCGCTCGTACGCCTGCTGTAGGAGTTGCGTGACGACAACGTTCTCCTCGTCGTACTCGGTGGGCTCGTGCCCGAGATCCTCACGCAGCGAGCTGGCCGACGGCACGCACGTCACAGTCGACGCTCGCTTTGCCGGCCTCGAGGGCTATCTGCTGTCCAAGTGCGTCGCACTGCGTGCGCGCGCCGCGACGAAGGACTACTACGACTTCGTCTACGTGCTGCTGCACAACCGGGCTGGGGGACCCGAACAGGCTGCACGGCGCCTGCTCGACGGAGGGCTCGCCAACGCGCTCCCGTCACTACGGACCACGCTCCGCGAGGTGAGGGAGCGCTACGTGAAGACGAATGAGAGCGGACCGATCGGATGCGCCGAGCAGGCACTCGAAGTCGAACCCGACGCCGATGCGGCACTGCTGCGAGCCGACGCCGTCGACGTGGTGCAGCGATTCTTCGCGGCGCTCGACCTGTAGCCGTCTTCGCACAACGCGCCGCAAAGGATTACCACCCTACGGCCAGCCTGAGCGCCCCCGGCGCCCCGCCCGGGCGTGGGCACACACGCACAAGCTGCACAAAGTCCAGAAACCCCAGCAGCCACACGGGATTCCGGTCGTATCACGTGCCCATCAACTGCGGAAGCCGGGTATACCTCGCCTCGGCAAGCGCCTGTCCGACGATCGCCAAGACCGGCCGAGGTAAGAACCGGCGGCTCCGTGACGCACGCGATCGAGCAGTGGCATCGGCCGAGTATTTGTTCGAACCGGTATACCCCCAGCCGGCTACCATCGCGGCGTGACTCGCGTCCTGCTCGTCCATCAGCCGACCGGCGGCGGCGTCGCTCGGCACGTGGCAGACCTGGCGCGCGGCCTGACCGTTCGCGGGCATGAGGCGATCGTATGCGGACCGTCCCCTCCCGATGGTCTCAAGGGTATCGCGCATGAGCCATTGTCGATGCAGCGGGCGGTCAGTCCGGCCGCGGACCTGAGCGCGTTGGCCGCGTTCGCGCAGATCGTGAGGAGGGTGCGTCCGGACGTGGTCCACGCGCACAGCTCCAAGGCCGGCGCCATCGCCCGCCTGGGGCGGCTGGCACATCCACGCATACCAGTCATCTACACACCCCACGGCTATGCCTTCGCCGGGCACTTCTCGAGTGTTGTGGAACGCGCCACCTACCGCGAGATCGAGCGCGTCCTGAGTCCGCTGGCCAGTCGCGTAGTGTGCGTTTGCGAGGCCGAGGCTCGCCTGGCCTGCACGGTTTGCAGGGCCGGCCGTGTGGCGGTTGTCCACAACGGAGTCGAGATGGCCGAGCCCGGCCTCGTCGACCCTCACATGGAAGCGCTCGGGCGCGAGGGCCCGGTGATCTGCGCGCTGACCCAGCTGCGACCCGGCAAGGGTCTCGAGACGCTGCTGGATGCGATGCCGGAGGTTCTCACGCACCACCCCTCGGCTCAGCTGGCGATCGTAGGCGAGGGACCCGATCTACAAGCGCTACAGGCGAGAGCGTCGATGCGAGGCATTCCCGACGCCATAAACTTTCTCGGATGGCGCGCCGATACGCTGGGTATGCTCAGAGGAGCCACGATCTTCGCGCATCCCTCTTGGGCAGAGTCCTTTCCTTACGTGATCCTTGAAGCCATGTCAGCCGCTCTGCCGATCGTCGCTAGCGATGTCGGCGGCATCGGCGAGGCGCTCGTCGACGGGGAGAGCGGACTACTCGTCGAGCCGGCCGACAGCTCGGCGCTGGCGGGAGCGCTACGCGACCTGCTGGGTGACCCCGAGCGACAGACGCGCATCGGTCGCGCGGCTCGATCTCGAGTCGAGCGGTGCTTTACGCAGGCGTCGATGATCGAGGGGACGATCGACGTGTACGACAAGGTCCTCTCCTAGACTAACCCGGCCCATGGAGCTGCAAGACTTTCTCTCGCTCATCTGGCGGCGTCGCCTCGTCGTCGGCTTGGTTTTCGCCGTCTGCCTGGTGATAGCGACGGCATATGCGGTTTCGCGACCCAAGTACTACGAATCGACGGCGACGATCGCTTTCACCCCCAACCCGGGGCAGGGACAGTTCATCCCGTCGGAAAACCTGACCGCGCTCCTTTCCACCTATGGCGCGGTCGCCAGGTCAGACCAGAATCGCATCGCCGCTGAGAAGATCCTCGGTCACAAGATAAGCGGCACGGTCAGCACTTCGACGGGCAGCGGCAGCGGCATCCTGCAGATCATCGTCGAAAGCACGAACCCACAGGGCGCGGCCGACAGCGCGCGTGCGGTCGCACAGGCTTTCGTCAACTCCATCGCAAGCAATGGACTGCTCGTGCCGAGCATCGTCAACCCACCCGTCGCGTCAAACACGCCGCTGCAGCCGCGACCGCCCTTGATCATCTCGCTGGCGGCCGTGCTCGGTCTGGTCGCTGGCATCCTGATGGCGCTGGCCCTGGAGAGCTTCCGACCGACGACGGAGACCTCAGCCGAGTTCACCGAGCTGACCGGACTGCCCGTCATAGGGCGCCTGCCGCGTGAGCGCCAGCTGGCCGATGGCACAGCACGGCTGGTGTGGGACTCCCCGCAACTCGCCGCATCGCAGGAGGACTACCGCACGCTGCGCACCAACGTCGAGCTGCTGCTGGAGGAGCAGCCGACAGTGGTCCTGGTCACCAGCGCCAACGCCGGTGAGGGGAAGTCAACCCTGGTCGCGAACCTCGCGATCGCGCTGGGCCAACTCGACATCGCCACAACAGTGGTGGATGCTGATCTGCGCAATCCCCGCCAGCACGAGATCTTCAACTTGAGCAACGATGTCGGCCTATCGACCGCGATGATGCTCCCCGAACGAGAGGTGAGACCCCAGCCGACGTCACTAAAGGGCGTATCGGTCTTGACAAGCGGGCCGATTCCACCCAACGCGCCCGAGATGCTCCACATCCGCTTCCGCTCTATTCTCTCGGACCTACGTCAGCGCGGGGGTGTCGTGCTGATCGACTCCCCGCCCACCCTGCCGGTGAGCGATACACCGTTGATAGCGCGCCACGCGGACGCGGTGCTGTTTGTGATCGTGGCCGGACGTACCCGCCGCTCAGCGATCTCCAGCGCGCTGGAGAAGCTGCGCTTCGCGCAGGCCAACGTCATCGGCCTGGCGCTGAACTTCGCCGACCGCGACGGTCAGTCCGCCGGCAGCTATGGCTACGGGGGACACGAGGACCTTCGGCGTCCCAGCCGGATCTCGACCAGTTGATGTGATGAGCGTAGCCGCGCTGCGGCGAGACCCGATAGCCACCGTGGGCGCGATCGGACTCGGGAGCGCCGTGGGACTGATCGTCGCGCGAGTGCCGGTGGGGGCGATCTTTCTCGTGCTGGCGACGGTCGGCATCGTGATCGTCATCACCCGACCCGACCTGGTGCTGCTTGCGATGATCGTCGCGCTGCCGTGGGAGAACAAGCTGCACTACCCGAGCGCGACGCTCTCGACCGTGAAGGGCATAGGCCTTGTCGTGATGCTCTCCTATCTGCTCCGCCTCGCGGGCAACCGTCGCACGAAGATTCACCTTCCGCCGCTGCTCGGGGTGGTCGCGGCTCTGAACATATGGGTCAGCGTCTCACTGATCGCATCGCCGATCGCCCCAGAAGGGCTGCAGAAGCTGCTCCGCTGGGCGCTCTTCTTCGCCTTCTTCTTCCTGCTCATCCAGCTGATCGACAGTCGGCGCGAGATCCAGCGTGCACTGCGGTGGTTCACGGCATCTGTCGCGGCCGCGGCGATCTACGCGCTCTGGCTGTTCGTCGTTTCGCACAGCGGCTACCGCGTCGCCGGACCGCTGGAAGATCCCAACGACTTCGCCTACCTGCTGGCGTGCGCACTTCCGATCGCCGGCTACCTGATAGGTGCAGATCGGCGGTTGCGCCCGGTCTGGGGGGCCGCCTTCCTCTTGATCGCGGCCGCGATGCTTGCGACCTTTTCGCGAGGTGCGCTCGTGGGCATCGGCGTGGTAGTGGTGTGGGGCATAGTCACGAGAAGAATCCCGATGTGGGTCGTGGTGTCCGGGCTGGCGACGACGCTCGTCGCCGCCGCGCTCGCCTTCACACTATGGACACCGCTGCTCAACACCGCTTTGCACGAGAAGAACCACGTCGCCCAGAGCAACACCGAATCGCGGGAAGCGTTCTGGGCGGCCGCGCTGACCCTGGCAGAGCGTCAGCCGCTGATGGGGATCGGGCCCGCCGCATTCCCCGAGGACGCCGTGCCGCTGATACGCAACAACCCGATTCCCCTGGCACACCCGGTCACCCACAACAGCTACCTGGAGATCCTGGCTGAGAACGGGGTACCGGCGCTGTCGCTGTTCCTCGCCTATCTGGTGATGGTGTGGTTCCTCTTGCGCAGAACGCACGGGGAGGCGGCCGGCGAAGACGATGTCGACGGGCGGCGGCTCGCGACAGCGTTGCAGGGATCGTTGATCGTCGCGGTGATATCCGGCACGTTCCTCAGCGAGGAGCTGACCTCGCCGTTCTGGCTACTCGGCGGTCTTGCCGTCGTGCTCGCCCGCGACAGCGTTCGCCGTACCGCTCACTCCAGATCGTACGGCCAGTCGGGCGCAATGGACCTATTGCCAGAGCTCGTGTCCCCGCGAGCGTGAGCGTCGTGCTCGTCGCACCGCTCGTCCTCGTCGCCTGCCCGCGAGCATGAGGGTCGTCCTTGTCACATCGCTTGAGCGGGGAGGGCCGATCGAGCAGTCGCTTCTGCTCGCGCGCAGCCTCGCGCGCAGCGGCTCATCCGTGCTCGTCACGTGCGCCAACAGGCAACTCGCGGAGCGATTCGAGGGGGAGGGCGTGCGCGCCGAGGTCGCGCCCCTGCGACATCAGGGCGATCTGCTCGGAGCCGCTCATGTCTGGCGACTCGCCCGTGGCGCCGACGTCATTCACGCTCACGACCGTCGCGCCGGACTTTGGGTGCGAATCGGACCGCGCCCTCGACGCGGAGGGATCCGCATTCTCACCGTGCATGGTACTCCCGAGCCCTACCATCCGCCCCCCATCGGACCGGAGCGACCCGGCCTGCGCGCGCGTCTGCTCTATCGGGGCTTGGACGCGAAGCTCTGTGCGCGTGTGGACATCGTGATCGTGCCGTCGCGCTTCGTCGCCGACGATCTCGTGCGGCGCCTCGGCTACCCGGCGGACAAGCTGGTCGTAGTCCCCAACGGCATCGAGCTGCCGCCGTTCGCCCCGAGCACAGGCAACCTGATCGGCACGCTGTCGCTGCTCGAGCCAATCAAGGGCATCGACGTGTTCCTGCGCGCTGTGGCACGGCTTGCGCCTCGACATCCCGACTGGCGATTCGTAACGTTTGGCTCGGGCTCGCAGGCCGAGCGACTGCTCGCGCTGGCGCGCGAGCTCGGGATAGAGGATCGTGTGCTGCGTCCCGGCTTCGTGCCGACGTCGCAGGCGCTGGCCAGCCTGCGCGTCTTCGTGCTGCCGTCCTACCGGGAGAACGCGCCGATGGCGCTGCTCGAGGCGATGGCGGCAGGTGTGCCAGTGGTCGCGAGCTCGGTGGCCGGCGTCCCCGAGATCGCCGACCAGGAGGTAGCGCAGATGGTCCCGCCCGGAGACCCGGAGGCGCTGGCGTCGGCGATTGAGCACGTCTGTGCTGACGACGCCCTGCGCGATGCCCGTGTCCAGGCCGCCCGCCGACGCGTTCGGGAGAGCTTCACCGCCGAGCGCAACGCCGCGACGGTCCGCTCCGTCTACGAAAGACTGCTGTAGTGCCCAGGCCGATGAAGATCCTGCTCACCACCCCATCGATGGAAGTCGGAGGCGCGGAGCGCGTCGTGACGTTGCTCGCGGAGGGTTTGGTAGCGCGTGGCCATAGTGTCGCGTTGGCCGCTCCTCACGGCCCGCGCGACAAGGATCTGGAGGGGATACCGCACTCGCGCATGCTGCTCGCAGACCGTGGCCGCACGCCGGGGGGAACGATGAGCTCGACAGTACATCTCGCGAGCGCGATCCACCGCTTCATCCCCGATGTGGTGCACGCCCAGAACGTCAAGTCCGCGGTCACCTCCAGAGCGGCCGCCACGCTCGCCGGCCGATGGCCCCGCCCGCGGGTTCTGGCCACCTTCCACGGCGTGCTACCGGCCGAGTATCGACGCGCCGCGAGACTGCTTCGCACCGCCGACCATGTCGCCTGCGTCTCCTCGGACCTGTTGACGCGCATCGTCGCGGCGGGGCTGCCGGCGGGCCGAGCGAGCCTGATCCGCAATGCCATCGACCTCGCCCCGCCGCTCAGCGAGGAGCGCCGCGCCTCGATCGACCGCGAGCTCGAGCTGGCCGGCGCCCCCACGGTCGCGATCGTCGGCAGGCTGGTCCCCCAGAAGGCACACGAGCGGTTCGTGGTCGCGGCCGGCGTCGTCGCCAAGTCGATCCCCGAGGCGAGGTTCCTGATCGTCGGCGAAGGCCCACGCCGCGAGAGGATCGAACGGCTGGTCCAAGCGGCGGGACTCGCGGATCGAGTGCACTTCACTGGACGGCGCTCGGACGCGCGCGAGATCATCGCGCGGGCCCAGGTGCTCGTCTTCTCTTCAGAGTGGGAGGGTCTTTCGATCGCGGCGCTCGAGGCGCTCGCCACCGGTACACCGGTCGTCTCGACCGACGTCCAGGGCATGCGAGAACTGCTCGCGAGCGGCGCCGGCGCGATCGTCCCGATGGACGACGGCAGCGGGCTCGGCCGGCGAATCGCCGCGCTGCTTGCCGATCAGCGCGAGCAGGCCACGATGAGCCGAGCGGGCCGCGAGCTCGTCGAGCGCGACTTCTCGCTCAACGGCATGGTCGAGTCATACGAGCGCTTGTATGCGACCCTCGCCGGTGCTTCCGGGCGGTGGCATGCCCGGGCATGACCGCCTTCACACACTTCGTCGCGCGAACGTTGATCGACGCCACGCGCGCACGCGAGGTCGCCTTTGAGCGATGGTGACCGGGCAATTTCTGTGTGTGACCTGACCCGGTGGAGGACGACTTTCCTACCTGGGTGCTCGCGCCCGAGGATGGCGGGGCGCTCGAGCCGCCTTCAACGGGTACCGTGCCTGTAGGGCTGGAGGTCGTGCCACTGGAACCTTTACCGCCGGAGGCCGTGGCACTGGAGCCCGCCCCGCTGGATTCGCCACCCTGTGATCCCAAGCCGGCTTCACTGCCCGTAACCTGTCCACCACCGGCGCGCTGAAGCACGAGCGCGGTGTGCGCTGGCATAGTGGCGGTGGTGGCATTGGTGAGTCCCGAGCCACTGTAGGCGGCATCCAGATTGACCCCCACCGTCACGGTGGTCGGGTTGACGACGACCAATCCTCCGGTGAAGCTGCGCTCCCACGCCCCGCCGGCGATCTTGGTCGCGGCCGATGTCGGTTCGCCGATCTGAGCTTCGCATTCGCCGCACCACTCTTCGCTGTTGTAGTTCGCGGCGGCGCTGTAAGCCGTGTAACCGTTGGCCCCAAGCAGCACCGATCCCCAGCCATAGAGGATCGCCTGCTGGTCGGACGGTTCGGCCTGCGTAATCGCCAGGAAGCGCTTGCCCATCCGCTCGGTCGACTGGATCTCTTCGATCTGCGTCTGCCAGCCGCTCGCGTCGCGATAGCCTTGTCCCGGCGTTGCGGACCACTTCGCGAACATCTCGTCGATGCCACCGCTGACGTACTGCAACCATTCTTCGACCACTTCCGGGTACTGGTTCCAGGACCCCATGTTCGGGATCACCAGCTTGCCGGCGGCCTGGATGCGCGGGCCGGCGTAGGCGAGGATCGAGCGGATCGCACCCTGATAGGCGGCGTCCGTCGGGTACTTGGCGATGCTCGACGGTTCGGTGTGGTAGCGCGCGGTGGTGTTCGTGTCATCCACCACCACTCCGTCCCACGGGCCGCTGGAGAGCACTTTGAGCACGTTGCTGGTCCACTGCTGCTGGTAGCTGGGGTTGGCGGTGTCGGCCATCCACAGCCACGAGTAGCCGCCCTCGGAGATGCGGCTGCCGCTCGTGTTGATCAGGAACCATTCGGGATGAGCGCTGCTGGCTTCCGCATAGTTGACGCCGCTCGAGCTCAGGCCACCTGGGCCCGTGTCCCGTGCCATCGCCGATAGATTCTGGTAGACCAGCACATTCAAGTTGGGGTTGACAGCCTTCAATTCGGTGGCACGTTTCGCTTCCCATGCTTGGAGAACGATGTAGGAGTTGTGCTGGGCGGTCCACGCCACGCTTGGGAACGACGCTTCGCTGCCGATCGCGACGCGAAACTGGCTCGCTACATTTGCCGATGCGAGCCCGGGGAGAAGCAGCGCCAGCACGAGCGTTCCGAGGAGGAGGGAGAGCTTTCGAAGTCGCACGATGGGGTGCCTGCTTTTTCGGTGGCCCGGCTGACCCCGACCCGTTGGGGAGGCCCCGTGGCTTTGCGTCCCCGCCTCACGACGGGTTTGCCTTGTCGTTGTCAGACACCCTGTTGAGCGCCCACTTTCGTCTCTGCACCTTTCCTATCGGGCCTATTGAATGTCTGGCGCAGCGAAGAGAACCGCTTCGGACAGACGTACTAGCCCTGCTCGTGCCCGCGGAAAGCCCGCGGCGCAGGCGTCAGGAGGTGCTACCGCGGCTGTGAGGAGACTCCCCCAGCGGCCGGCCCACGCTGAGCCATTCCCGATAGAGACGTTCGAGGGGCTCGAGCGCGCGGCTCCAGCGAAACCGCTCGGCCAGCTCACGGCCCTCCCTGGTAATGGAACGCGACAGCTGCTCGTCGGCCAGCAGCCGCGCCGCGGCATCGGCCAGCTCGGCAGGCCGATCGGCCAGCAGCCCGTGACGGCCGGGCACGAATCCGATCTCCTCGACCCCCTGGGGGGTGCCCGCGATCGGCCGCGCGGAGGCCAGCGCCTCGAGCACCTTGAAGCGCGTGCCACCCCCATGCCACAGCGGAACGAGCACCAGCCTGCTCTGCTCGAGCAGCGCGAGGATGTCTGGCACGAAACCGAGCGAAACGACGCGCTCCTGCTCGCCCAGCAAGCGCGCGAGCTTCGCAGGCATTCCCTTCCCGGCCACCATTAGTCGCGCACGCGGCCTAGCGGCCGCGAGCCGGGGCCAGCCCTCGCGCACGAAGCGCGTCAGGCCGATCTCGTTCGGCGCGTAGTTGAGGTGCCCGAAGAAGAGCACGTCCTCGGTGTCCGGCAGGTCGGCCGGAATCTCGAAGAACTCGTCGTCGATCCCGTTCGGCACCTCCAGCACACGGCGCGCCCTGTGCTCGAAATGGCGCCGGTCGCGCTCTGAGACGGTCAGGACCAGGTCTGCCCGCGATACCGCACGACGCTCTATCGAGCGCATTGAGAGAGCACGGTTCGCAGCGCGCAGCCACCCTAGCCCGCGAGTGCCGCGCATGATGCTCGCAAGCATCTGGGAGTCGACGTTGTGGAGGCTCAACACGGATCTCGTGGCGCCGATCGCATCCCAGTAGTAAGCGTTCTGGGTATGCTCGATCTGCACGAACGCGGACTTCGGGGCCACTTCTCGGAGTCGCCGCCCAAGGCCGTGCAGATACGGGCTTGGCCGTCGCTCGAGGTGCTGGCGCAGGCGAGACAGCAGGCTCGGGGGAGGTTCATCCAACTGCTCGACGATCCACCCACGCGCGCGCAGCGTCTCGGCCGCGCCGGGCTCTCCCGCGTCGGCGGTCAGCAGGTGTGGAACGCCCCCCGCTCGCGCTATCGCCTCGATCAGCCGAAGTGTCCGCTTGTGTCCGCCGCTGGTTGGCGGGTAGGGGAGCACAGCCGTCACGATGACCGCGCGCGGGGCGGAAGCCGGCATCCCCCTACCCTATAGTGCGCCCAATCCCGACGGACGAGCCCATCTCAGCGCTTGACGACGTCTCGGTAGTCATACCAACGAAGGACCGCGCGGCGCTGCTGCGCCAAACGCTGCGCAGCATAGGCGAGCAGTCGATGCAACCGGCGGAGGTGATCGTCGCCGACGACGGCTCGACGGATGACACGGAGCGAGTCGTACGCGAGTTCGGAGCGTGCCACCTCCACAATCCTCGCGGCGACTGGCGGCCTTCGGGAGGCCGCAATGCCGGCATGAGAGCGGCGGGCACAACGTACGTCGCCTTCATCGACTCGGACGATCTGTACCACCCGCGGGCACTCGAGAGGCTGCACGCGGCCATCGCCGCTCAAAAGGACGCCCCGTTTGCGTTCGGCCGCGGGCTGGCCGCCCGCCTGACGCCCAGCGGCTGGGAGTCCGATGGGGTGATCGCGCCGCGCGACTGGGAGCTCGAGGACTTCCTGTGCAGTCTCTACGCGCGCAACAGCATCCCCTCCGGCGGCGGGCTGGTACGCCGCGAGTTGGCGCTCGCCCTCGGAGGCTTTGACCAGCGCTCGGTCTTTGCTCAGGACCACGCGTTTTGGCTGAAGCTAGCGCGCGACGGCGACCCGGTGTACCTACCGGAGCTCGTGTGCGTGCATCGCCGTCACACCGGCAACCGCATGTCACCGATCGTGGCCGCCGACTACGCCCGGCTGATCACTGCGGTGGCCGAGCAGGATCCGTGCCTGGCTCGGTGCGTGCCCCGTCGTCTGGGTGTACAGTTGTGCGAGATTTCGATCGAGGCGCTCCATAAGCGAAGCGTCACTGGGCTGTGGATGGCGGCCAAGTGCCTGATCGGAGGGCAAGGACGAACCGAGATGCTGCGTGCGGCCCTCACCCACTGGCGCACACGCAAAGAATGCGGGCAAGAGGGCGCGGCGCTACTGAGCCGCGATGCCGAGTTGCGCGACTGGCTGGCAACGTATACGTGAGCTTAGCCCTGCGTGACTCAAGCTGGCGTTTCCGACGGCCGAAACGTAGCGCGTGACCGGCCGGCCGAACAGCGGCGAGATCAGCCCTGCGACATCCGAGGCGGGGCGGCAGACCCCTGACACGCGTGGTGTCACCGCAACCCACCTCGCGGCCTCCAACCTGGATGGGGCCGAGGCCAAAGCGGTCCACAGCAACGCAGTCACCGTCAACGCGAACGTTACGGAGGTCAACATCGAGTTGCAGCCAATCGAGGTCGCGGGACTCGCCGTCTTGGAGCGGGAGTGGCGGGAGCTGGAGGGCCGGGCCACGAGCGACTCCATCTACACTTCCTTCGACTGGCTTCGCGCTTGGGCCGAGGTCTACCGGCCCAGGCGGCTCGTCGCGATGCGAGCCGTCGATACAGACGACAACCGCACAGCAGCGCTTGGGCTGATCGAAATCGACAGGGTGAGGGAATGGCGCTTCGCCGGCGGCGCCCAGACTCCACGCCGTGCGCCGCTGTGCGCGAACGGGTACGAGGACGCCGTGTGGAAGGCGCTGGGCAAGTGGCTGCGCTCGCACCCGCACGCGTGGTCCACGCTCCATGCGGCCGAGCTCGGGCCGGGCGCCGAGGCTTTGCCGCACGCGCGGATGCAGGTCCGTCACACGCCGTGCCGGTCGCTGCCGGACTCGTTCGACTCCTATCTAGCATCACTGACTTCAAAGCGGCGCGGCGACGCGCGGAGGCGACTACGCCTGATCGACCAAGTCGGTATTGAGATACGCGAAGTGATGCCCGGCGAACTCGAGCGGGCGATCGAGGACTTCATTCGCCTTCACCATCGCCGTGCAGACACCAAGCGTGAGACGCGACTCAACCTGGACAATCGTCTGGACAAGCTGCTCATGAGGATCCAGGGCGCCGCCTCGCTCGATCTAACCGTGTTCGAGATGCGCCATTGCGATGAAAGAATCGGCCTTAATGTCGTGCTCGAGCGGGGTGGGATCGTTTATCTATACAGCCACGGGTGGGATCCGGCCGCGGCCCGGTTCGCCCCCGGCATCGTGATGGCACTCGAGACAATCCGCTACGCGATCGACCGCGGAATGTTGACGATTGACATGGGTCCAGGCGAGCAGCGCTACAAGCTCGACCTCGGCTTCACCCCGGATCCGCGACTGATGTTGGAGGCCTACAACCCGTTGGGCTGGGCGCGTGCCCTGCGCATCGCCGCCGACGCCTACGCGCGGCTCCGGCGCTAAGGGCGCCCCCGCCAGATGTTCTGGCGCGGGCGTCGAGTCACCTCGCAATCTCGCGATAGACCGATTCGTAGGCGGACACCATCGTCTCGATGTCGAAGCGCTCGAGCGCCAGCGCTCGGGCGCGGGCACCCATACGAGCGCGCAAGGCCACATCCCCAAGCAGTCGTCGTAGAGCGCTCACCAGAGCGTCAAGATCATCGACCCCCACCAAGAAACCGGTCTCCCCATCGATGAAGCTTTCGGCGATGCTGCCGATGTCGGTGGCCACCACTGGCAGTCCTGCGAGCATGGCCTCGATGACCGCCAAGGGCAACGCCGTCTCGGTCCTGGTTGGCAGGACGAAGACGTCGAACTCCGCCAGCCACCGTCGCGGGTGGGGGTCGAAACCGGGTGTCCGCACGCGATCGGCGACTCCCAAGCGCGTGGCGAGCGCGCGGATCTCGGGGAGCATCGGCCCCTCGCCCACGATCACGGCGGTGGCGTTGGGCAACTCGGGCAGGGCGCGCACGATCAGCTCTATGCGCTTATGGGGACCGATCCGCGAGACCGTCCCGATCACCGGCCCCGAAGCGCCCGTAGCGCTTGACCGAAGTCTTGGGGGCAGATCCACGGACCGGTCCTCCACCTCGGGAACACCGTTGCGAATCGTGACGATGGACCCTTCGGCCAACCCGATCAGCCGCTCGATCTCGCGCGCCGACCATTCGCCGACGGCGACGTGCGCGGCAAGCCTACGTGAGATCAAACGCTTGATGGCCCTCTGCGCTCGCTGGTTCGACGGGACGAGCGCGTTCTCCACAACCACCACTCGCGTGCCGGGGGTGAGCAGCCCGGCCAGTATCCCATACTGGCCGGCCCACGGGCTGCTCAAACTCGCGTGCAGCACTTCGGGTCTAAGCCGACGAATGGTACGGACATGGGCGACGATCCCGCCGAGCCGCAACTTGTTCGCGACGGGCGGAACGATCACCTTGCCAGCGGCCGGCCGATACGAGGCAATCCAGGAGACGACTGCGGGCTCCACGCCGACCACCGTCACCGCGATCCGCTCGTCGAGCCCTCCGATCAGATAGCCGAGGGCCTGCTCCGCCCCGCCTCGCTGCGTCGCGTCGCTGTAGACGACCAGACGCTCGCAAGCAGGTCCTTCCGGCGCGTCCAAGGGAGCCGACGAGGCACCCACCGGCCGCTTTGCGTCCGGCGCGGGTCCATCGCCCACGACCCTCTTGACGAGCCTGCCGGCGCGCTCGCCGAAGCGCGAGGACACAGTCACGCAGACCCAATCGCGGTCATCGGCTGGCACGACGCGCAGGAGGGCCGCGAGCGGCAGGAACACCACCGTGCCGCCCACGGCCCCAACCAGCAGGCCGGCCAGCGCGCCGATCTGCGCGTACAACCCCCAGGCGGCCAGTCCCGCGGAGACCGAGGCAAGGAAGGTGCGCACAACCGCCGACAGGTCGATCGCCGCGGGCCTGACGTGAGTGCTCGCGTACACGAGCAGCGGAACGGCCACCACCAACTGGCCGCCGATGTCGGCGATGGCGGCCCCGATGGCGGCGTGAGCGGGGACGAGCAGGAAGTTGAGCCCGATGGTCACAGCGCCCCCGACGACCTCGCACCCCAAGGCAACGCGCAACGACCCCAGCCCGATCAGCAACGAGCTCGCGACGGCCAGCAGCGGAATCAAGGGGAACAACGAGAGCAGGATCAGCAGCACTGGACCGGCGGGGGCGTAGGAGGCGCCATATGCCAGCCGGATCAACGCGGGGCCGAGCGCGACGAAGCCCGCCAGCAGCGGCAGGCTGGCGATTGGCAGCAGTCGCTGCGCGCGCCAGTAGCCGGAGCGGATGCGCTCGTGCTGGCGCGCCCCGTAGAGCGTCGCGAAGGCCGGCGAGAGAGTGCCGGCGAGCGCGGCCGGCAGGAGCGCCAAGCCGTTCGCGGCGGCGAAAGCGATCGAGTAGAAGGCGATCTCCTGATCGGTCGAGTAGGCGCGCAGGAAGAAGAACTCAGAGCGCTGCCACACCACGAAGGTGGCGAGCGTCATGAGCGTCGCAAGAATCGCATAGCTAGTGGTTCGACGGCGCAGGTCGCGAGCCGGGTCGATGTGACGCGGAAGAGTGCGAAGCGTCCCGCGCGCGAGGATCGCCATAGCGATCAGCGCAGCCGCCGCCGTGACGGTCTCGACGGCGAACATCCCGGTGATGCCTCCGCCGGCCGCGAGCACACCGATCGTCACAGGCATGCCGACGATGGTCGTCAGGAGGCCCACCATCGACGCTTGGCGCCACTTCTGGCTCCCCGCGAGCACCGCCCAGGGCACGCCCGCTCCGGCGATCAGCGCACACTCCACGCCCGCAAGTAGCCACGCCGTCATCGGAGACGCGCCCAACAGGCCGGCAACGGCCAGCATCGACCCGCCAGCCAAGCCGCCCGCGATCAATATCGGCAGCGCCCAACGCGCGAGACCGCGCACGGCGTCGCGACGGTCGGCGCCGAGCGCCTCACCGATCGAGCGCATCAGCGCCTCCTTGAGACCTTCGCTGATGAGCTGCGACAGCGAGATCATCGTGAACGCTATGAAACTCTGGCGCCCCATCCCGGACGGACCGAGGAAGCGGGCGGCGGCCACCGAGATAATCAGGGCGAAACCCTGCGGGAGCGCTTGACTGAAGGAGTTCCAGATCCCGCCAGCGATCACGGACAGCCCCGTCGTGCCGGCCGCCGCCTGCGAGTCGATCTTCTCCGTCAAGAGTCCCCCCGCGACGGCGCTGTCACGTATGTCCCGCATATCTGGGCAACCCCGAAGTCGGTAACTCGAGCCCGGCCGTCACGCTCCAACCAGCGTGATCCGGGATCTATCTTATGCTGCACACCGGCCATGGACCTCCGTAGGACGAGCCGAGCACCGACCGGAGTCGCGCGCCGCTGGCAAGCCGCCCGTCGCGGACGCGCGGAGCGTCGCTTTCACACCACGCTGCGGTTCGATCCGAAGGCGGCGCCCCTACTGCTCTCACCCCACTGGGACGACGCGGTGCTCGACTGTTGGGCGCTGCTGGGGAGTCCCGGCGATCTGGCGGTGGTCAACGTGTTCGCCGGGACACCGGTCCCGGGACGGTTGACGCGCTGGGACCGGGTCACCGGTGCGGTCGACTCCAGCGTGAGGACACGAGAGCGGGCCACCGAGGACGCAGAGGCCCTCGCGCAGGTCGGGCGGGGGGCAGTGAACCTACCCCTGCTCGACGCGGAGTACCGCGCACCCGGGCCGTCTCCGTCGCTGCGCGACATCGACCAAGCCCTGACCGCCAACGTGCCTGCCACATCGCGGGTGTATGCCCCCGCCGGACTGGGCAATAACACCGACCACGAGCTCGTCCGCTGGTATGCGCGGGTTCTCGCGCGCCGCGGCATCCCCGTCTCGCTGTACGCCGATCTGCCCTACTGCGTCGTGCATGGCTGGCCGCACTGGGTGGACGGAAGCGAGCCCGATTCGCACCGTGACGTGGACGCGTTCTGGCGGACCTTCCTCCTCGACGTACCCGAGCTCGAGGAACTGCGCAACGCCCGCACCGAGCGCCTGGACGATGAGCGCGCGGCGGCCAAGCTCGCCGCGATGCGCACGTACCGCACTCAGTTCTCGAGCCTCGACGGGGGCACGGCGGGGATCCTCAGCAACGCCGCCATTCACCGCTTCGAGGTGATGTGGGACCTAGACGCGACTGCGCCCCCCGACAGAGAGCGCAAGCGTCGGTGACGCTCGGTCGGGTCTCCGCCGGGCGAGGTCAGGTAGTGCGGATGATCAGCACCGAGCAGGGCGCATGGTGAGAGACCTTGTTCGGAACGGACCCCAAGAGGAACCGCTTCGCGCCGGTCATCCCCTTGTTGCCGACGACGATCAGGTCGGCGTCGCGCTCTTCGGCCACGTCGAGGATCGCGTCGGCGGGGTCGCCTTGGCGCGGGTATACGTTCACCGCGACCCCAGCCTCGCGGGCCACCTCGGCGGCCGCCTCGAGCGTGGCGTCGACGTCCTCGCGCGGGTTGACCGCCCACTCCAGGTCCTCGGGCACCTCTCGGCGCTCCTCGCGCAACCGTTGTGCGGGCACCGGCTCATAAGCACTGACCAGCTCGAGCGTCGCACCCACTGACTTGGCGAGATCGACCGCTTGGCGCACCGCCTGACCGGCGGTGTCCGAGCCGTCCGTTCCAACAACTATCGACTTGAACATGACTCTCCCTTGGCTTCTGTTCGAGCTTCGAGCCAGCCGATCATATCTACCCGGCCTGAGGGCGTATCCGCACTGCCTTCAAGACCCCTCCTGGCGACCTGCCATATCGTTGTGAACCACGTGATCGACCTCCACTGCCACGTTCTCCCCGGGATCGACGACGGGCCCGCCACGATCGAGGCCTCCGTCGCGCTCGTGCGCGCGGCGGCGGCGGCGGGCGTGCGCGTGATGGTGGCCACGCCGCACGTGAGCTGGCGCTACCCCAACGAGGCCCCCACGATCGCGCGGCTGACGGGCGAGCTGAATGAGCGCCTGCGTCAAGAGAGGATCGCCGTCGAGATCCGCCCCGGCGCCGAGATCGCGATGACCCGGGCCGGCGACATCGATCGCGCGGAACTGCCCCGTTTGGGAATCGGGGGCGGACCATGGCTGCTGCTGGAGCCGCCCTTCACCCCGCTTGTTACCGGGCTGGATACGGTCGTCCTGGGCTTGCAGAGCGACGGCTATCGGATACTGCTCGCCCATCCTGAGCGCTGCCCCGCGTTTCACAGCGACCCCGAGGTGCTGCGATCACTCGTGCGTGCGGGCGCGCTGACATCGATCACCGCCGGCTCGCTCGTCGGCCGTTTCAGCAGTGAGGTGCGGCGCTTTGCGCTCAACATGGTGGCGGAAGAACTGGTTCACAACGTCGCCTCCGACGCTCATGACGAGGTCCGTCGTCCACCGGGCATCGCGGCCGAGCTCGAGCAGGCGGGGCTCGGTCCGCTGAACGATTGGCTGACGCTCGATGTGCCTGAAGCAATCCTCAGCGGAGAGCCGATACCTCCACGCCCGGCGTTTACGATCCCGCGCATAGAGAGGAGTAGACGCCGGATGTGGCCTCACCGCCACTGACGCCGACGCCGCCCGGACGTATTTTGGGCCTGTCGCCTGACGCTCACTCAGGCAAGCTTCGTGATCGCGATGATCATCCCGATCAACACGAACACCACGATCGCGCCCTGCAGCCAGATCCAGGTCGGTGACATAGCCGCGACAGCCTAGCTGCGTAATGGAAATAGCACGTGCAGGCGCCAGCATTCATACCGAGTCGGACTATCGTGTAGGGATGACAAGGCGGTTCAGCAAGCTGACTGTCGCGCCGGCGTTCGCAGCCGTATGGCTTGCCCTACTCGGCCCGTCGGGCGCGCAGGGCATCGTGGCACCTGTAACGGGCCCGCCGCTCGGCGGTGTGAATGCCACTGGCCTCACGTTCGGTGCGTCAACTGCGACGGTGGCCCAGGAGATCTCCTGGGCCCACTCGCTCGATGCTCACGCGATCCGCGTGGAAATCCCCTGGTCGACGCTCGAACCTACACAGAGCCAGATCGAACCGCGTGCCCTGGCGTTCACCGACAATCTCGTCAACCAGGCGTCGGTCGCCGGGATCAAGGTGGTGGCGCTCGTCATGAGCACCCCCTGCTGGGCTTCCTCGGCACCCGCCTCGCTGCTGAGCAAGTGCAGACCGGGACAAAGCAGCAAGGCACAAGCCTGGCCACCGATCGACCCCAACACCTACGGCTCATTCGTGGCGTTCCTCGCCGGTCGCTACGGGTCCAAGCTCGCCGCGATCGAAGTGTGGAACGAGCCGGACCAGGCCAACGAAGACTATTTCGCCGGGCCTAACAAGGCGAAGCGCTACGCGGCGGTGCTGCGAGCAGCCTACCCTGCGATCAAGCGCGCCGATCCCACGATGCCGGTGCTTGGTGGCTCACTCGTCGGCTCCAACGGGGCCTTCCTGCGTGCGCTGTATGCCGCGGGCATCAAGGGCTACTACGACGGGCTCTCCGTCCACTTCTACAACCTCGTGCTCGCCTCACTGCGCTATCTGCACGAAGTGCAGCTCGCCAACCACGACTCCAAGCCGCTGTGGCTCAACGAGTTCGGTTGGAGCAGCTGCTGGCCGCGCCAGCGCACCCAGCAGGAACAGGGGTGCGTCACCAAGCAGGCGCAGGCCGCCAACTTCAAGAACGTCTTCCGTTCGCTCGCGCGCACGCCGTGGGTGGCCGCGGAGATGGTCTACCAGCTGCAGGGCTCACGCAGCGAAGACTTCGGTGCGCTCACCGAAACCGGAGCGCACAAGCCCTCGTTCGGGGCGTTGCGCAGCGTGTTCATCTCGCCGCTGGGCAAACCGAGCCCCGTGACCGTGCACCTCGGTCGGCGTGGCAATCGTGTCGTTGCGAGCGGCTCGGGACCCGTCGGCGACTACATGCAGCTGGAAGTGTCCAGCGGCGGGCGAGCCGTGTACAGGACGCAGTTCACGCTCGACCGCTTCAACCGCTACTCGCTCGCGCTGCCTTGGGCGCTCGTCACCCAGCATCTACGGGTGGGTGTGTTCCAGTACTGGATGGGCACCGCCAAAGCGGCCAGCGCCAGCATCTGAGCGCGTAACGCCCTGAGTCAGTCGGCGTTGCGGAACAGCGCCAGGATCGTGAGCAGCGCGATCTTGAAGTCGAGCGCCAGCGACCAGTGGGCGATGTAGTAGTTGTCCCACTCGACGCGTTCGGCAAGCGAGGTCTGGCCGCGCAGGCCGTGTACCTGCGCCCATCCGGTGATCCCGGACTTGACGCGATGGCGGTCGCCGTAGCGGACGATGTCGCGCCCGAACAGCTCGACGAACTCCGGGCGCTCGGGGCGCGGCCCGATCAGGCTCATCTCGCCGCGCAGCACGTTGAGCAGCTGTGGCAGCTCGTCGATAGAAGTGCGGCGCAGGATGCGCCCCACGAGCGTGCGCCGATCCTCGCCCTCCACGCCACCGGGGGCAGTGTCCACCGCGAGCGTTCCCTCGAGCGCGCCCACATCGGCGCCGACCGGCTGCGCGGCGCCTACGAAGTCGACCCGCATCGAGCGAAACTTGTAGAGATCGAATTCGGTCCCGTCGCGACCGACCCGTCGCTGGCAAAACAGCACCGGGCCGGGTGAGCTGGCGCGCACCGCCAGGGCGGCGAGTGCGATCACCGGTGAGAGGCCGACCAGCAGGAGGGTGGCTGACAGGCGGTCGAGCACGTGCTTGATCGCGAACTGCACGCCCTTCGGGTTGACGCCCGAGAAGGTGAGCAACGGCAGCCCACCGACGGTGTCGTAGCCGACGCGATCGTTGATCGTGTCGAACATGCGCGGCACCACCGACACCTCGATGCCGAGCTCCTGGCAGCGTTGGATCAAGCGGCTGATGCGGGCGTCGGCGACGGAGGAGAACGCCACGATCAGGTCGCGCACGCCCGTGCGCTCCACGATCTTGTCGAGATCCTCGGCCGTGCCGAGCACGGGCACGTCACGCCCCCCCACCTCGGCGATCGAGCGGGGGTCGTCGTCGAGGAAGCCGACGGGGGCCAGCCCGTACTCGGGATGGTTGTCGAGGCGACGGGCAACCTGCGATCCGACCAGACCGGCGCCCATGATCAGGACGGGCTTGCCCACCAGCCTGCGACTGCGGGCGAAGCGCTGGGTGAGCGCGAGCGTGATGCGCCCCAACGCGAGCGCGAGCAGCCCGAGCAGCCATGCGGTGATCCAGTCGCTCTGGGTCGGCATCTCCCCGTTGACGAATATCCCGATCATCGCCACCGCCATCGCCGCGACCGACACGGCGCTTATGACCGGGACCACTCCGTCGAGGATCATCGCGCGCAGACGCGTGCGGTAGAGGCCGCGCAGATAGAGCAGCGCCAGCGCGATCGGCGGCAGCGCGAGCAGCGGGGCGCGCAGAGCAGAAGTTCCAAAGGCTGCACCCACCCCGCCGAGCGCGAGGACCACCCCGACATACATGAGCAACAGGTCGACGGTCGGGCGCAAGACCTTCCAGCCGGTCCCCTCGAGCAGCCACTGCAGCCGACCCTGGAAGGCGCCGCGCTGCAGGTGGTGGGGAAACGGCGCGTCGCGCCGGACCGGCAGCTGGCCTGTGAGCGGAAGTGTCGTGGATGTTTGGCGCGAGATTTGCATGGGATCGGAGAGCCGAGAGACGTCCTGTCTTCTCTATCGGGTGCTTGGGACTAGGGCTGTAGCCGGCCGAGTCGTATCGTGAGTGTGCCTACGAGCGCCAACATGGCGATTATGCCCGCCGACAGCACGATGTCCCCGCCGGAGATTCCGAGCGCCGGCGAGCCGGCCGAGGCGGAGCGCAGCGAGCTCGGATACGCAAATGCGCTCATGCCCGCACGGCCGGCCTGCGCGCCGGCCTGTGAGGCGCCTCCGCTCCCGGCGCCACGCCGAGCCGAGCTCGAGCCGCCGGACCCCGCGCGGCCGCCGCCCGCGCCGGTGGGGGTCGAGTTGCCACCGCCGGAGAGAGTCCCACCCGAGCCGCTCAGACCGGCGCCGCCCGATCCCGCCGACCCCGAGGAGCCGCCCGAGCCGGCGCCGCCGTGCGGTCCTCCGAGGAACGTCGAGCCGACGATCGCCTGTTCGCCTGAGCCCGGACCTCCGTAGCCGCTCAGCAGCGGGCTGCCGGCGGACGCGGCCATGGGAGCCGATGCCGACAGGAAGCCTGCCAGAGCCAGTGCCGATGTGATCCTGATCTTGCGATTCATTTCCCTACCTTGGGTTCCCTTCCTGGCTCGAGCAGCACGCCGGCTGCTCTCCTTGCCTGCAACGAATCGGCACGTCGGTCCCGATGGCATTCGGCGGTGCTGCGCCCGATCTGCCCGGGAGCACTCCCGGCGGCGAGCGCCGGGGACTCCTAGACCGACCAGACTGATCCCTACGCTAGCGAAGGTAGGTGGCAGTCTCCAGGCAAGAACCCGCAAATCGGGGATCTTTACGCGTAACGTTCAGCTTTGACGAGGATCGAGCGATTCAACTCTTCCACGTTTACCCGCTTGCCGGAGCGAACGGTGTCCAACGCCTGGCGGGTGAGCGGATCCCGCGGGTTCAGGCGCACCGCCCGTTCGAGCAGCACAAGCGCGCGCGCTCTCTCCCCCAATTCGGAGGCGATCGCGCCGAGCTCGAGCGTGGCGTAGGCATCGCCGGGCACCCGCCCGAGCGCCAGCGAGAACTCGTGCTTCGCGCGGGCGAGATCGCCGAAGCGCAGCGCGATACTCCCAGCCACGAGGTAGGCCCGGTCGCTCAGCGGGTTCAGCTTGGCGGCGTCGTCGAGGCGGGAGTACGCCGCCAGCGGCGCCTTCGGCCAGATGCGCGCCGCGCTCTGGATCTGGCGTTCGCTGAGCCACGGGGCCGCCAGCGAGAGCAGCGCCGCGAGAGCAGCCGCAAGGCCGACCGCCGCGAGCGTCCACCTGCGCCCAGGTCTCGTGGGCCGCGCCCGCTCGGACCCTGTCAGGGGAACGCGCGGCTCGAGCGAGCAGGCGATGCCGAGCAGCGCAAACGCCGGCGCGCCGAGGCCCGCGAACTCCCAGAACCAGTCGAATGAGCCATGGACCGCCCAGTAGGCAAAGCCGCCGAGCGCCGCGGCGGCGACCGTTCGCCCAAGCGGGTCGGCGCGGCGCATGGCGCGCCAGGCTGCCGCGAGCGCCGCCCCCAAGCCCACGACGGCGAGCAGCGCGCCGATCAGCCCTGTCTGGGCGAGCGTACGCAGCTCGACGCTGTGCGGATAGCGGGGGGTCTCGTCGCTATGGCCGTACCTGAGGTACTGCTGCTGGAAGTTGTCGGCGCCGATCCCGAGGATGGGATGCCCCACGAATTCGTCGAGCGCGACCCGGTAGAAGTCGTAGCGGTTGCTTCCGAGACCGCTCAGCAGCCGGTTGCCGCTGGTGGCGGTGGTGGGGTAGCCGCCTTCGAAGCTTTCCCAGCCGTGGCGGGCGCGGGTTATGAGTTTCCCGCCCACCCCATTCCCGCCCACCCCGTTGCCCGCTGCGACAAGGCCACCGGCCAGCACCACGACGAGCGTCGCCAGCGCAACCGCCCCAACGCCGCGTCGCACCCCCCTGGCGAGCGCTGGAGAGACGGCGCGATGATTCTCGAGGGCCGCGCCGAGCGCGACCGCCACGCCGGCCAGCAGCGCCGCGACGAACATCGCCGCGATGGCGGTGTGCACAGCCGAAGAGGCGCCCTGCCCGCTCCCGAGACGATCCCCGACGCGCAGCACGAGCGGCGCGGTGGCGCCGACCCCGAGCGCGACCGGCACAGCCGTGGCGAAGGTGCGCGGGCGTTTGGGGACGAACGCGAACACGAGCACGATCATCGGGGCGGTCGAGTACAGCGAGCCCCGGCTCTGGCTGAGGAGCGCCACGTCTGCGAGCACCACCGCGCCGCCGGCGAGCAGCCCGCGCAAGGCCCACGGCAAGCGCTTGCCGCGGGCGAGCAGCAGCGCCGGCCAGAACG
>PLYX01000262.1 GCA_003151895.1 Solirubrobacterales bacterium
GCAGGCGCTCGACGTGCTGCGGCGCAGCGACGAGCTGGAGCTCGTGGGCCTGTCGGCCGAGCGCTCTTGGGAGGCCCTCGTTGAGCAGGCACGTGCACACGGGGTGCGACGCATCGCGCTCGCCGACGAGCACGCGGCACAGCTTGCCGCGGACGCGTGGCCCGAGGGCGAGGTGCTGGGCGGCGCGGAGGGTCTTGTGCGCCTGGTCGTGGAGTCGGGCGCCGACCTGGTGCTCAACGCGCTCGTCGGCTCCGCCGGCCTCGGTCCCACCGTGGCCACGCTCGGCGAGGGCATCGACCTGGCGCTTGCCAACAAGGAGTCGCTCGTGGTGGGGGGCGAGCTCGTGGTGGCGCTCGCCGAAGCCACGGGCGCGCAGATCGTGCCGGTGGACTCCGAGCACACCGCGCTCCACCAGCTGCTCTCCGGTCAACCGCCGGGCGCCGTCGAGCGCCTCACCATCACGGCCAGCGGCGGGCCGTTCCGCGGCCGCTCGCGCGAGCAGCTCGCCGACGTGAGCGTCGAGCAGGCGCTCGCCCACCCCACCTGGGCGATGGGGGGCAAGATCACGATCGACTCTGCCACCCTGATGAACAAGGGCCTCGAGCTGATGGAGGCCCACCACCTGTTCGGCACTCCCTACGAGCGCATCGACGTGGTGGTGCACCCGCAGTCGTTGATCCACGGCATCGTCCAGCTCGCCGACGGGGCGATGCTCGCGCACATGGGACCGCCCGACATGCGCATCGCGATCTCCTACGCCCTGCATGGCGCGGCGAGCGTCGAGCTGCTGGCCGGTCCCCGACCGGTCGCCCCGCTCGACCTCGTGCAGGTCGGCGCGCTCACCTTCGAGCCGGTGGACCTCGACGCGTTCCCGTGCCTGCGCCTGGCGCGCGAGGCGGCGCGGGCGGGCGGCACCGCGCCGTGCGTGCTCAACGCCGCGAATGAGATCGCAGTGCACGCGTTTCTCGCCGGACGACTCCCCTTCCTCGCGATAGCCGAGGTGATCGAGCGCACGCTCGAGGAGCTCGGGAGCGCGCCGGTGAAGGCATTCGAGTCGCTGTATGAGTCCGATCGTAAGGCGAGGCAGCGTGCCGAGGAGGCCGTGAGTGCCACACTGAGGGCATGAACTGGCTGCTCACGATCCTCGGGATCATGGCCCTGATCGTTTTGCACGAGCTCGGCCACTTCGCCGTGGCGAAGGCGGTCGGGATGCGCGTTGAGCGCTTCTCGCTGTTCTTTCCCCCGAAGCTCGTGGGGATCAAGCGCGGGGAGACCGAATACATGGTCGGCGCGATTCCTCTCGGGGGCTACGTGAAGATCACCGGCATGAACCCCGAGGAAGTCGAGAGTCTGCCTCCGGAGGTCGCCCGCCGCGCCTACTACGCGCAGGTGCCATGGAAGCGGATAGTGGTGATCCTCGCCGGGCCGGGGGTCAACCTGCTGATCGCGTTCGTGCTGTTCTGGAGCGTGCTGTTCGCCGGCAGCATGAATGGGGCCATCACGCTCGAAGGAGTCAATCCGGACATACAGACCTTGAAGCCGGCCACGACGGCTGTGGGGGCCGTCGAGCGCGGCATGCCCGCCGCGGGGACCCTGCGCCCGGGAGATCGGATCGTCGCGGTGGACGGACGTCCCGTGACGGTGCGCGCCGCCGTTGAAGCGATCTCCTCGCATCGCTGTGCCGGCGTCGCCGTGGAGGGCTGCCGCGGTCGGACGCCGGCGATCGTGACGGTGCGCCGGGCCGGTCGCGTCGTGAGGCTGTCGATCGTGCCGCGCTACAACACCGAAGCCAGGCGCATGCTGCTCGGGTTCCAGTTCGCCGTTCCCGTGAGGTCGTTCGGCGTGCTCGCGGCGGCCGGCGCCTCCGCTGGAGAGATGTGGGCGATGACCACGCAGACGTTCAGCGGTCTCGCGAAAGCCCTCACCAGCTCCAAGCAGCGCAGCCAGATCAGCAGCATCGTCGGCATCAGTCAGGTCACCGAGCAGGCCGTCGCGGCCGGCCCGGGCAGGGCGCTGGTGGTGATCGGGTACGTGTCGCTGGTCCTCGCGGTCCTCAACCTGCTGCCGTTCCTCCCGCTCGACGGCGGGCACGTGCTGTGGGCGGTGGCCGAGAAGTTGCGCGGACGGCGCGTGTCACTGACCGCCATGTGGCGCTTCAGCTCGGTTGGGATCGCGCTGCTGCTGTTCCTCGTGGTGAGCGGCTTCAGCAACGACATCGGCCGGCTCGGCGGGTGAGGCCGCCCGCACGCACACCCAGCTCTTGACGATCGGGCCGACGCGCTCTGGCAGCGCAGGGCCGAACAGCGCTTCCATCTCGCGACGGGAGAGCAGCGAGATCTCCTCCCAGTCGCCGGCCGCGCCCAGGCGCCAGTAGGGCTTGCGCAGACGCGGCGGGAGCCAATGGGCGCCCGGCAGCAGCGAATGGGGCTCGATAGGGAACGAGAACGCCGGCGTTTGCACGAACCAGCCGCGGCCCACGCGGCGCACCTCGGCGGCGAAGGCGGCGCGGCGGGCGGGCGGTACGTGCTCGATCACGCTCGAGCAGTACACGAGGTCGAACTCGCCATCGGCGAACGGGAGGCCGGCGGCGGCGTCGGCGCGCACGAAGCGACCGGGATAAGCGGGTCGCTCGGCGAGGTCCACGCCGGTGATGTCCAGATCGGGCTGGAGCGCTCGCAGGCCAAGTGCTCCGCAGCCTACGTCGAGCACGCACGCGCCCGCGTGCAGGCCGGCGAGCGCGAAGAAGCGCTCGTGTCTGCGCCTGCGCGCACGGGCCGCCAGCGGCGAGGCGATGCGCGCGAGCGGGCCGCGCGCGGTGGCGTACACGTCGGGCGAGCTGGTCATCGTAGAATCAGCCTATGGCTTCCGAGCGCCAGATCCACGTAGGTCCCGTTCCGATCGGCGGCGGCGCCCCCGTGGCGGTGCAGACGATGACGAAGACCGAGACCGCCAACGTCGATGCCACGATGGAGCAGATCCGCAAGGTGGCCGAGGCGGGCGCTGACATCGTGAGGGTGGCGGTGCCGCGCGAGCAGGATGTGGAGGCGCTGAAGCGGATCGTCGTGGAGTCGCCTATCCCGGTGATCGCGGACATCCACTTCAACCACACGCTCGCGCTGAAGGCGATCGAAGCCGGCGCGCACTGCGTGCGGCTCAACCCGGGCAACATCGGCGGTCCCGAGAAGGTGGCTGAGGTGATTGCGCTGGCCAAGCGCCACGGCACTCCGCTGCGCGTGGGGGTGAACAGCGGGTCGCTGCCCAAACACCTGCGCGACCTGGAGTACGAGAACCCGGTGGAGGCGCTGGTGACCGCGGCGGCTGAGACCGTCGAGTTGATGGAGCGTCTGGACTTCGAGGACTTCAAGGTGTCGATGAAGTCGACGTCGGTGCCCAACACGATCGCTTCCAACAGGATGCTCGCCGCACGGGTTCCCTATCCGCTTCACCTCGGGGTCACCGAGGCCGGCACGAAGTGGTCGGGGTCGCTGAAGTCGGCGGTCGGTCTCGGCGCCCTGCTGTCGGACGGCATCGGCGACACGATCCGCATCTCGCTCTCGACCTTTCACGCCGAGGAGGAGGTCAAGGTCGCCTGGGAGATC
>PLYX01000209.1 GCA_003151895.1 Solirubrobacterales bacterium
GCCGAGCTGGGGGAGCAGCTGACGCACGAGCGATGCCATCCGCAGGGGAAGACGCACCCCGGTGCGCGCCAGCTCGGGCAGGTTCAGGCGCAGCAGGTCGCCCAGATCGATGTCCCTGAAGGCCTGGTGCCCCTGGTGGGTGACAACCCGCATCATCTCCTCGGGAGTGACCCCGTTGGCGCACAGCGACGCCACAAACGCCCCCGCGGAGGTGCCCACGTAGACGTCGAACTGGTTGATCGTGCGGTTGGCCGCGAGCAGGTCGAGCGCGCGCAGCGCACCGATCTCGTACACCCCGCCCGTGAACCCGCCTCCACCGAGCACAAGAGCCGTCTTGTTGGATTGCGGACGGCGCCGCCCGTTCGTTCTTGCTGGAGCGCTCCGCTTGGAGGTTGACCGTGTTCTAGAGCCCAAGCCACCCTTGGCGGCTGCTTTCAAGTTGACGACCTCACCCATGAATATTGATTGTACGTACTGTTACGTGGGTCCATGAATTCCTCCGGACTCCCACGCACGCTCGCCGCCTTGCTGAGCACCGCGGCGGCGGCCCTTGCGGGCACAACGACTCCCGCCCGCGCAGAACCCATTGCCCAGAGCGCGCTGGCGGGGCAACTGAGCCACGAGCTGACCATCGCGGGACCACTGTCGGGAGCCTACGTCTTCGACCTGACGACAGCGACGCCGCTGTTCAGCCAGCGCGCGGACAACGCACGTCCGCCCGCCTCCGTGGAGAAGCTCTACACCGCCACCACCGCGCTCGAGCTGATGGGTCCCGACGCGACGCTCTCCACGACCGTGCTCGGCGCCGGTCACCTCGGCTCGGGCGGACGCTGGGAAGGCAGCCTCTATCTGCGCGGCGGCGGCGACCCCACGTTCGGGAGCGCTTCGTTCGTGGCAAGCCATTACGGCGGGCAGGGCGCCACCGTGTCCAAGCTTGCCGCGCTCGTCAGAGCCGCCGGCATCCGCAGCGTCACGGGGAGCGTCAACGGCGACGAGTCCTACTTCGACTCGCTGCGAGGCGAGCCGGCGAGCGGCTACGCGTTCGATCCCGACCTCGAAGGCAACCTGAGCGCACTCGCGTTCAACCGCGGCGAAACAGGGTCGCAACGGGGACCGCACGCTCCCGCCGCCTACGCCGCGCTTCAGCTTCGGGGAGCGCTCCGAGCCCACGGGATCACCGTCCACGGAGGTGGCGCCGCCGCGGCTCCACCTGGAGCGGCCGTGCTCGCCACCGCGAGCTCCCCCACCCTCGCCACGCTGCTCGGCCTGACCCTCCCACCGTCCGACAACTTCTTCGCCGAGACGCTCCTGAAGGATCTCGGAGCACGCTACGGCGGCGCCGGCACAACAGCGGCCGGCGCGGCGGTCGTGCGCAGCACGATCGCCCACCTGGGCCTGCACCCGCACGTCCTCGACGGCTCGGGACTCTCGCACTCGGACTCCACCTCCCCGCATCAGGTGGTGTCGCTGCTCACGACACTCGCCCACAGCCCGCTCGGCACGACCCTGCGCACAGACCTGGCGGTCGCCGGCCACACCGGCACGCTCTCAGAAAGGATGCGCCACACCCCGGCGAGCGGGCGCTGTGAGGCGAAGACCGGCACGCTCATCGGGGTGTCGAACCTCGCCGGCTACTGCCAGGCTCAGAGCGGCGACATCCTCGCCTTTGCGTTCTTCACCGACGGGATCGAAACCGGCGAGGCACACACGATCCAGGACAGCATGGCGATCACGCTCGCGCGTTATTGACGCCCGGAGTGGGGACCTCAGAAGAAAGCCAAACCCATCCCCCATCAACGGCTCCCCTCACACCTCGCCCAACGGGTCCGCCGAGCGGCGTTCGTAGGGCGCCAAATCGAGAGTCGAGCTAGCCGTCCCCCAACAGGTCCAGCAACCCGCGCTCGTCGAGCACCCGAACATGCAGGCGCTCGGCCTTCTCGAGCTTCGACCCGGGCACCTCGCCTGCTACCAGATAGTGGGTCTTCTTCGACACGGCGCTCGTCACACGCCCACCCGCCGCCTGGATGCGCTCGGTGGCCTCTTCGCGCGAGAGGGTGGGGAGCGTGCCGGTGAGCACCACCGTCTTGCCCGCCAGCGGGCCGCTCGTCGGGGCGAGACCCGCTTCGGCGAAGCGCAACCCGATCTTGCGCAAGTCCTCGATCAGGGCCACCATCCGATCGTCGTGGAGCTGTGAGCGGATCGCCGAGCCCATCTTCTCGCCGATCCCAGGCGTCTCGGCGATCTCGGCCACGCTCGCCTCCAGCAGCGCGTCGATGTCGCGAAAGCGCATCGCCAGGTTGCGCGCGGTCACCTCGCCCACCTCCTCGATCCCGAGCGCGAACAGCACGCGTGCGAACGGCCGCTGCTTGGAGGCGTCGATGGCGTCGAGCAGGTTGTTCACCGAAAGCTCCCCGAACCCCTCCAGCTCGAGCAGCTCCTCGCGGCGCTCGCGCAAGCGGTAGAAGTCGGCGGCGCTCTTCACCAGACCACGCTGTTGAAGGAGCGCCACCTGCTTCTCCCCGAACCCGTCGACGTCCATCGCGGCGCGCCCCACGAAGTGCTTCAGCAGCTGCCACGCCCGCTCGGGACAGTCGCGGTTGAGGCACTTCGTGAACACCGACTCGTTCGGCTTGACGGTTGGGGTGTCGCAATAGGGGCAGCGCGCCGGCGGGCGCGTCACGGGCGGGCGATCCTCGTGCTCCACCACGTGCGGCGCCGGCGACACCACCTGGGGAATAACGTCGCCAGCACGCAACACGATCACATCCTCCCCCGCGCGAATGTCCTTGCGGACGATGTCCTCCTCGTTGTGGAGCGTCGCCAGTTTGATCGTCACACCGCCCACCGCCACCGGCTCGAGCACCGCGTAGGGGCGCAGATCACCGGACTTGCCCACGTTCCACTCGACCGCGTTCAGACGCGTCACCGCCGTGGTGGGCGGGAACTTCCAGGCGACCGCCCAGCGCGGGTCGCGACCCACCGATCCGAGACGGCGCTGAAGCTTCAGATCCGACACCTTGATCACCACGCCGTCGATCTCGAAGTCGAGCTCGCCGCGGCGCTCCTGCCAGCGCAGGCACTGCGCGATCACCTCGTCCTCGCTGCGCAACCGCTTGATGTCGCTGTTCACGCGGAAGCTGTGCTCTCGCAGCCACTCAAGCGCCTCCCAATGGGTCTCGAACGACAGGTCCGGGGCTACGCCCACCTGGTAGGCCCACATCGACAGGGGACGTTCCGCCATCAGTGAAGGGTCGAGTTGGCGCACCGCCCCGGCGGCCGAGTTGCGTGGGTTCATGAACGTCGAGAGCCCCTCTTCGGCGCGGCGCTCGTTGAGCGCCGCGAAATCCCCAAGCGACATGTACACCTCGCCGCGCACCTCAAGCAACGGGGGCGCGTCCTCGATGTGCAAGGGGACCTGCCCGATCGTGCGCAGATTGTGGGTCACGTCCTCCCCCACCTCCCCGTTGCCGCGCGTCGCTCCCCGCTCGAGCACCCCGTCGCGGTAGAGCAGGCTCACCGCCAAGCCGTCCACCTTCGGCTCGACCACGTACTCGAAGCTCCTCCTCACGATCCCTTCGCGTCCCAGATGGGCCTTCATGCGCGCCACCCACGCCTTCAGCTCCTGCTCGCCGCGCACGTTGCCCAGCGAGAGCATCGGCTCCAGGTGCTCCACCTTCTCCAAGCGCCCCACGGGCTCTCCCCCGACCCGCTGCGTGGGCGAGTCCGGGGTCTGCAGTTGCGGGAACTCCGCCTCAAGCGTCCGCAGCTCATCCAGCAAAGCGTCATACGCGTCGTCTGGGATCTCCGGGTCGTCGAGCACGTAGTAGCGGTGCCCGTGATGCTCGAGTAGCTGGCGCAGCTCCGCCGCGCGCGCCTTCGTTCGCTCGGAGGGCTCCCCGGTCGATTTCGCGGGCGCCTTCGTCCGCTCGGGCGGCTCCCCGAGCGATCCGGCCTTGGCCTCCGCCCGCGGGGGCGAGGGCGGTCGCTCCGACCCGCCGCTCACGTGCCTTGGTCGCCGCCCACCGGCGCCAAGAGGGCGTGCAGGTCGAACTTGCGCAGCGCCTCCAGACCACGACGGTCCGTCAGGTCGAAATGGATCGGAGTCACGGCTATACGGCCTTCCGCCACGGCCGCCAGATCGGTGCCAGGCTCGTCGTGGAAGCCGGGATCGGCGCCATATATCCAGTAGCGCCTGCGCGTCGGCGAGCCGTCCTCGTGGGGCGCCACCTTCAGCTCGTCGCGGTAGATGCGCTTGCCGAGGCTCGCCACCTCGATCCCGGCGGGCTCCCCGGCGGGGACGTTCACGTTGAGCAATGTCCCCGCGGGCATCGGAACCTCCTCCAAGCGCTCCACCAGCCGCGCCACGAACCCCGCCGCGACGCCGAAGTCGAAGCCACCGTCGTAGCGGAAGTCGAGCGAGCGCCCCCTCGACTGCTGGGAGACGGCGATCGCGGGCAACCCGAGCACGACCCCCTCCAGGGCCGCCGCCACCGTGCCGGAGT
Source organism: Solirubrobacterales bacterium (assembly GCA_003151895.1). Taxonomy (GTDB): domain Bacteria; phylum Actinomycetota; class Thermoleophilia; order Solirubrobacterales; family Solirubrobacteraceae; genus Palsa-744. The sequence continues at coordinate 4,503 of PLYX01000209.1, forward strand.
AGGTGATGTCATCGCCGAGGTTGGCCCCATGGTTGACCCCCGACACCACGAGCTGCGCGTCGAAGCCCTCCACCAGCCCGAGCCTCGCCAGTCGCACGCAGTCAACCGGGGTGCCGTCGGTGGCGTACCCCACCGTGCCGTCCGAGAACGACACCTCCTCCACCCACAGCGGACGGCGCGTCGTGATCGAGCGCGCCATCGCGGAGCGGTTGCCGTCCGGGGCGATCACCACCAGCCGCACCCCCTCGACCTCGACCAGGGCGCGGCGCAGGGCCTGCAACCCGTCGGCCTCGATCCCGTCGTCGTTGGTGAGCAGCACGTGCAGCATCGCCCCTCCAGCATAGGGTCCGTCGAGGACTAGATGGCGGGCGGTCAGATAGTCCTCGACTGACCCACAAGGTCCGGTGCGGTCCCCGCCGCGTGCGGGCGGCCGCTAGACCAGCTCGAGGTAGACCATCTCGGTCGCGTCGCTTCTGCGCGGACCGAGCTTGAGGATGCGCGTGTACCCGCCTGGCCGCTCGGCATAGCGGGGAGCGACCTCCTCGAACAGCTTGTACACGGCGAACTTGTCCTGCGCGAGCGCCGACAGCGCCTGCCTGCGCGCGTGCAGGTCGCCCCGCTTGGCGAGCGTGATCAGCTTCTCGATCTCGGGCTTCACCGCCTTCGCCTTCGCTTCGCTCGTCTTGATCCGCTCGTGCTCGAGCACCTCCTTGGTGAGGTTCATGAGCAGCGACTTGCGATGCGCCGAGTCGCGACTGAGCTTGTTCCTGGTCTTCTGGTGCCTCATGGCTTAGGAGTCTGACAGAAGAGGGGCCCGGCTTGTCGGCCTCCGGCCGACTGCGCCACCCTCTCAGTCTTGACGCAGATGCAGTCCGCGCGCCTCGAGGGTCTCGATGACCTCGTCGATCGACTTCTTGCCGAAGTTNNCCGAGCTCGAGCTCCTCGATCAGGATGCTCCACTCCTCGCCCTGCAACGCCGCCGGAACGCCACCGCCGACCGCCAGGCCGTGACCGTCGAGCTGACCGCCCGGTACCGCCCTCAGCTCCTGGATGCGGTCTGCGTCGGTGAAGATCGCAAGCTGGGAGATGAGCAGCTCGGCCGCCTCGCGCAGCGCCGCCTGCGGCTCGATCGAGCCGTCGGTCTCGATGT
>PLYX01000080.1 GCA_003151895.1 Solirubrobacterales bacterium
GCGCACCTTCTCCTGGCTGATGCGCTGGCGCCGCCTGGTGCGCGACTACGAGCGCCTGCCCGCCACCCACGAAGCGATGGTCAAGTGGGCGATGGTAGGCAACATGCTCAACCGCCTCTCACCACCACCCGGCCCCAAGCCCTGGGCAACCAAGAAGAAGCAAAAATGACCATTTCAAGACACCTTCTTAGATTCTGGCCTACGTCCAGAATCCCAGACAGGCCGGACGACACCCTACCGGCTGGGGTCGCGCGCAAAAAGCCACACGAGTGCGTGAAGGAAACATCGTTGATCGGACTACCGCATGACACGCGGGTCTCTTCCGGGCGCCTGAACAGATCAGCCTGAAGGGCGGCGGTCCAGCAGATCGGTACGTTTTGCTCGTGCTGATCGCGTCGCAGCTCTCCGAAGTCCTCCCACTCATCGGAGTCGTCATCGGCGGCGCTCTCACAATCGCGGGCCAGTTCGTCTTCGCGTGGATCGGCCGGAACCAGCGACGTCGCGTCGCTGCACGTCTCTTCCACACGGAACTCGCTGGCCTTGTCATTGTGCTCCAATTCGAGCAGACCGAAACGATCGGCGAAAACGCGATCGTGCGCTACCAGGACGTTCTCTCGACTTGGCGCGAGTACCGTGACGCCCTGAGCTCTGTGGATGAGAGCACTTGGTCGTCGCTCTGGCTCACGATGCAAACCCTCAACAGCTTTTTCTCGATGCCTGCCGGCCCGACACACGAAACCGACCGGGCGATAGCGCTCAGCGCGAACGGCGAAGCAGCGAGGGCGATCGCAGCCTACTCAAAGCCAAGGGGAATGCGGTCGATACGGCGCTGCCTCAATCGGCTGGCTCGGCGAGACGCACCGACTGTGGGCCCCTGACGACTTCAACGTCAGGCAATTGAGCTAGCACCGCACCGACAAACGCCGTATTGGAGTGCCCCAATGTCGCCTTGTTGATGCGCAGCACACCGTCCCTGTAGAGCTTGTCGAGGGCCTGCTGAACCTGCGCCACGGGCACTGTTCCGCGCTGCTCACGCATAACCTCCACCTCAGAGCCGTGAACCGACAGCACGCGGTTGGACTTCTTGTGTGTGATCGTTGGAATGTCACGGCCCTTCAACCTCGCTAGGTGCTCACGTGCGTCCATGTCTCGATCGTAGCGCCGTCACACCAGCAGCACGCGCTAGCATCAGGCAGCCATGAGTGCTGCGCTTCCTCGGGAAATCCGCTTTGACGAAGTGCTTGTCGGCGATCTCGTGCACCACCTCGAGCAGGAGGCGGTGGCCCGCGAAATCACACACGATGGGGGCGCAATAACAATCAACCGTGGTAGTCAACACCCCCTCCGCGGAATGCAACGCGAGCGCCTGACGCTGGTTGAACGTCCGGCACAGGCCGCTGTTCTCTGCGGACAGGACGGTTGCCCGAGCGAGGCGGCCGTGAGCTTCTTCTTCCAGGCTCCAGATGGAAGCGCTCTCTCAGAGCACTGGAATCGGTGCTGGGCACACGCGACCGCGCCGCTCCCAGCGATGGCTCGAGAAGGGTCGATCGTCACGATGACCGCCGTGCACCCGTAGGTAGGCTTGCCGGCGCGTGGAGGCGTTTGAGTCCTTCGTCGCTGTGGCGCTTGAAGCGGAGCACTTCGTGGTGTCGGGTGGCGTGAAGTTCCGCGTCAAGCTCCCGACCCGCAAGGCCGCCTACACCGAGGAACAGACCCACGGCTACGAGGTCGATCTCGTTGGCGCCCGCGCTGACCGTCTTGTGCTGGCGAGCGTGAAGTCCGCCTTTGGCTCGCGCGGTGTAGTCGCTGAGCACGTCACCGGCGAAACTTCTGATGAGCGCGCCAGTCGCCGCTACCGGCTCCTAAATGACCAGGCAGTACGAACGCGCGTCGTCGCGGAGGCAGCCAAGCGCTACCGCTACAGCCCCGATCAAGTGCAGCTACGGCTCTACGTCGGGCGCTTCTCCGGGCGCAAGGCCGGCGAGCACGAGCAGCGAGTTCGCGCCTGGGCAGCGGAACAACATGTCGGAGGCGGGCCGATCGAGGTCATCGGCGTGCAGGCGGTTGTCCGTGTCGTGCGCGAGGCCGCCGGCGACACCCAGTACCGCGACAGCGCCGTTCTGGTCACGCTGAAGGCGCTACGGGAGGCCGGCCAGCTCGTCGGCTAGGCACATGGTGCAGCGGGTGTACGCTCGCGGGCGTGGATTGGGTGCAGGCGGTCGGGTACCAGCACGAGGTAGTCCATACGGGCGTGCTGGAACATCTCCTCAACGGTGAGTCGCCCGTGACGGTTGCTCAGGCGTTGCTCGGCGACGAGGCGCCGGCGATCCTCAGCGTCGAAGCTTGTGAACGCGAGAAGCAAGTGCGTCGGCGTCGGCCGATCGACCTCGCCGCCATCCTTCGGCTGCCGGCCGACCGCACGTTCCGGTTGGGTGTGGAGGTGAAGGTTGATTCGCGTTGGACGTATACGCAGCTCACGAGCACCATCGACGACGGTGACGCGGGCGTGCTGCTCGCGGTCGGCTGCACAGCTCTCGCAGCTACGCAATCGGACCTGCCGCCCAACTGGCGGTTCGTCGGCCCAGCAGAATGGGCCACGATCGTTGAAGCGCACACGAATGGCGACGAAGCGTTGACCGCCTACGCCCGGCACGTCCGCGACGAGGCCAAGTCTCACGAGCGCGCCCGCGACGCCGTGAACGCCGGCCGGCCCGTAGAGCAATTGCGGAAAGGCTCGGCGCTTGGGCATTGGGCTTACTTCTGCGAGGTGGTTGCGCACTCTGCGCTCGACCCCTCCAGCGGGAGCTGGGAGCGCAAGACGCTCATCAGTGGTCCGTTGCTCACGCGCTGGATTGACCGCGATGACGCGCCGGACTGCGGCGTCTACATTGAGCTGATGGGGCACGAAGGCGAAGACCGCGAGCTATGCGTGAAGTGCTGGGCAGATAGCGACAGTCTGGAAGCTCTCCGCGACCGCGTGTCTCGGTGCCTTGACAACGGCGCTGCCCGGCCGTGCCGGCGCTTGCGTCGCACCACCAAGAGCTGCACGGCTTGGTCGATCACGCTCCGAGACAAGAGGCCACAGGATGCTGCCTCTCTGTGCGATGAGCTAGTCAGCCGCTTGCAGGTCATATCGCTCACCTTGACCGACTTGCAATGCTGAATCGTGCCGCAGTCGCGTCGCTCGCTCGCCTCCTGCTGCGCAGCATGCTGCCCTGCCCCGATCCGCTGCGCCGCCGTCGCATACGCCAGGCTGCACGCGGACTGGTCACCTGCACACGTTGGCCGGGTGACAACGCCACCCCCGAGGACATCGCCCAGCTTGCGTTGCTCAGGCTGTTGTGGCTACAGCGTCAAACAAGAAGGGCTGGGCGCTGGCGGCAGGTCGAGGCCACGGCTCTCCTAGCACGAGCTTGCATCGAGACCTGCCTCGCCGGCCTCTACTGGCTCTATGGAGACGACCAAGTCGAGAAGATGGGTGGCAACAACGCAAAGTCGTTCCGTCGTCTGATGTCGTACATCGCAGACGGCGACCCGATCTCGCCTACCCTCGTCAAGGAAGTCGCGGCTACATTCGGCACCGCAACCGACCTGCCGAGCCTGCTTGATATGGCCAACGTCGTTGCAGCCAAGACGCATGAATCCTTTGCGACGGATGTGTACCACGTCTATACATCCCGCTTTCGACATTTTTCCCACATTCATCCGGGCCTGCCCTGTTGCTTCACGTCAAGCCGGACGATCATCTGGACGAGAGGCCGATGCGTGTCTGGACGGTTCGATCAGCGCTGCACACTTCGGACGCCTGTATGGCGCGGCTCGCCCTAGCGCTCGCTGAGCGCAAACAAATCACGGGAGCGCCGTTCGTCCAGTACGCAAACGCCCACATGAGCAGGTCCATCACGCCTGTCTTTGTGATGACAGGTCGGTCGATGATTCGCAGCGTGCGAGTGTCAAAGATTCCGGGCGCCTACCGATCACTGATCGCTCTGCGCCGTTACTACGACACTGGTGAGGCCGTCCGTGACGCATACCCGGAGCGCAAGGCCCGAACGAAGGACGCATTGGATGAGGCCCTCCAAGTTCTGGGCAACGACGTACCGAAGCAGCAGCGTGATCTGATTCTCGACCATTTCGCGGAGGTGCTCACGCAGTCGAAGTCGTCTAGCAATGTACCTGGGTAAAACTTAGCTACGGACGGCCGACGAGTGGGTGCGCGCTTGATTTGAGTTAATCAAGACGCTGACTGTCATCGCTGACTCGGACGCGATGACGCTCCTCGATGGCTGGATTCGGGCCGCGTAGTTCAGGGATGATCTCATTGGTCTCGTCCGTCGGAATCCCATCCAAGGCCATCAGTCTGTGAAGCGTCTCGCCAAGGGGCGTCAAGTGGATAGCAGTGAGCCAAGCTCGCTTGAGCGTCCCGGCATCGGCGATGCCATCCCACGTTGGGTCCGGTGAGCCCATAGTGCCGTCCTTCCGCTCGACGCCTACCAGCCCCAGTGTGTTGAGATCCTCCATCTCGGCTTGTAGGGCGTCGGTGGCTTTGTTGAGTCTCGCCGGCGTGTCATCATCCATAATCAAGGCGACCTTCTCAGCTAGGTCGAGACTATCTACACGGTGCCAGAACGCCAAAAGCAGGAGCTGCCGATATGTGAGCTGGTCGGCAAGTCTCAGGAGGTAATTCGCGTCTGGGATGTTCACGGTAGGCTCGAAGGAGACCTCGGCAAACAGTCGTCCGATGTACGGCACCTTGAGCTGTTCCCATGCGTCGGCGGCTGTCAGCAGCACGCCCTCCAGAAGTTCACCTGCGATCCCGCCATCCTTGGACTGATCGTAGAAGTCGTTCCGTAGACGATCGCCGTCTTCGAGATGAGCTTCGACTCCTGCAGACGCGGACGCATAGGCTTCGGCGATGCGCTTTTCCTGACGCGGGGCGAATAGTCGCTTCTCTATTTCTGCGCCGACGTGCAACAGAACCCGCGCAGTCAACTCACCAGCAGCACTTCCGACGAATGGACCTGCGACCAGAGTTGCCGCGGTGCCAGCTAGCGCCCCGCCTACGGCACTTGCGCTCTGAATCAACTCACCCGGCTCGCGAGTATCCGACATCGGCCCAAGTCTAGCTCTGCGTCGGTGCCGGCCAAATTGCGCTGGTAGGAGCGCCGACCTGCTTCGCACAGATCGGCATACGGATCAGTAGGTTCACTCGCCCGACGTCGCTGGGGGCGACTGCGAGCCGAGGGCGTCCGGTAGGTCGTCCGTCTTGATCGGTGTTGGCGATTCCCTGAGTTTTGTGATCGCCTCCGTCAGCCGCTTTGCGGCCTCGGGGTCCATGTCACCCAGGATCGCGTTGCGCTCTACAACGAGCCGGTTTGCGTCTTCGAGATCAGCGGCGTTAGCTTCCGCAAGTTCGTTGTGCAGCTGGTTGTGCAGGCGGACCATCAGCTGGCCGTGTCGGAGTGCAATCGGCCGCAACGCGAACGACTCGGGTTGGCTCTTGATGAACGCTCGCGCCGGTGCCTTCCATCCGCTCCACCCCAATAGGCTCGTAGCGCTTAGTTCTATCTCGCCAGTCGCGGGACCCTTAGGATCGAGGATTCGTACGGTGTGCCCCAAGAACGGGTGCGCCTGGTGAAGGACGAAGTTCCGCAAGTCCTTTATGAACGGAACCTCCGGGTTCGCGGTCACCTCCGCCTTACGCCTCTCAAACTCCTCGGCGATGGTGCCGGTGCGCCCTCTCATAAGGCGCCGTGCGTGGTCAACGAGGGTTGCCGCCCCAGCGATGTAGTTATGCAGTCGTTGCGTGACGGCTGCCTCGTACGCTTCGCGCGCGTCGGGCCGGTACATGTTCTGAAACAGCTCAACCGCGAGTGCCTGGTCCCACGTTGGCTGCGCGAGAAGCGCTAGCAGCTCGTCTAGGTTCCGGACGAGTACGGCGTTGACTGTGCGCGCGAGTTCTGTACATGCGACGTGCTCTCGGTAGCCCGGGTGTTCATTCAACCGGCGCTGAACGTCATCCAAGCGGGCCTGCATGGATGCATCGCCGGGTCCAGCTACGTCGAATGCCGGCTGTCCCTCCACCTTGCGCAAGATACTGCCCGCTCGACTCTCCGCGACGGGGGGGCCGGCCCGTAGTTATCACTCGACATCGCAGCCGAAGTGGCGTGCTCATCGCGGAAGTCGGCCCAGCAGACAGTGGCTCAGCGTCCGCGGCCCACACTGCGGTCGGGCGTACCGCGGCTGTTTGTCCTGCCGAGCCAGCGCGTTGGCGAAAGCGGGGAGCGAAGCCGCAGGGGATCACGGCTCGGCGTCCAGTCGGGGGCGGGACGCTCCGGATGCGCGAGCGATGAGGTGTGCGCGCGGCTGTTGGTCATCTTCTGGGCCAGGCGCGTGATTCGTACGACGTCCTGCCCTTCCTCGCCAAGATCCTCGCGCGCGATGAACCAGGTGGTACCTTGCCGCGCGCGGGTCGCCTCGACGTAGGCGGTCTCCTTGCTGGTCTGCCAGCCGCCGGTGAGCACGACTGAGCGCTCGACGGTGGCGCCCTGCTGGCGGTACACATGCTGCGCGTAGGCGAGCCGAAGGGAGCACAGATCCTCGCCACCGAGCTGGATCTTGCGCTGTGACCCGTCGAGCGTGATGGTCATGCCTCGATCGTGGATGGCGCTCACCTCCCCGCGGGTGCCGTTCTCGACCCGCGGCTGCCCCGCCGGGCGGTGCTGGGCGGTGAACGCGATGAGGTCGCCTTCGCGCACGCCGTAGTGGACACCGGGCAGCGGGATCTCGTGGTGGCCGAGTTCGCCGCGCTGGGCGCGTAGGTGCTGGGCGCGGGCGTTGAGCCGGTCGATCTCCGAGTTCGCCGCGTCGGCGATCAAAGCGACCTCGCGGATATCGCGCCCGTCCGTGAGCGAAGCCCATGTTTGTACGGCTTGCTCTGCCGCCTCATCGCGGGTGTCGGAGAGGTGCAGCTGGCCGCGTGAGGCGTAGTGCGCCATCGCGCGCTCAGGTTCCCCGGCGCGTAGCGCTTGCCACGCGCGCTGGTCGGCGGGGTCCTTGGTGCGGTGGATGTCTGCGAGCTCGGCGGTGGGCGCGTGGCCGGTGAGCCGGTCGAACATGCCGCCGGGGTCGATCGAGGGGAGCTGCTTGCCGTCACCGACAGCGATCAGCTTGGACCCGGAGCGCTCCACAAGCTCGGTCAGCGCGTCGAGGCGCTTGTGATCGACCATGCCAGCCTCGTCCAGGATGACCGTCGTGTCCGTGCCCACGTGGATGGTCCCCGTGTTCGCGCGTGCAACCAGCGAGTCGAGGGTGAGTGTCTGCCCTGCGAGGGCGGGGCTGTCGGCGCCGAGGCGCTCCGCGGTGGAGCCGGACACGGCGACGCCAATCGTCTCCCGGCCGGCGTGCTGCTCCGCGCGGGCGGCGGCGTCGATCACTACTCCCTTCCCGGTCCCGGCGGGCCCGACGAGTACCGCGGCGCGCTCGGGGCCGGTGAGGACTTCCAGTGCGTGGTGCTGCTCGCGGGTGAATGGCCCGCTGATGCGCTCGGCGACCTCACGGGCAGCACTACCGCGCGCAACCTCGCCGACGTCCCGCCCTGCGGGCTGCGCGAGTGTCGCCGCGCGGCGCTCGATCGCCTGCTCCTGTGCGTGTACCGCGAGGGTCGTCATCCGCCCGCCCTCCAAAGTCAGTATGCGTCGGTCGCGGACCATCTCCCGGGCGACGGCGAGCGCCTGGTCCGGTGCCATTTCCCCGGCGGCCTGCTCCAGCACGACCGCGCGCAGGTCGCGCTCCTCGAAGACGGCGTGCTGCTCGGTCAGCTTCGCCTCGACCCGATCCTCGATCGCGCGTTCGGCTGCAGGGCGCTCGGACGCTCCGACCCGCTGCACGGCCTCATCCGGGCCGAACCCGTGAGCGCGCCCGGTCTCTGCCCATACTCGTTGCAGGTCCGAGCGTGTGGTCAGCTCCTTCGCCCGGCGGTTCTCGAGCGCGAGGTTGCGCAGCTCGCCGCGTTCGGGTGCTCGGCCGTAGCGGGCACGGAAGCGCTCCGCCGCACGCGCAACCTCGCGGGAGCGGCCGGAGAACGCCTCGCACAGCTCCCTGGGGACACCCGCGATCTCGAAGTACCGGCCATCCTTGCCAGTGCCCCGCTCGATCGCGTACCCCTCCCGCACGAGCTCCTCGGCGAGCGCGGAGCGGTAGAACGCTCCCAGCTCCCGGGCGGAGCGGAAGATCGGCCGCGACGCGACGGCCACGATCCGGTCGTCTCACGGACCGCGCCGGTGATGACGACGTGGCTGTGCAGCTGGGGGTCTGGGGCCTGGGCGCCCGGGACGCCGCGGGCGGTGGTGTGGCGATACTCGGTTGCGATCACGTCCTTGGCGTGCTCTTCCACGACCTGGCCGCTGTAGCGGCGGCGCACAACAGGCACCTGCTCTCGCAGGTGGTGGATGGTCTGCTCGACCGCGCGGCCGTGGGCCTGCTCGATCTGCTCGCGCTGCCACGGATCACCAAGCGCCCACACCGTCGAAACGGACTTTGGAGCCGAGAGCGTCACGTCGATCCCACCTCCTCGGCCGCCGCCGGCGCCCTCCGGGCGCAGCCATCTGCCGGTGCCGGGGTGGCGGCCCTCCATCAGCGCGATGAAGTCCGCGCCATCCACCGCCCCGCTCGCCTGGACTCCGAGCCTCGCCAGCGTCTCCTCGTCGGCCAGCCACCGGCCGGGGGCCTGCGTCAGCTCGCCGGCCGGGGTCAAGTAGTAGTCCCCGCGCTTGGGCTCTACCGTCTTGCTCTCCAGGTAGCGCGCGTATCCGCCGCCTCGGGACGCACCTATGCTCGCCGCAGTCATCACATAAGTGATGACCGTCAGCGCGCCCAGACGGCCACCGACTTCGTCACACAGCGATCACACAGCGCTCGCACCGTCGTGCATCTGGTCTGTGCTGGAGGGGCAGTTGGGCGCGGTGGCGAGCGTAGCGAAGCCTGGCTGGCGTGCGTGGCCGCGTAGGTAGCGGTGACTGCCGGGACAGGGCACATCGGCGTACTGGTCAGAGGAGCCGGCGGAGCCGGGAGAGTGCAGAGAGAGGGTCCCTCAGGCGGGGACTGGGAACCGGCGGATCACGCCAGCGTCGAGCGAGGAACGGCCATCGCGCAAATTGGATGGCCGTTCCGCGCGGCTCACGGTCATTAACACAGAGGGCCCACTTCTACGCCCAGAGGTCGATGAGCACGATCCCCACATCCATCCCCACCCATCGTCGGCTGACGCGCGAAGATGTCCTCGACGGCCGCGACGTCGCCGAGCTGCTGCACCTGCCGATCTCGACCGTGCTCGAATACGCCCGGCGCGGGCTGCTTCCCGGCCGCAAGCTCGGGCGACGCTGGATCTTCCTGCGCGATGAGATTGAGACAGCGGTGCGAAGCCGGCCGGGGGACAGGTCGGCGGCGTGAGCCATCTTGCTCGTGCGCTCGCCAAAGTCGCGGTCTGACGCCGTCACCCGCTGGCGTTCTCGCTGACGGTGAGCATCAGACCGTTCGTGGTCTTAGGCTCTTGTGGTGGCCAAGTCCGTTGCGGAGCTCCTGTCCGAGCGCGAGGGAACTCGTCTCGACTTCAAGCAAGACCTGTCGAGCATGAAGAGGGTCTTGGAGACCGTCTGCTCGTTTCTGAACACGGCCGGCGGGACTCTCGTCGTGGGCATCGAGGATCAGACCAGAGTCGTCCTTGGGCTCGATGACGTGGAGAGGCAAGAGGAGAAGCTGGCGAATGCCGTGGCAAGCGCGATCGATCCGCAGCCAACGGTGCAGCTCGAGATCGTGACCCACGAGGGACACGACCTACTTCTGCTGCGTGCTGCCTACGCCGCCGGCCCGTTCTTCGTCAAGGACAAGGGCAAGGACAGAGGCACGTTCGTTCGCATCGGCAGCAACTCGCTTCCAGCGAGTCCGGAGAAGGTCGCTGAGCTTGAAAGGGCGCGGCGAATGGGCGCCTGGGACCAGGAGCCGATGCCGGGACTGACGCGCAATGACCTCAACCGAAAGGCGATCAAGCGGTGGCTGGATGCGGTCGGAGAGCGCTCGACGGACGCCAAGTTGCGAGGGCTCGGTGTGCTGGCCGAGTACGCCGGGCAGCTGGTTCCCACCCGTGCCGGGATCATCCTGTTCGGGCGAGAGCAGGCCATCCATTTCCCTGACGCGCAGATCAGGTGCGTCGTGTTTCGCGGAGTCGATAAGAGCCGGCCGGTTGTCAGGGGCGAAGACAACGACGTGACGGTGCTCGACGGGATCGAGGAGGCGATGAGATTCATCGAGCGCAACACCGACACGATCGTGCGGATCACAGGCCGCACCCGCCGCGACGAGCTGGACCTCTACCCAAACGTCGCCGTCCGTGAGGTTCTGAACAACGCGGTCGCCCATACGGATTACGCGGTGGAAGGCGCTTCGATCTTCGTAGCTCTCTTCTCCGACCGCCTCGAGATCTCCAGCCCTGGGACCTGGCCGCCTGGCTTCTCCCGCGAGGACTTCGAATCGGGTGTGAGTCTTCGCCGTAACAAGGCCATCTCGCGAGTGCTGATGCGGCTGGGTGTCATCGAGGGCTACGGGAGCGGATACGACCGTGTGATCGCCGCCTGCCGCGATGAGGGCTACCCCGAGCCCGAGTGGATCGAGAACGGACCGCAGATCAAGGTGATCCCGCGACCACACGCGGCCAGCGGCCTGTCCTCGCAGCCGACCACCACCTCCCCTCCAGAGCGAGCGCGCCGCCCACCGCAGGCCCGTATGACGATGGAGGAGCGCCACGCTGCCGTGCTGGCCGCAATCGATGAGCTAGAGCGACCGAATACAGTCAATATCCAGCGGCGCACCGGCATCCCGACGAGGAGCTTGGGGCGTGACCTTGGCTATCTTCGCGAGGCTGGCGTCATCGAGTTCGTTGGCGCTCCACAGACCGGCTTTTACCGCCGCAAGTGAGCACTCTGCCACACTCTGCCACACTCTGCCACACTCTGCCAATCACCGCCACACTCTGCCACTATGCGCCAGAGGTCGACTCATCCCCCGGCGAGGAAGGCCCTGGCGGCCACGAGCACGTCGCGGCAGTCTCCTTCGCGGATGCTCCGTTCGACGCTGCGTGCTCGCGCGCGGATGCGCAACCCTCGAGGTCGCGCGCGACGAGTGCTGCTTTCGTCGCCGCGACCGAGCCGCGGCGCGTACACAGTGCGAGCAAGTCGTAATCCGAGTGCGACCGACAATGATCGTCGCGGTGGCAAGCGTATAGCCGGCGCAAGCGAGCTTCCAGACCTCCACGCGCGGCAGAGCGCGCGCCCGCGAGTACCGCGGTCACGCTTGCACTTCGACGAGCTTCGAGCGCCGTGGAGCACTCCATGCCGCGCTGCGAACGAGCACGTGCGTCCGCTCAAGCCATCCTGGGTTGGGATGCGCCGATATCTATGTGCGCCGCCGGACGGGCTCCAGCGTCACGACACGGGAACTGAAGCCTCGGCCCGTCAGCGTTACGTCGAGCGGCCCGTCGCCGAGGTGCGACAACAGCGTCAGGTTCTGGGGGGAGAGGACCGCGCGTACAGCGGTGCTATAGCCCGCCGCGATCGCGAAGCGGATAGAGGTAAGGCGCACTGTGCGGGTGCGGTCGTATGACACGCTCCGCGTGTCGCCGCGTCGCACGACCAGCTCTTCTCGCACCCTGATCGTCGCCTCGACGTCGCCCGTGCAGATTCCCCCTTCGTTGTCGCAGCTGAGCACGATTGAGACGCCATTCCTTGCCAGGGTAAGCGACCGGCTGCTGGCGACGCCCGGCAGCGTGGGCGCCGCGACAGTGTCGGCCGGCAGGGATGTCGAGACGGGCGGGGCGCTTGCGAGCGCCTTCGCCCAGCCTCTGACCCACGCGGAGATCACGTCGACGCGCGTAAACACTGACGGGCTGGTGGTCACGCATTCGCCATACACATGGTCGGCGACACCGATCTGCACCATGCCCCCAACCGCCGACGGTTTCGGTAGGAGCAACGGGCCGCCGCTGTCCCCCTCGCATGCGCCCGTTTGACGGCTGGGTGTATCCATCACGCAGATCTGACTCGCCGGACTGAACGGAGGCGCTTCGTGTTCGCAGCGTTCCGCGTGCTGCACGACCGTCGGCGCCCACTGCAACCGTTCGCTCGGGGCCTCCTGGTTGTAATACGTCCGACCCCATCCGGCCAGGAGCGCCTTCGTGCCGCCACGCGGGCTCGGTGCGAACGTGACCGCGGCCGCGCTGGTAGGGGTGGATAGCTCGAGCAGCGCGACATCGCCAACATCGGTGCGACGGTCAAAGCAGGAACAGACAATCACCCTGGTGACGCCCGACACCTGCCTTTCCGTTGTGGGTGCGTCCCAGTCCACGTTGCCGGTCACGACCTGGTAGTCCGAGGCTTCGTTGAGGACCCCGGTCTGCATGTTCTCCGCACAATGCGCTGCCGTCAGGACCAGGTTCGGCGCGACTACCGTCCCGGAGCACCGCCCTGCATCATCGCCACGAACGTCGAGGACGTAAGCCATCCACGGGAACGTGCCGGGTTCCGCGGTCTGCCCGCCGACCACTGCTACGTGAGCGCCGGCGCTCCGTAGAGCACGATGCATTCTTGTCGTCGCGCTAGCGCCCGACGGGACGGCGACAGAGGTCACCAGAACGGCGACGACGAGAACGCCCCACCTCGCCGCGCGCCATCCGGTTACCACAGGGGAGCGCTCCGACGACTCGCCAGTTGCCTCCGACGTGCATCCGTGGAGGACTTCGCGCACGCGCGTCGGCTCCCAGAGCACTTGTGCCAGAGCAGGTGCGTGTTGATCATGCGACCGAGCGCCACCGAAATCACCCAAGAGATATCGGCACGAACCGTCAACGGTTGAAGCGCAACCGCAAAGCCGGCTTGGCGCTCTCCGCAGCCGCTCGGGAGCGAAAGCGACCGCTTCACGAATCGACCTACAGATCCCCGCCCTGGACGAGCCACAGTCGTCCGCGCCGACGCCGAGCTCGCGTCTGCGTCCGCGGAGAAAGCGAGCGTGTTGGTCCACCACATACGTGCGCGAACTTCCGGGCTCGAGCAGTCAGGTGACGTCGATAGTCTCGACGTCGTAGTCACCGTCGGGCAGTGCGAGGCGGACGTGGACGATGCCGGGACGGGGGAGCGCGTAGCGCACCCTGAATCCGCCATTGCTGGCGTTCGTGGACGCGAGCTCATACCACGGTCCTGATTCCCACCTGCCTTCGACGATGATGGGGCCACTTTCGCCTGAGGGCAGCGTGCCGGTGACCGTCATGTATGTGCCACGCGGCACCGAACTTGGGCCGCTCATCGTGGTGTAGCGCGGCGAGGGAGGTGCAGGCGTGGGCCCAGTGATCGTGCGCTGGGCGGAATGGTTGAGCGCACCGCTGTAATACGCCACTGCGGCTGCGACCAGTATGAGCGCCCCGAGGGTCTCTCTCCACGTTCGGCGCTTACCGACGGCTCTTGGGCGGTACCGCGTGGGTGCACGACTGGTTGAGCGCGTGGTCCCGAAGGAGCTCTGGCGCTGCGCGTTTGACCATTTGGCGGAGTCTCGCTCGCTACCGCCGGTTTTTGGGCTGGGCCGCGTGGGTGCAGGACTGGTTGAGCGCGTGGTCCCCAAGAAGCTCTGGCGCTCTGCGTCTGTCCATTTGGCCCAGTCTCGCTCGCGCCAGCCCATGAGATAAGTCTCTCTAGTCCCTCACCCGTCGAGGCTTGGCTTCAGCTTCGGGGCCGACGGGAGCTGCAAGCGCTTGGGTCCCG
>PLYX01000291.1:0-4797 GCA_003151895.1 Solirubrobacterales bacterium
AGATGTCCGAGGACGCGAAGTTCGCCTTGGGCTACTGACGCCGCTGGGCGGCGCTGGCCGATCGGCGAGCGCATCTGATCGCCGATCGGTTGCGTCCTCGGACCCTTATGTGCGTAGCACACTGCGGGGGTGGGTGGGCATTTCAATCAATGTCTCGCTTGCCCAGCGACGCCAGTAGCGGCTTTGTCCTTATCCGGGGTTTGCTCCCGTGCGAGGGCGACGAGCGCGGCCAGCTCCTGCTCGATGCTCTCGCCGATCGACTCGATNNTGATCGCCACCGCCAGCGCGTGGTTTTCGGGCAGGAACGCCACCGGGAATACCCGCTCCATGCGGCGCCCCAGCACGTACAGCGGGAACTGCGGTCCCGGCACGTTCGTCACGATCAGGTTGAACAGGCGCGTGGAGAAGTTCAGGCGCGACGCCTGCGCGAGAATCGTGGGTGGCGCGAAGTTCTGCGCTCCCGCGATCACCTCCGCGCCGAGCGCCTGCTTTGACTCCTTCAGCCCATCCATCGCGTGCCTGACGAAGCGCAGGCGCTGCAGCGGGTCGGCTATGTACACAGGCAGCGGGCCACGCATCGCCACGATCCGGTTTCCCCCCTCGTGGCGCTCGCCCACCGTACGCACCGACACCGGCACGAGCGCGCGCAACTCGACACCCTCGGTGCGCTTGCCGCGGGCGATCAGGAACGAGCGCAACGCGCCCGTCACGATCGTCAGCACTACGTCGTTCACCGTACCGCCGAGCGCGTTCTTGACGAGCTTGAAGTCGTCGAGCCGCGCCGCGATCCCAACGAAGCGCCGGTGCGGGCCGATCTCCACGTTCAGCGGGGTCGCCGGCGCCGGGTTCAGCCCAGCCCACACGATCTCCCCGACCCCCTCGGCGGCCTCGCGCGCGCGCTCGAGCGAGCGCTCCGGGTGCGTCAGCGCGCCGACGGCCGCGCCCACCATCTCCACTCCCGCGCGCACCGCCCCGCGTACGCCCACCGCGACGAGCTCGGTCGCGTCCGGCTCGGGATTCGGTTTCCACGGCCTCCCCGAATGTCGCAGCGGAGGCGGCTCCTTTGAAACATCGAACAGCACCGTCGCGAGATCCACGCCCGCGATGCCGTCGATCAACGAATGGTGGGTCTTTGAGATCAGCGCGAAGCGGTCGTCCTCCAAGCCCTCGATCAACCACATCTCCCACAATGGCTTGGAACGGTCGAGCGCCTGCGAGAAGATCCGCGCCGTCAGGTTTCGCAGCTGTTCCCAGCTGCCCGGGCTCGGCAGCGCCGTGTGGCGCACGTGGTACTCGAGGTTGAAGCTCGGATCGTCCACCCACACCGGGCGCCCGCTGTCGAGCGCGGTGTGCGCGAGCTTGTGGCGGTAGCGCGGCACTAGGTGCAACCGCCGGCGGATCTGCTCGAGGAACTCCTCCATCTCAGGGGGTGGGCCCTCAAGGAGCGTGAGCCCGCCGACGTGCATGTGCGAGTTCGGCCCCTCCTGGTGCAGGAAGGACGCATCCACCGCCGTGAGCCTGTCGAGGTGACGCTGTGCCATCAGCCAAGGGTACCGGCCGCGTGCGCTGTACGGCCGGCTCTACAATGAAAGTGGTGTTTACTGACACGGCGACAGCGCCGAGCACGGTTGAGAAGCTCCTGCTCGCAGCGCCGCGCGGATATTGCGCGGGCGTCGATCGCGCCGTGCAGACGGTCGAACGCGCGCTCGACCTGCACGGCCCGCCCGTGTACGTGCGCAAGCAGATCGTCCACAACAAGCACGTCGTCGAGCTGCTCGCCGCACGCGGCGCCGTGTTCGTCGAGGACGTCAACGAGATCCCCGAGGGGGCGCTCACAGTCTTCTCCGCCCACGGGGTCTCCCCGAAGGTGCGCGACGATGCGCAGGCGCGCAACCTCGATACGATCGACGCCACCTGCCCGCTCGTGACAAAGGTTCATCGCGAGGCGGTCCACTTCGCCAAGGACGGCTACACGATCGTGCTCGTCGGCCACGCCGGCCACGAGGAGGTGCAGGGAACGATGGGGGAGGCCCCGGAGAGCATCGTGCTCGTGGAGACGGAGCAGGACGTCGACGGGCTCGTCGTCGAGGACCCCGAGCGGGTCGCCTACGTGACGCAGACGACGCTCTCCGTGGATGAAACGAGTGCGATCGTCAAGCGCCTGCAAGAGCGCTTCCCGAAGATCACCGGTCCCCGCACCGATGACATCTGTTACGCCACCACCAACCGCCAGGCCGCCGTCAAGCAGATGGCGGGCGACTGCGACCTGATGCTCGTGATCGGCTCGCGCAACTCCTCCAACTCGGTTCGGCTCGTCGAGGTCGCCCACGACTGCGGCACCGAGGCCTATCTGATCGACCACGCCGGCGAGGTGCGCGAGGAGTGGCTGGCGGGCAAGCGCGTCGTCGGCATCAGCTCGGGAGCCAGCGCCCCGGATCACCTTGTGCAGGACCTGCTCGACTTCTTCCGCGCGCGCGGGGTCACCGACGTCTCCGAGTTCCACGTCGTGCGCGAGGACGTCCGCTTCATGCTGCCCAAGCCGATCCGCGAGGCCGTCGCCGCGGCATCGTGAGCGGATCAGCCTCGACGCCCCTCACCAGGCGCGCTCGCACACCGGCGTGCGCACACTAGTCATCTCAGATCTCCACCTCGGCGCCGGCTCCCTCGTTCGGGGACAGGCCGGCGTCGACGTGTTGCGCCGCCCGGGGCCGCGCGCGGCGCTGATCGACGCGCTGCGCGACGTCGACCGGCTCGTGCTGCTCGGCGACGTGCTCGAGCTGCGTCACGGCCCGCGCCGCGATGCGCTCGCCGCCGCTCGGCCGTTCTTCGAGGAGCTGGGACGGGCGTTTGCGGGGCGTGAGATCGTCGTGCTCGCCGGCAACCACGACCACGCGCTCGTCGAGTCGTGGCTGCGCCGTCGCGACGAAAGCCCGGCGCCAGAGCCGCTTGGGCTCGAGCAGCGCTTCTCGGCCGAGGATGCCTCCTCGATGCTCGCCACGCTGGCGGCGTGGGCTGCGCCTGCGCGTGTGAGTGCCGCCTATCCCGGCCTGTGGCTGCGGCCGGATGTCTACGCCACCCACGGCCACTACCTCGACTGCCACCTCACGATCCCCACGATGGAGCGGCTTGGGATCGGGATGACCGCTCGCGCCTTGCGCCGGCCCGCAGACGCGTTTGCGGCGGTGGGCGACTACGAGGCGGTGACGGGACCCGTGTTCGCGTGGATCGACGCGGTCGCCCGTCAGGCGCCCACCGGATCGACGCTCAACGGGCAGTCCACCGTACGCGTCTGGCGCGCGCTTGGAGGCGACCGCTCGACGTCCGGCAATAGCAGGGTGGATGGCGGCGACGCGGATGGGAGCGCTGGGCTCGCCGGACTGGCCGCCCTGGCGCCGGCCCTGCGCCGGCGAGCGATCGTCGGGGCCTTCCCGCTCGCCATAGCCCTGCTCAATCGCACCGGCCTCGGCTCCTTCAACGCGGACATCTCAGGTCCCGAGCTGCGCCGCGCCGGGCTGCGCGCGATGGGGGAGGTCGCCGCGCGGCTCGGGCTCGGCGATGCTCACGTGATCTTCGGCCACACCCACCGCGCGGGGCCGCTGCCGGCCGACGTCGCGGCGGAGTGGCGCGGGCCGGCCGGGGCGCGGCTGCTCAACTCAGGCTGCTGGACCTACGACGCCTATTTCCTCACCGACACGCCCGGCGAGAGTCCTTACTGGCCGGGCGGGAGCGTGCTCATCGAGGAGGACGGCCCGCCGGTGCTGCGGCGGCTGCTGGACGACCACGATCGGTTGAAGCTGGGGATTGGCGTCTGAGCTTGCCCGGGAGGGCGGGAGGTGTATATTGACTTTTGAAATTTTGCAATGGTATTTGCAGATGTAGCTACTATGGCAAAATTTCAAAACATATATATATGACCTCGCACAGGCAATGTCTCGCTATGACGCAACGCCGGGCGTGAAGCAGGTTGCGAGGCACTCAACGCCCGGGTCAACGCGAAGGTCGAGCACGCCCTCGGTGTGGCGCTTGTGCTCGACGAGCTTGTAGGCGCCCGGGTGCTCGACGGTTAGGGTCATATCGCCGCTCGCCTTCCCACCACCGTCCGTGGTTGTCTTGACCGTAACCGTGCCGGCGCCGTCGAGCACCGCCCACACGCCACCCGCTTCGTAGGTGCCCGACCAGGCGCCCGGCTGGTCCTGAGTTTGCGCCACCAAGCTCGCGCCCGGCGCGTCCTCGGCTCGCAGCGGCGCGAGTGGCTCGCGCGCCACGCCGAGCAGCTTCTGGATCGCCAGCTCGGTCTCCTCGTAGGCGCCCTCGCCGTAGTGGTAGTCGAACAGGCGCGCCCTTCCGTCGAATAGGTAGCGCGCCGGCCAGCCGCGGTTGCCGTACTCCCGCCACACCTCGAACTCGCTGTCGATCAGCACCGGGTGGACGATCCCCAAGCGCGTCACCGCGTCGCGCACCGCCCGCTCGTCGCGCCCCGGCTCAAAGCCGGGGCAGTGCACGCCGACCACGCGCAAGCCGGCGTCCGCATAGCGCTCGTGCCACGCCTTCACATACGGCAGCGTCCGCAGCGAGTTGGGCCGGCAGAAGTCCCAGAACTCGACCAGCATCGGCTTGCCGCGCTGGAGGATGCTCGCCTGCGCCCCGTTCGTGTTCACCCACGGGAGCTTTGTGGGGAACAGCGGCGCAGCAATCGTGTCTACGGGCGCGCGCAACTACGCCCTATCCAATCGAGCCGACCATCTCCAGCTGAATCAGGCGGTTGAGCTCGACGGCGTACTCCATCGGCAGCTCCTT
>PLYX01000291.1:4806-4964 GCA_003151895.1 Solirubrobacterales bacterium
GGGTTCTGGATCTGGATGTCCGGCCACGTGTCCGAGCGCGATTCGCCATCCATCATCAGACCGTCGCACTGCACGCGCGCCTTCGAGCCCGCGCTGTTGTTGCCCATCTTGACGAGACCCCGGTAGCCCATGATGCCGCCGTCCTTGGAGATCGACTT
>PLYX01000051.1 GCA_003151895.1 Solirubrobacterales bacterium
GGTTCGAGTCCATTCGGGCGCATTGTCGACAAGGTGCGGCGGACTTGGACGAGTCCCCGCCTGCGGCGCACCGGAGAGAGCTACGGTGCCGACAGCGGTCGCGCATAGGATCGCGGCGTGCCTTCTGATCCGCCACTCGACCGCCTGCGCTCGCAGCTGAGCGCCCAAGAGCCGGCGACCATCCAAGGCGCCGTGACAATCAGGACCAGCGGAACGGCATATGGCGAGCGAACAGTGGTACGCATCGACCATCGCCTCCCTGAGCCCGGCCGGGGTGGTCGTGCGGCCTTCCGCATCACGACCCGCGAGCAGTTCCTTCCGCGGGCCCATTTCGACCGCTCGGTACGGGAGATCGTCAACCGGGCCGCCGCAGAGCGCGGGCGACGCATCTACGCAATCGAGCTGCGCGGCCAGGAGGTGATGGCNNGAGGAGCCTTGCTCTGGTCTGGCTGCTCAAGCAGTACGCGCATGCGATCAGCGAGCAAACGAAGCGCGGCGGCTATGTGGACATGGATGCCGCGAACCGCCCCGACGTGATCGCCGTCCTGCGCCAACGCGGCTTCCGCGACGCTCCCCGAGTAAGCGGCTTCAGCCCCTCGGGGCGACACCTGCGCCAGGACGCTATCGGCCAGCGCTGACCAGCGCGGGCGGACGAGTGCCCTCCGACGCCCGGTAGACTCGCCGCACCTGCTCGTACAGCTCTGCGGGCAAGGCTCGCTCGGCCTCCGTGAGAAACTCGCTCTCCGAGAGCATCGGTGGCCGGCTCTGCTCGAAGAAGCGCTCGACCTCCTCCCGCACATGCTCTGCGTGCTCAGGAGAGCGCTCCTGGGCACGGCCGATGAGGTCGGCGGCCACTTCGCCCAGGGAGCGCTTGCGATAGACGGCGGCCAGTCGCATGACCTCCACGGCGGGAATCCGCTTGTCGCGCTCGCCCATCCGCTCGCACACGAGATCGTCCCGCCGCGAGAGCGTCGACGCGCTCACGCCGAGCAGCAACGCCGCCTCCGTGAGCGTCGGATAGGCAAGCAGCGAGATGTCGAGCGTCGGGGTCATGGCAGAGCCTCCAACGAACACCCTACCGCACCGGCGCATGAAACGCAACATATGCAACAGACGGAATTATATTCGGCGAACTGCGGATCTGTTGGCGATCGACGGACGGCACGGCTCGCCAAGACCAGCCACTCCGGGCCCGTCAGCACCCGCGACCCGCCAGGCCAGGCCCGCTACCGCCGCGAGGACGCGCCATCGTTGCAGCCGCCCGACGAGCGCTGAGACGCCCCACCGACCAGCTCGATCCGCCCGAACAGTGTGTCCCCCGCCCAGTGCGGCCTTCCCACACGCTGTAAGTTTTGTGTGCTACGCTTTGGGCATGCCATCCCAAGGAAGCCGGAAGGCTCTCAAGGGCGAGCCGTTCAGCGTCCGCTTCACGGGTCCCACCGACCGCATGGTCGAGGAGGAGGCGAGACGCACACGCCGCTCCAAGAGCGCGATCGTCGAGGCCCTGACCGATGAGGCGGTTCGTATTCGACGCTTCGCGGGCATCGGCTTCCGCGGCGACGACGCGGCTCGCCGGCCCTGGGTGATCGGCTCTGGCCTGGACATCTGGGAGATCATTCAGATGCTCGAGGACTTCGGCTCGATCGGGCGGCTCGTGGATGAGACGCAGTTGACAGAACGTCAGGTGCGCCTTGCCATCGCCTACCGCGACAGCTACCCCGAGGAGATCGCCGGGGCGACCGCGCAGAATCGGCGCACAGCCGAGGAGTGGCACGAGCTCTATCCGTTCGTCGAGCTTTCACCAACGGCTTAGTCACACTTGCGCCTGCTGCTCGACGCGAACCTCTCTCCGCGGCGCATCGCGGCCAGACTGAGCGAGGCGGGCCACGACGTGCTGGCGCTCGCCGAGGACCCGGTCTTCGAGGGACTCCCCGACCCACAGGTGCTCGAGTTCGCCGCATCTGAGGAGCGCGTGCTCGTCACACGCAACAGCCGCGACTTCGCGCCGCTCGCGCGCGAGTGGGCCGAAGCCCAGCGATCGCACGCGGGCCTGATCCTCATCTGGACGCTCGACCACAGCCAGTTCGCCGAGATCGTCGCCGGCATCGAACGCCAGCTCGACCGTCGGCCATCCCAGGAGCAGTGGCGCGACTTGACTGTCGCGTTCTGACCCTACCGCGAAGAACTGGCGGTTTCCCCATGTCACAGGACCCGATTGAAGTGCGGCTCAGACATGGCGCAGACCTCCGTGTCGGCTGGATATCGGCTCAGCCGAACAAGGTAGTCCGCGCATGGGACGGTACTCGTACATGGGACTGCCAATACCTCCCCAGGACCCCCTCGTGAGACGCCGCCAGGGAGAGGGACAGACGCGACGGCGTCTCACGACGAGGCCCGGAGGGGTGGGAAGGCTCAACCCGAATGACTGCGACCCGGACCCACACCCCGTCAGGAACGCGAGGTCTGCTCGCTGATCGCGCCGTGCACCTCCCCGCCCCTCTCCGTGAGCGTCCAGGCGTTGGGCTCCCCGCGCGCCGCACCCGCCCCCTTGTTCTCGATCAAGCCGAGCCGGCGCAGGCGTTTGAGGAGCTTTGAGATCTGGCCCTGGTCTGTGATGCCCGCGCCGTCCCCTACCGCGCGGTTGGACGGATAGGATCCCCGCCCACCCAGGGTCCCGACGGCCAGCAGCACCCTCACGGTCCTGTAGGTCAAACGCATCTCAAGCTCGCGCAACGGGTCGCTGTTGACCGGGCGCGGACGGGCGGGCGCCTTCGGGACGGGCCGTTCGAGCTCCTTGCGTGCCGCCGCCGGGCCCATGTAGGGCAAGACGATCATTCCCATGAGCGGACCTGCCAGCTCAATCAGCTGTCCCGGGTTCTTCTCGACCAACCGCCCGTGCAGGACGGCCAGCACCCCGCCGACGATGCCCTCCGCGGTCAGGGGTGGTGGACCGTCGCCCCCCTTCGCTTCAAGTCGGCCTTCGTCCACCGCGGTGATTATTTGGGCGACGACGCGCGAACGGCGCTCAAGCGCCTTGGGTCCCGCTCCGAGCGTCTCCACGATCACGAGCCGGCCCGCACCACGCTCCACGTCAAGGAACGAGAGCAAACCGGTGAGCGCTGACCTGATCCGTTCAGCCCAAGACGCGGAGGGGTCATACCCGTCGAGCACGTACCGCGAGGCCCGTGCCATGGCATCGTCAAACGCGGCCAGCAAGCAGTCCTCGCAACCGTCGAACAGCTCGTAGAACGTGCGCCGCGAGACACCCGGGCGGGCGATCACATGCGCGACCGTCACACCCGAGGAGCCGCGCTCCGCGACGACATCGACCA
>PLYX01000141.1 GCA_003151895.1 Solirubrobacterales bacterium
AGCTCGGGGAAGCCCTCGAAGCCGAGCGCCTGCGAGAAGCGCACGACGGTGGAGCTCGAGGTGTTCGCTCGGCGGGCGAGCTCCTCCGCGGTCTGAAAGGCCGCCTCGTCGAGATGGTCCACGATGTACTGCGCCACGTCCTTCTGGGAGCGCGAGCACTCGTCGAAGCGGGTCTGGATGTACAGCGAAAGGCTCTGGTGCTCGCCTGCCTGCTTGCCTGCGCCCTTCAGGGTGTGCCCTTCAGGGTGCGCCCGCGAGGGTGTGCCCGAACGGGTATTTATGCCCTTTGGGGTACCGACGCCGTTCGCCGTCGGCTTCTCCGGTGTGGTTGCGAGACGTCTCATCGGCGGACTTGTTCGACAAGAGCGCCCCACACTCCTCCACAGCGGCGCGTCAGCTTCCAACGTCGACGTGACCTTTCTCGGCACGAAAGCGTCTTGCCAACTCCACGAAGTAGTCGAGCGCATGCGGGTTGGCGAGCGACTCGATGCTCGCCGCCTCCCCGGGGGCGGTGCCCATCAAGATTCGCTTGACGGGCACCTCGAGCACCTTCCCGGAGAGCGTGCGCGGCACCTCGGCGATCTGCAGGATCTCGTTGGGGACGTGCCGTGGCGAGCAGTCCTCACGGACGCGTCGCTTGATCCTGCCTTCGAGCTCCTCGTCAAGCGTTACGCCCTCGCGCAACACCACGAACAGGACCATCCACAACTCCTCCCCGGAGCCCCGGGCACCGCCGCCGACGGTCGGGCCGTGTGCCCCGGTGGTCGGGATGTCCACAACGAGCGCGTCGATCACATCGTCGATCGTCGCGGTGACACGATAGATTTCACTCGTGCCCATCCGCACACCCTGGCGGTTGATGGTGGAGTCCGAGCGACCGTAGATCACGGCTCCCCCGCGCGGGGTGATGCGAATCCAGTCGCCGTGGCGCCAGATGCCCGGGTACATGTCGAAGTAGCTCTCGCGGTAGCGCTCTCCGCTGCGGTCTCCCCACAGGAACAGCGGCATCGATGGCAGCGGCTGAGTGAGCACGAGCTCCCCGAGCTCGTCCTGCAGCGGGCGGCCCTGCTCGTCCCACGACTCCACCGCGCAGCCGAGCGCGCGGCTCTGGATCTCCCCCTCGTAGACCGGCAGGAGCGGACAGCCTCCGACGAACGCCGTGCACACATCGGTGCCTCCGCTCGTGGAGAACAGCCAGATGTCGCGCCCAACGTGCTCGTACACCCATTGAAAGCCCTCCGGCGGCAGCGGCGAGCCGGTGGATCCAATGCTGCGCAGAGCACTCAGGTCGAACTCGCGAGCCGGCTCGACGCCGGCCTTCTCGCAGCTCGCAAGGAAACCGGCGCTCACTCCCATGCAGGTGATGTGGGTCTGCTCGGCGAGCCTCCACAGCGCTCCGAGATCCGGGTGACCCGGACTCCCGTCGAACAGCACGATCGCGGCATCGCTGAACAGGCAGCCAACGAGGAAGTTCCACATCATCCAGCCGGTCGTGGTGAACCAGAACATGCGGTCGCCCCGACGCAGGTCGAGGTGCAGCAGGCTCTTCTTCAGCTGCTCGATCAGGATGCCGCCATGACCGTGCACGATCGCCTTCGGCAAGCCGGTGGTGCCCGAGGAATAGAGCACCCACAGTGGATGCTCGAACGGGACCTGCTCGAAGCGCGGCGCAGCGCCGGCGCCGCGCTGCACGAGCTCCCCCCACATGAGCCCTCCCGGCAGCCCGGCGGCGCTCGCCTCGTCGGATAGGTAGGGGAGCATGACCGTGTGGGCCACGGTGGGCAGGCCCTCCAGGATGGTGTGGAGCGCATCGGTGCGGTCGAAGTCCTTGCCCCCATGGCGGTAGCCGTCCACGACGAACAGCACCTTCGGCTCGATCTGCGCGAAGCGGTCCACCACGCTGCGCGCTCCGAACTCGGGCGCCGCGCACGACCAGATCGCCCCGATGCTGGCGCTCGCCAGGAACGCGACCAGGGTCTCCGGGATGTTCGGCATATAGGCGGCCACGCGGTCGCCGCGCGTCACCCCGAGCGAGCGCAAGCCCTCGGCGAGCGCCGCCACCTGCTCGGACAGCTCGCCCCAGGTCAGCTCTCCAAGCGGACGCAGCTCGGAGGCGTGCAGCACCGCCGGCTCGCTCGGATCACGGTCGCGCAGCAGCATGTTCTCCGCGTAGTTGAGCCGCGCGCCCTCAAACCAGCGCGCACCCGGCATCCGCCTCGAGGCGAGCACCTGCTCATACGGCGCCGAGACGCGCACACCGCAGTACTCCCAGATGTCGGCCCAGAACTGCTCGATCTCGCCGACCGACCACTCCCACAGCTCGGCGTAGTCGGCGAACCCGCGTCCGTGCCGCTCGCCCGCCCACTCCATGAAGGCGGTCATCCGCGCACGCCCCACCTGCTCGGCGGACGGTGTCCACAGGGGCGCCTGCTCACGCACGTCCGCCATCTCAGCCCCTATCCTGCCATGCCCGTGAATGTCGAGGCTCTACGCGACGAGTTCCCCGTGCTCGAGCGGGTGGCATACCTGAACGCCGGCACCGACGGCCCGTTGCCCGCCGTCGCCGCACAGGCCGGCGCGCACGAGCTGCTCGGCGAGGCCCGCCGCGGACGCGCCGCCGAGCACTTCAAGCGCCGCCGTGAGCTCTCCGAGGAGCTGCGCGGCGCGTACGCCCGTGCGCTCGGCTGCGAGCCCGGCGAGGTGGCGCTCACGACCTGCACGAGCGAGGGCCTTGCAAGCGTCATAGACGGTCTGGGTCTCCAGGAGGGCGAGGAGATCCTCACAAGCGACGAGGAGCACCCCGGTCTGCTCGGCGCGCTCGGCGCCGCGCGGGCTCTGCGTGGGGTATCCGTCCGCATGGTCCCGCTCGCGGAGATCGCCGAGGCCGTCGGAGAGCGCACGCGCCTGGTGGCGTGCTCGCATGTCAGCTGGATGAGCGGCCAAGTCGCGCCCGCCGCGCTCGCCGAGCTTGGCGTGCCCGTCGTGCTCGACGGCGCCCAGGGTGTGGGGGCTGTGCCGGTGGACGTGCGCGCACTGGGCTGTGACGCATACGCCGGCGCCGGTCAGAAGTGGCTGTGCGGCCCGGACGGCCTCGGGATGCTGTACGTAGCGCCGGCACTGCGCGAGCGCCTGGAGGTGAGCCGGCGCGGCTACGGCAACCTGCTCGATCCGGGCGCCGGGCTCGACGCGCGCCTTCACGAAGACGGCCGGCGCTTTGACACGTTCGCGTTGAGCGCCGAGGCGCTTGCGACGGCGCTCGCGGCGGTGGAGCTTCTCGAGCGAGCGGGGTGGCGCGCGGTGCACGAGCGCGCCACCACACTCGCCGCGCGGCTCACCGAGCTGCTGGCCGCCGCCGGACGGGACACCGCGCCGCGCGGGAACAGCACGCTCGTGTCGTTCTCAAGCCCCGATCCAACCGCCGAGCGGGCGCGGCTGGCCGCGCGAGGCGTGGTGTTGCGCGAGATCCCCGGCCGGCCTTTGCTGAGAGCTTCGGTGGGCGCCTGGAACGACGAGCGGGATCTCGAGCGCCTGCTCGCGGCGTTGCGGACGTAGCATTGCCGCCGTCGTTGCAAACGCCGCTCGTGCGCGTGCACCCTGGACACGCGGCGCTCGAACGCGTGCATCCGCGATACGCGGCGCTCGCCGGCATCCTCGCGTTGTCTGCCGTGTTGAACACTCACAGGCTCGCCCAGAACGGCTACGCGAACACGTTCTACTCGGCGGGTGTGAAGTCGATGCTGCGGTCGTGGCACAACTTCCTGTTCGTGGCATTCGATCCCGGCGGGCTCGTCACGATCGACAAGCCCCCGCTCGGCGTGTGGGCGCAGGCCGCAAGCGCCAAGCTGTTCGGCTTCTCCCCTCTCAGCCTGCTGCTGCCCGAGGCGATCATCTCGACGATCGCGGTGGCGGTGCTCTACCGGGTGCTCGCGCGCCGCCTGGGCGCGGCAGCGGGGCTGGCGGGGGCGCTCGCGCTCGCCGTGTTCCCGTCGTTCGTGGCGGTGTCCCGCGACAACGGCGTGGACCCACTGCTGATCCTGCTCATGATCCTCGCCTGTGGCGCCGCTCTGAACGCGATCGAAGACGGACGCTGGCGATGGCTGCTGTCGTGCGCGGTGCTCGTGGGGCTCGCTTTCAACACGAAGACGCTCGCCGCCTATCTGATCGTGCCGGGGATAGCGCTTGCCTACCTGCTGTGTGCTCCCGGTTCGTGGCTCAGGCGAGCCGGGATGCTGTTGGTGGCAGGTGTGGTGATGGGTATCGGGTCGTTCTCTTGGATTGCAGTGGTCGAACTCACACCGGCGTCGCAGCGTCCGTTCATAGGCAGCTCGACGGACAACACCGAGCTTGGGCTGACCTTCAGCTACAACGGCCTCGGGCGCGTGGAAGGCGAGGTCGGCGGGCCGGGACAGGTCCCGGTGGGCGAAGGGGCGCTCGTGCGCGCCGCCCCGCACCATGCGTCCGTGAGCCCTCGCGCGGCTCGCCAGAGGGCCACACGCGTGCCCGTCAGACGCCCGCTGCCACTGGTGCTGCCCAACGGCAGGCTGCGCAACCCGATCTCCTTCGGAGGGGCCACCGGCCCGCTGCGACTGTTCGAATCGCGTCTGGCCGACCAGGGCGCCTGGATGCTCCCGTTCGCGCTCGTGGGCCTGCTCGCATTCGGGCTGCTGATCCTCGCTTGTGCCCGAACGGGTGCCGGTGAGCGGACACGCCGCGATCCACGCTTGGCGACGCTGATCGTGCTCGGGGGCTGGCTGCTCGTGGAGGTGGCGATCCTGAGCTTCTCCAAAGGGATCGTCCACCCGTACTACATTTCCGCCGTGGCGCCGGGCGCCGCGGCGATGATCGGAGCTGGGGCGGTCGCGTTCGCGCGGTTCGCGCAACGTCGTGACTGGCGCGTGCTGCTGCTGCCCTGCGCGGTGACTGCCACGGTGGCGGCTCAACTGGCGATCCTGAGCTATCAGCACTACATGCATGGGTTCGCTCCGGTGCTGATCGGCGGAGCGGCGATTGCGTTGTGTGCGATGGCGGTGCGACGGCTTGTGGCGCCGGCGATGGCGCTCCTGCTGGGTCTGCTGCTGGTTGCTCCCACCGCGTATGCAAGCACCACCTGGCTCGCGCACGTCCAGGGAACCTTCCCGGCGGCGGGCCCGCATCAGGCGACCGGCAGCGGCAGGTTCGGCGTGAACGAAAAAGCGACACAGGTCGACCGCAACCTGATCCGCTACGTCAGCGCACACAAGCCCGGCACACGCTGGGCGGTGCTCGCCGATGCGGCGCCGACCGCCGCGCCGCTCATGCTGCTCGGCCTGCCCGCCGGAGCGATCGCGGGCTACAGCGGCACCGACCCCGCCCTCGACGGTCCTGGCCTGGCGCGTTTGGTTGCGCGCGGGGAGGCGCGCTATGTGGTGCTCGGCGGCGCTTACGCATCGCGGGGAGGCAACCTTGCGACCAAGGCCGTGCTGCGCTCCTGTCCACAGGTGCCCGCCGCCGCGTGGCACGGCCCCACGCCGGCGGCATACGAGCTCGTGCTGTTCGACTGCGCAGGCCGCGAGCGGGCGCTCTCAAGCCGCGCGTACGTCAGATGAAGCCAGCATGGGTTCCAGTTGGTGGCGGGCGAGCTGGCGCTCGAAGAAGACGCCCTCGCGCAGACCCGCTCCGGTGACCTCGAGCGTCTCGAACCCGCCGGAGCGCATGACTCCCTGGATGACGATCGCGCCGGCGAGCACGATGTCGGCGCGGGCCTGTTTGATGCCCGGCACGCGGCTGCGTTCGGCGGCCGGGAGCGCGGCGAGACGCGCGATCAGATCGTCGAGCGCCGCCCGCTCGATGACGAAGCCCTGAACCACATCGCAGGGCAGACCCGCCGCGCGACCACCCCCTCCGGGGGCGGTGCCCGCTGCAGCGGCGAGGTTGCGGACAGTGCCCCCAACCCCGATCAGGCGCGGGCCGGCCGCCTGCAGCCATGGGGCGCGTTCCAGCTTGCGCGAGACGTGGGCTTGGAGCGCCTTCAGCTGACCGCGCTTGGCGGGACCCTCATCGGAGAGGAAACGCTCGGTCATGCGCACCGCGCCGAGCCGCCACGAGCCCGACTCGCGTGCGAGTCGCCCGGCGACACGCACGAGCTGAAGCGAGCCGCCGCCTAGGTCGAGCACGCAGCCGTTGGTGAGCGTGGTGGAGTTGACCGCGGCCAGATAGCCGTAGCGGGCCTCCTGCTCGCGGCTGAGCAGGCGCACGTCCAGGCCGGTGCGCAGGCGGACCTGCTCGAGGAACGCGCCCCCGTTCTCCGCATCGCGGATGGCGCTCGTGGCGACAGCGTCCACCGAGTGCTCGTCGAGACCATGCCGCCCACACAGGGCGATGAACGCGTCGAGCGTCTGAAGGGCGCGTGCCATCGCGGCGTCGCTCAGCCGCCCGGTGGCGGCCAGGCCCTCCCCTATGCGCACCGCCGCCGAGGACTCGTGCTCGCGCTCCCACGACCGTCCGGTCGAGGCGAACACGACCATCCGAAACGAGTTGGACCCAAGGTCTATGACCGCGACGCGCTGCTCGGGTTCTGAGGCCATTGTTTAAAGCGTAGTGGGCACGTCGGAAGGTCCCCTCATCCCACGAGCGCCCGGTGAGTGTCTCGTCCGTGGAAAACCCGTTCTTTGGACAGGCTGACGAGCGTCCGGCGCGACACCCGAATGAGATCGGCGCGGCGCGGGTACACCGTCGAGGTAGCGCTCGGCCCGACACCGACTCGACTCCGGGGCCGCAGCCGCTGCCGGCGCGAGCCCGCACACCAGTGGGCGGGCTCGGCCTGTCCATCGTCAACCCACAGAAAGGCCCACAGCCATGGGTGCACAGGAGAACAAGCAGACCGCACAGGCCGCCTACGCGGCGTTCAGCAGCGGCGACGCGGAGGGCGCCATGCGCAACATCGACGACTCGATCGAGTGGACGGTGCGCGGCGACAACGCGCTCACCGGAACCCACAAAGGCAAGCAGGCGGTGGGCGAGCTGTGGGGGAAGTTCCTCGGTGGCGGCTTTCGCACAGCGCCGCACGATTTCATCGCCGACGGAGACAAGGTGGTTGTGCTCACCACCGTTCAGCTCGGCGGCGAGACGGTGGAGAGCGCCGACGTGTTGACCTACAACGGAAGCGGCAAGCTGGTCGCGTTCGACACGCTTGGCGACCCGACGCTGGCCAACCGGGTGTTCGCAACGTAGCGTTTGCGTGCGGCCACGGCGGCATGTGACATTTCTCACACGTTGCTCATGTGGCGCTAAGGAGTGCGCTCGAAGCTTGCGGAGTGCCAGCGAAAGGCAAGCACCGTCGGAAGGTGTGGCGGCTCGTGTCGGCAATCGCCGCCGTGACAGCGGTTGGGGCGATCGTGGGCGCCACGCGCCACGACGACTTCCAGTCAGACGCGCAAATCTCCCGACAGTTGGCCTCACCCAGCCACCCTGCGACGGTCCCCACCGCGTCCGACGCGGTCTTGCGCGCCACATCGGGCCGCTGCGGGGCGGCCAGCGCGGAGGCGATCGCGAGCGTTGACGCCAGGGTGGCGCAGCGCATCTACACGGGAGAGCTCCGCGGCAGCGAGGTGAGCGCCGACGTCGCCCACATCAACGGCGACGGGGAACTCCGGAGCGCACTGGCGAGCTCCAACGCAGCGGCGGTGTACGCGGCGGTGCACACGCTCGTATACACGCCCCACTGGCACATCGTGAGGCTGCGGGTGGTCAAGAACGGACAGGTTCTCGCCGACGTCGGCGGCCCGTACATCATCGCTCCCGTGTCGGGCACGCTGAAGTGGCGGGGCAGGAAGGTGGGAAGCTATGTGATGTCGGTGCAGGACGACGTCGGCTACGTGAAGCTCATCAGCCGGTTCATCGGCGTGCCGATCGACCTGTATAGGACCCCACCCGCCCCATCCGGGTCGTTCCTGATGGGCACCCTCCAGCCCGCGCCCTCCTCCGTGAGCAGCGGGCAGTCGGTGACAGTCGCCGGGAGCACCTATGAGGCGCACGTTCTCAACACGCTCGCCTTTCCCACCGGCACGCTGCAAGCCGCCCTGTTCGTGCCCAAGCCGACGAGCGCGATGGCGTCGCGCAGCTGTGCGGCCGTGCGGGTCGCCGCATGGGGCAACGTCGCCAAGCACATCGCGTCCCGCTTCACTCCGCTCTCAGCGCACTACAGCGATCTCGTGGGCACCCTGAAGGGCTCGACCGCCGGCCTGGTCTATGTGCGGGCCGGATCGAAGCAACTGGCGGGCGGTGTCGGCCCGGCCCGGATCCCTCACAGCGGCACCGTCAAGTATCGCGGCCGGTCGTGGTCGGTGTTCTCCTGGGAACCTGTCCCACCGGCGCGCATCTACTTCCTGACGCCGGCTGGTTGAGCGTGAGGATCGTTGGAGGTCGTGGGGTCATCCGCCGGACTGGTGGCGGTGCGGGGTAGCACGAGTAGTGGGCAGTGCGCGTGCCGCTCCAGATAAGCGGAGGTGCTGCCGAGCATCAGGCGCCGCACCGGGCCGTAGCCGCGTGAGCCGACCACGAGGACGTCCACTCGGTCACCGAAAGCGGCGAGCTCCTCCCCCGCGAGGCCGTACACGGCGTGACCCTCGACGCCGGGCAGCTTCTTCATGCGGCCGTTTGCCTCTTGGAGCATCACGTCGATGCTCTCTCCCATCGCTGGAGGCATGATCCCGGTGTAGGCGTAGGTCGGTATCGAGACGACCTCCAGTGCCTGAACCGTCGCGCTGGTGGGCGCTGCCAGCTCCCGTGCCATCGCGAGCGCCGCCTCGCTCTCCCGCGAGGCGTCATATCCCACACCGACCATCGCGATCGGGTCCGGGTGCTCGGCATAACCGCGGGAGGCGATCGCGACCGCACACGGAGCGCCGTTCAACGCGGCGCGCGTGTCGTTGCCCAGCATCACGCGCCCGAAGGCGCCGTGGCTGCAGGAGCCGACCACCAGCAGGTCGGCGTTCTGTTCCTCGGCCTGCCGGTGCAGGCCGCCGCCGGGGCTCATCGACACGACGCTGACGAGCTCCGCGCTGAATCCGGCGGCGTCACGCTCCCGCTCGAGCAGCTCGCGGGAGACCTCGCGCTCGGCCGCGACCACGCCCGGGGCCGCCGCGTGGAGCGGGCTCAGCACATCGTTGTGCACATGGGCGAGCGTGAGCTTGCCCTCGGGGTCCATGAGGCGACGGGCAAGCGCGATGGCATCGCGGCCGGTGGGCCTGCCATCCACTCCCACGAGCACGTTCTGGAACATCACGGTCTCCTTTTCGGGGTCGAGCACACGCTAGATCGCGACGGTCCCAGCGACATCCGGGACGCCTCCCGCACCACCTGCGGATTTTTACTGAGCGCGCTCTCAGGACATGCGTCGGCCGTGCTCTCAGGCACAGGTGCGTAGCATTGGCGCGGTGCTCGATCAAACGCCGCAGGAGCCCGATCGCGTAAAGGTCAGTGAAGCGAGCACGCATCCGCCGATGCCGCGCGACAAGCGCGGCTGGCACGTGTCGCCCGCGCCCGACGGGCGCGGCACGCCGGAGCAGGCGCCGAAGGGGCCCCCGGCACACCGTAGACCCGGTTTTCTGTGGTTCGTGCTGGCCCTGATCGCGCTCAACTGGCTGTCCGTCCTGTTCTTCGCGCCCGCATCCAGCCAGCCGCGGGTGACCGTGTCGTTCAACCCGT
Source organism: Solirubrobacterales bacterium (assembly GCA_003151895.1). Lineage (GTDB taxonomy): Bacteria > Actinomycetota > Thermoleophilia > Solirubrobacterales > Solirubrobacteraceae > Palsa-744. The sequence goes on from PLYX01000141.1 coordinate 9,685, forward strand.
ACTTCCTCGAACAGGTGAGGAGCGGCGAGGTGAAGTCGATCTCCTCCAAGGGCGACACGATCCAGGGCACATTCAAGGGCAAGTTGCGCTATCCGCCCACGGACAAGAAGGCGACACCAAGCACGCTGTTCGCGACCGAGGTGCCGAGCTTCTGGAACGGCAGCCAGCTTGCCGCTCTGCTCCAGGAAAAGGGAGTCGAAGTCAACGCCAAGTCGACCGCCCAGAGCACCTCACTGCTGAGCGAGCTGCTGCTCGGCTTCGGCCCGACGTTGCTGATCGTCGGCCTGTTCGTGCT
>PLYX01000073.1 GCA_003151895.1 Solirubrobacterales bacterium
ATCGAGCTGCGCGTGCTCGCGCACGCTGCTGAGGAGCCCGTGCTGAAGGAGATCTTTGTGCGCGGTGAAGACGTGCACACCGCTACCGCGTCGCAGGTGTTTGCGGTCGCGCCCGACGCGATCGACCCCGGTATGCGCTCGAAGGCCAAGATGATCAATTACGGGATCGTCTACGGCCTCTCCGATTTCGGCCTCGCCGACCGCCTGAACATCCCGCGCGAGGAGGCCAAGGAGTTCATCGACGCCTACCTCGAGCGCTTCCCGCGCGTGGCGGCGTTCATGGCCGAGACGATCGAACGCGCGAAAGAAGAGAGCTACGTCACGACGCTGTGGGGCCGGCGCCGTCAGATCCCGGAGTTGCAGGCGCGCAACTACCAGGTACGCATGCTCGGCGAGCGCCTCGCTGTGAACACCGTGATCCAGGGCACCGCCGCCGACATCATCAAGCTCGCGATGGTTCGCTGTCACAGCGCGCTGGGAGACAGCGGCCTTGCCACCAAGCAGATCCTCACGATCCACGACGAGCTCCTGTTCGAAGGGCCGCCCGCGGAGACCGACGCGGCACGCGAGCTGATCGAACGCGAAATGGTGGGCGTGTGGGAGCACTCCCCGCCGCTGGCCGTCGACGTCGGCGTGGGACGCAACTGGCTGGAGGCGAAGTGATGGGTGAGCGCGACCGGTCGTCGCGCTGTCGCGGGCACGACGCGCGTCGACGTACGCGAGGGCCCGCGTGACTCGTGGGCTAGCGGTCGCGCTCGCCGCGGTCGCGGGCGTGCTCGTCGGGATGCAGGCGCCGGTCAACTCGCGCCTCGGGCGTGAGCTTGGGGCCGTACAGGCGGCCGCCTTCTCGTTCGTGGTGGGCACGATCGCACTCGTGCTGATCGCCTCGTTGTTCTACGGCGGCTTGGGGAGTTTCGGCAGCGCCGGCAAAGCGCCCTGGTGGGCGCTTGTCGGAGGGCTGCTCGGCGCTGTGTATGTGACGGTGGCGATCCTCACCGTGCGCACGCTCGGCGTCAGCGGCCTCACCGCGATCGTGATCTCCGGTCAGCTTGCGGCGGCCGTCGTGATCGATCGCTTCGGCCTGCTCGGGATCGCCAAGCAGCCGATCGGCGCGCAGCGCATCGTCGGGCTTGTGTTGCTCGTGGTCGGGGTGCTGCTGGTGGTGCGGCGTTAGCGAGGCGGGCGCTACGTGCCGGCCCGCCCATCGACGATCCATGCCGCCAGTAGCGGGTCGGTCAGGCGGTAGCCGGATCGGGTCGAAGTGTCCTCGGATATCTCACCGCGGTCTCGCAACCCATGGATGGCCGTGTTGACAGCGCCACCGCGTGAGCCCCCGTGGCGGCGGCCGGCGGCGTAGAGGGCCGTCGTGTTCTCGGCGATCGCGGTCAGGACACGCCGGTTACTTGTCGACAACGCGGTCCAGGTGGTGCGCAGCTCGTCGCTCACCTGATGGATTGCACGCTCATAAGCGGCCCGCCAAGTCTCTTCGGTTGCGCTCTCTCCCTTAGGGACCAGCTCCCACACTGTATGGGCAAGGAGCATCGTCCGCTGCGGATGTCCTTGGGCGAGCGCGAGCAGTGGATCGAGCGCCATGCCAATGTCGCGCTCCGTGCGCTGGAAGCGGGCCGCTATGTAGACAGCGACGTCTTCGGCCGTCAGCGGCGGCAACTCGACCGGAGCCGCCTGACCGTAGAAGGCGCGACGGGGATTGGCGAACAGTTCGCGCATCATGCCGACGTGCGAGCCGGCGAATATATAGCTGGCGGCATCGCCGTGGTGCTGGATCTCTGAGCGGATCACCGCGTCAGCACGATCCGTCGCGGCGAGAACATCCTGGAACTCGTCGAAGATGACAAGTGTACGTGTGCCGTGGCGCTCGTGGAGGCGGCGCGGTAGCGCGAGCCTGTCGAGTAGCGGCGACTCGGCCTGAGCTTCGAGTGTGACCTCGACGCTGCCGGGGAGTGGACCGCCGCCGGCACGTAGCGTGGGGCGCAGCATCCGTCTTGCGCCCGCGAACCAGCTCGCAAGCCGTCCCTCCAGCTGCTCGGCATACGCACGCTCGATGCGCTGGGAGATGTCGGCGAGAGTGAGCACGCCGAAGAAGTCGACGTAGACCGTCGCCCAGCCCACGTTGCGGGTCTCGTGCATCACGCGGCGCAGCAGCGAAGTCTTGCCGAAGCGACGTGGCGCCACGATCCGACTGTTATTGGACTCGTCTGCGCGCCGAAGCAGCTTCTGTGTCTCGTCGTCGCGGTTGATCAGATCTTCGACCGGAACCGGCTCGCTGTAACGGAAAGGATTCATGCTCGCAATCATAGAGCAGATTTGCTCGCAATCATAGAGCATCCCCTTTTGAGGCTTGCTTCATCCCTACTCACAACCCGGCGGTAGGGAAATGTTGCTCGCAAACGTAGAGCAGACCTGCTCGCAAACGTAGAGCAGACCTGCTCGCAAACGTAGAGCAGACCTGCTCGCAAACGTGGAGCAGACCTGCTCGCAAACGTGGAGCAGACCTGCTCGCAAACGTGGAGCAAGGTGCTCGCGTATCGCGACCGGGAGATTGCTCAGCCCAGTGGCGCCGACCTTTATGTGGCTACCGGCGACCCGCTTGGAAGGCGCCCCGGCTCGACCGCATGCTTCTCTGGGGCGCTGGACCCGAGGCTCGTGTCGGGCACTGCGCACACCATGCCATCGGTGAAGCCGGCGGCGCCGATGTCGAGCGCCGCATTGAAGCGTGCGTGCAGGTTCTCGATGGCGATCGCGCTTGTCAACTCCACGAGCTGGCGCTCGTCGAAGTGCTCGCGCAACGCCGCGAACAGCTCGTCGGGGACCTTCACCGGAGTGCGGGTCATCCCGACTGCATAGTCGAGGACCAGCTTCTCCAGATCGTTGAATCGATCGCTCTCCCGATAGTGCGGGAGGGCCAGCAGTTGCGCGTCGCTGAGCCCCGCCTTGCGCGCGGCCGAGGACGCGATGTCGATGCAGTACTCGCAATGTGTCAAGGTGGCCGCCTTGACAGTCGCCAGCCCCTTGAGGCATTGGTCGATCCGGCCCGTTCTCTCGGCCGCACTCACGAACATGCCGTAACCTATGAGCAGCCCCGGAAGGTGGCCGTAGACCTCTGCCGGCTCGATCGCCCGTTCGGTCTCGCGCTCGGTAATCCCGCGGATGTGTCGTCGCGTCATCCAGTAGACGACCCTCAGCAGCGGTTTGTTCCATTTTGCTTGTGCGCCCTCGATACGGGTCATCGTTGTGCCTCCAGCGGTCGCGTTGACTCGCGCGCAAGCCACACGAGCACGGCGGTTGCGAGCGAGAGTGAGATGAAGTCCGCCGGGCCGAGCCAATGGGGGTGGGCGGCGCCGATGTCAACCAGGTGGTTGACCGAGTGCAGGGCGAATTGGACGGCGACGCAGCAGAGGATCGGCGTGCGCCACTGGACCCGCCTGTAGGCGATCGCGAGCGCGACTCCGAACGCGGCGTTGAAGGTGGCCGTGTCGCGCAGGTAGTGGTCGTTCTGAGCGCCGAAAGGCCCGACGTCGGTGAAGAAGGTGTGTGGCGCGAACACCATCAGAGCGGCAATCGCGAAGTGGTAGAGCGCGAACGCAACCAGGCCCACCTGAACCACAGAGATAGAGCTTGCCCTCGTCGGTGCGAAGCTTGCCTGGGTGTGTGGCATGCCGCTACTCTATCGAGTAGTGGACCCCAGAGAAGGACCAGTATGACGCAAGATATGGGTACCAGTTATGGTCCTGAGCTGCTGATCCGGCTGCGCGAGGGCGACGCTGGGAGTGGTCGGCGTGTGCAGTTGGAGAGTCGCCTGCGCGAGCTTGTACGCGACGGAACGCTGGCCGCGGGGACCCGCCTGCCCTCCTCACGTGCGCTGGCCGGCGATCTCGAAGTCTCTCGCCGGCTCGTGGTCGAGGCGTACGCCCAGCTGCTCGCCGAGGGCTATCTGGTGTCTCGCTCCGGCGCCGGCACCTATGTGGCGGCGACCGCGGGCGCTCCAGCGCCGGCCACGTCGAAGCCCCCCGGACGCACTCTGCGCTTCGACTTCTTCCCGGGAGCTCCCGATCTGGGCTCCTTCCCGCGGTCGTTGTGGCTGCACACGATGCGCGAGGTGCTCGCCTCCACGCCTCCCAGCATATTTGCCTACCCCGACGCGCGCGGCACTCGCGAGCTGCGTGGCTCGCTCACCACCTACCTGCGACGGGTGCGTGGCGTGGTGGTCGAGCCGGACTCGATCGTGGTGTGCTCCGGCGCCACACAAGGTCTCGCCCTGCTCGGACGCGCACTGGCCCGCCGGGGCGTCGGCGCGATCGCGGTCGAGGATCCGAGCCTCCCGCCGCATCGCGCGGTGCTCGCGTACGCAGGGCTTGAGGTGCGGGGGGTGGCGGTGGACGAGGAGGGTGTGGATGTGTCCGCCATAAACGCCCCGGTGGTCTTGACCACTCCGGCGCATCAATGCCCGACAGGTGTGGTGCTCTCCCCGGGACGCCGCGCCGCGCTCGTGGACTGGGCGCGCGCCGGGGGTCTTGTGATCGAGGATGACTACGACGCCGAGTTCCGCTACGACAGGGCTCCTCTGGGCGCCATCCAGGGTCTCGCACCCGATCGAGTCGTCTACCTGGGAACGGCGTCGAAGACGCTCGCGCCCGGATTGCGGCTCGGCTGGCTCGTGCTGCCGGCGTCGCTCGTGGACGCTGTCGTGGAAGCGAAGCTTCTCGATGACCTTGGCTCGCCAACGCTTGAGCAGCTAGTGCTTGCGCGGTTGCTCGACACCGCCGCGTATGACCGCCACCTGCGCAAGGCCCGCCGCCGTAACGGTGATCGCCGTGACGCGCTGATCGCGGCGGTTGCGCGGCACCTCCCGGGCGCTAGCGTCGGCGGCATCTCGGCGGGGCTGCACGCGCTGGTGCGCCTGCCGCGCGCCGTCAACGCACAGCGTCTGCTCGAACGTGCGGCCGAGCACTCGGTCGGCGTTTATCCGCTCAGCCTGCACGCGATCGACCCGCCGCGCCACACCGATGCGCTGGTGCTCGGCTATGCGGGACTCAGCGAGCCCGCGATCGAGGAGGGCATCCGGAGGTTAGTTGACGTGCTGGATCATCTTCCCGAGGAGGTATCGCATGGTCAATGACTCGCAGGTGCTCGTGGCTCGGCTGGGAGCGCACCCGGTGCCGGGGCGACGGCCGCCGGGAGCGTTGCCCGCGGCTCGCCTCGCCGCGCGCGCTGCGCCCCGGGGTGCGCGCACGATCCTTGAAGCCCCCCGCACCGGCTCTGTCGTGGACGTGCGCGCCCACAAGCGCGCGTTGCTCGTCACTTTCCGTCGCGACGGTACGCCCGTGCCGACGCCAGTCTGGGCGGCGGAGGCAGACGGTCGTCTCTACGTGCGCAGCGAGCGCGCCGCCGGCAAGATCAAGCGCCTGCGGCGCGACCCGCGCGTGCTGGTGGCGCCCTGCACGGTACGAGGCAAGCCGCTCGGATCCCCGTTCGAGGCGACCGCCAGGACCATGTCTTCACGGGAGGAGCCGATCGCCGAGCAGGCGCTCTCGCGTCGTTACGGGCTGGGCCGGGCGCTGTTCGAGTGGGCCATAGACCGTATGCGCGTGGACATGTGCTACCTGGAGATCACGCCTGGTAGCTGGGAGGATTCGGATTCGTCATCGGCCTGATTGCCTGACGCAAGCGCTGTCAGGTGCGAGCCAAGGTCGGTCTGTTGGCGTGGATCGAAATGAGATTGTGGGTAAAGTGCCACACATGTCGATCAGCGTTGGCATCACCGAGGCCAAGAGGATCTTCTCACGGCTCGTGGACGCTGCTCTGTCCGGTGAGGACGTTGTCATAACACGCAGGGGCAAGCCTGTCGTCAGGCTCACGCCGTTGCCGGCGCCGGTATGCGCACAGGCGCTACCGGACGACGCGATCCCGCGCCCACGAACGACGGCGGGGCGATCTCCAGGTAGTGGTTGAACGCCCACGCGCACGCGCGCTCTGAGGCGAGAATGCGGGCCATCGCGGTGACGGCTCGGCTTGGGGTCAGGCGGCCGACCGCGCGCTGCGTGTTCAAGAGCCAGCGGTACTTGCGCTCGTGGGAGTCCGAGAACGCGCCGTAGCGCGCCAGCGCATCCTCGCGCGTGGCGTGGCCGTCGAGCACGGGGCGCAGCTCGCGGGCGCACGCCAGGCCGAAATACAGGGCCGTGCGGATCCCCTCCGCGGTCAGCGGCAGGCAGTGTCCCGCCGAGTCGCCCACGAAGAACACGCCGTCCTCGACGGCGGGGCGCAGTTCGTGGGGGATCCAATTGCCCTGATAGCTGATAGCCGGCAGGCCCAGATCGTTCGCGAGTCGCACGGTCGGCTCCTTGACGTGGTGGGATGGCCAGAACGAGCCGACCCCCACGCGCAACTCGTCTCCGGCGGGGAAGCTCCACGAGTAGCCCGCTCTCACGTACTTCGGGTCGATCCACAGCTCCAGCTCCTCACCCGCGCCATGCGGGTGGATCTCAAGGCCGCGTGACATACGTGCGTTGGGGGGTTGGATCGCGGTGTCGTTTGAGAGCACCCGCCGCCAGCCGAGCGCGTCGATGATCAACGGCGCCGTCAAGTCACCACGGTCGGTGTGAACGGTGTTCCCGCTGCGACCGGTGACCGTGCTCGTCTCGAACTCGGCGTCGCTCGGGTGAGCCTGCTCCCACAAGAGTGCGCACAGCTCGCGGTAGTCGAACGTCGAGAACGTCCATGGAAGCTGCCAGCACGCCGTGGTCCACGGCGTGTGCACCACGAGCTCGTCGAACGTCTGGCGCAGCGAGCCCCGCAGATCGAGAGCCTCGAGCCAGCAGGTGGGGATCCCGCACGCCGAGGTCTGGCGCTCGCCGATCTCATAGCGATCGATCACGAGCACGCGCGCGCCTGTGCCCGACAGCTCGCGCGCGACCGCGAGACCGGCGAACGACCCGCCGCACACGAGCACGTCACAGTCTCGCTGCAGCGGGGTGCGTTGCGCGCCGCGCTTGGTCGCTCTCACAGGCATAGGGTCGCCAATGATAGGTACCCCACCAATTCTGACGTGCCCCGCGCGGGTAGCGCGGGGTCCGTGCCCCGCGTGGCGTGGCTGCGCTAGGCTTCCACCGGTGCAAACCATGATCGAGAATCCCCTGGCCCAAGTGGTCGAGGGGTCAAACGGACTTCTTCTGGAAATCGATGGTCAGATAGTCCCCAACTACGACGCCACGATGCAGCCCTTCGAGGAGGGCGAGGTCGTGACGGGCAATGTCGTGCGCATCGACAAGGACGAGGTGCTGGTCGACATCGGCTACAAGTCCGAGGGGGTCATCCCCGCCAACGAGCTGTCGATCCGCAAGTCGGTGGACCCCCGCGAGGAGGTGTCGCTCGGCGAGGAGGTCGATGCGATGGTCCTCACGAAGGAGGACCAAGACGGACGCCTCATCATGTCCAAGAAGCGCGCCCGCTTCGAGAAGGC
>PLYX01000048.1 GCA_003151895.1 Solirubrobacterales bacterium
GTCGCGCTCCAGCTGCCGGTGAAGGTCAAGCTGAGCAATCCGTTCCTCGGCAGCAGCTGCTACGTGGGCTCGGAATCCAACCCGATCGTCCTGAATCTCACGACCGGGACGACGAGTCCTCCCGCGCCGAACAAACCGATCAAAGGCAGCGCGGGTGAACTGAAAATCGAGGAAGGAGGCGCGCTGATCGTACTCAGCGGAGGCTCGCTGGTGGACAACGCGTTCGCGGCGCCGGCAGCCACCGGCTGCGGCGGGTTCTTCTCGTTCCTGGTCGATCCGCTGGTCGATTCGATTCTCGGCGTGCCCGCTGCGGCGGGGCACAACACCGCGATCCTCACCGGCAAACTGGAAAGCGCATACGCGCCGGCCGTGAAGGCAAGCGAATAGGAGCATCGAAGCACGTTACCGGCCGTGGCTCCCGTCGCATGGCGCGGCGGGAGCCACATACGCCATCCAGCGCAACCTTTCGAGCGCCACGCCCTCTCCCTATTCGGCGCGGCGCTCGAAGGGAGCCGGCACCGCGACCCATGTACGGCTCTCACAGGGCGCCGTGGCCGAGCCTGTCGGCCGCGGCGCCCACTATGGACCTCCCAACCGGCGCGCGCCAGAGAAGTTGCTGCGCCAGGCCAAGTAGAGCTGATATGCATCGAAAGTGATGGATAAACATGGATATTGTCTATGATGCCTCATCAATGAGGACTTTCATTTTGACATAATCTGATATGATCCCTTATGATCGAGGGATAAACTACACTTTCTGCCAACAACAACTCATCCATGATGCCTTATGAGGATCACCCAACAAAACACGGACGAGGCTGTGCTTATCGAGCTCGGAGCGCGCCTTGCCCGCACACGACTGGACCGCAACCTCACCCAGGGGCAGCTCGCGGCTGAAGCCGGAGTGGGGCGCGCCACGTTGGAGCGCATGGAGGCCGGCCGGTCCGCGAGGCTGCCCAGCCTTATCCGCGTCCTGAGGGTGTTGGGCCTCCTGGACGGGCTGGACCGCCTCGTGCCCGAGTCCACCCCCAGTCCACTGGAGCTCCTGAAGTTGCGCGGCAAGCAGCGCCGGCGGGCGGCACCCGCCAAGCACGTCGAGGGCCCCGACGCTTGGACCTGGGGGGATGAGCCCACGGAGCGCTCGCCGTGAGCACCATCGCCTCGGTGAACCTCTGGGGTCGCCAAATCGGAGCCGTCTCGCTGGAAGCGGGGGACACCGTCGCGGCTTTCCAGTACACCCCGGCGTTCACCCGCAGCGGTATCGAGCTTTCCCCGATGACGATGCGGCTCAGGACCGAGCCATACGCGTTCGGGTCGCTGAGCCGGCCAACCTTTCGGGGTCTGCCCGGCCTGCTCGCCGACTCGCTCCCCGACAGGTACGGCAACGCGCTGATCGACGCCTGGCTGGCCACCCAGGGGCGCGCCCCGGAGAGCTTCAACGCGGTGGAGCGCCTCTGCTACATCGGCCCGCGCGGGATGGGCGCGCTCGAGTTCGCCCCCACCCTAGGGCCGCGACAGTCACGCGCAAGGGACATCCACGTCGACGCTCTTGTGGAGCTTGCATCGGAAGTGCTCGCCCGGCGGGAGGATCCTGTGGCGTCGCTCACGGAGGCCGGCCGGGACGAGGCCCTGAGAGACATCCTCAGCGTCGGTACGTCCGCCGGGGGTGCGCGCGCCAAGGCCGTGATCGCCTGGAACCCCCTCACCCAGGCCGTTCGCTCCGGTCAGATCGAGGCCGGGCCAGGCTTCCAGTACTGGCTGCTGAAGTTCGACGGAGTCAGTGGCAACCGCGACAAGGAGCTCGAGGATCCGCGGGGTTACGGAGCGATCGAGTACGCCTATTCGAAGATGGCTCGCGAGGCGGGTGTCCTAATGACCGAATGCCGGCTACTCGAAGAGAACGGACGTCGACACTTCATGACCAGGCGTTTCGACCGTCTCGACGACGGCGGGAAGCTGCACATGCAATCCCTCGGCGCTCTCGCGCACTACGACTTCAACCTCGCCGGGGCGCACTCCTACGAGCAGGCCCTGCTGGTCATACGCCGACTCGGTCTTCCGATGAGCGCGGTCGAGCAGCAGTTTCGACGGATGGCGTTCAACATTGTCGCTCGCAACCAGGACGATCACGTCAAGAACATCGCCTTTTTGATGGACCGCCGGGGGCGCTGGGCGCTCTCGCCCGCGTTCGACGTCACCTACTCCTATGCGCCAAGCGGCGTGTGGACAGCCACGCACCAGATGTCGATGAATGGCAAGCGCGACGCCTTCACCATGGCCGACTTCCGCGCCTGTGCTGGGACCGCCGCGATGAAGCGTGGCCGTGCCGAGCGGATAGTGGGGGAGGTCGGCGCGGCGGTCGCGCGGTGGGCCACGTTTGCCGAAGAGGCAGGGGTTGACGAAGTGCAGGCCCGCCAAATCGAGCACGCCCACCGACTCGACTTGCCCTCATCCTGATCAGAGGGCGCTCGCCGCTACCCCCAGCGGAACCCGAGCGCCGAAGGGACCGGCGCGAGCGGGCTCTGCGGCAGGCCCGCCGGGGGCTCCGGCAGGTTGTAGCCGGTCGGCGCCACGTCGTTCGGGGCGTCCGCGTGGAAGATCGAAGCCAGGTACTGGATCTGGCCGCGACCCACGCCGAGCTCGAACTGCCCGCCGCCGTAGTTGCCGATGCCGCGCTCCGCGCAGTAGTCGAACGCGTCGAGCAGGTTGCGCAACCCCCCGAGTCGCGACGGCTTGATGTTGACCATCCGCGGGGGATACGGGAGCGCCTCGATGTCCGCCACCGAGTGGACCTGAGCATCCCACGAGAAGCGCTCGCGGTGCGTCGCCAGCGCCGCATCGGTCTCGGGCGTGAGCGCTGGGTCCTCGATCCACGCGTCTGGGAACGCCTCGGCCACGCGCCGGTAGAGCACCGGGTCGGGCGCCTGGTCGACGATCGAGCCCGAGTAGTAGCCCTTGAAGTCCACCGACTCAACCGCGCCGCTCGCCACCAGCTCGGCGATCAACTCCTCGCCCCACGAGCTGGTCGGGTCGAGCTTGAAGCGCAGCGACGGGTAGGCGTCCAGGCGCCTGCGCAACGGATCCATGCTGGGCGGCTCGCCGAGACGCAGCGACACAACGAAGCGCACCGGCTCCGGTGTGCGACCCAACACCTCGTGCAGCGTCGTGCCCGACTGGCGCAGCGCGAGATCGAGCGCCGCCGACTCGTACGCCCAGGTGCGATACCGCCGAGACACCTCGCGCTGGGGCTCCTGCGGGAACAGGTCGAGCGCCGAGACGTACTCGCAGAAGGAGGAGATCGTCCAGTTTCCCGCGAGTGGCACGATTGCGCCGGCTTCCTGGAGGATCTCGTGGTCGACGGCGTCATAGGTCACGTCCTCGCCCTCGCCCTCGTGCCCTCCGCCCGTCAGCCGGATGACCGTGCTCTTGCGCTCGAACTCGCTCGACACGAGTGCCCGCAAGGGCTCGAGCTCATACGCCTCAACGTGGAGTGGCAGGCCCGCCACGCGCTCCCAAGTGCTCGATGGCCCGTCCATAGCGGCCCAGGTTAGACGCTTGACGCTAGGATCGACCGTAATGGCTCACTGTGGACCCCGGCCCCGGTCCTAGCCCCATGGCAAGTCACACCAGGGGTCCGCGCGGTCGTTCCCGCAAGCCGCGTCCGAGTGGGTCGCAGTCCGCCGGGCCGCCCCAGTCTGAGCCGCGCGAGCAGTCACCCTCCCGCCGTCAACGCAAGCCGCGCTCCGAGCCGCGCGCGCCGGTGTCCACCCAAACGACGTTCGGCAAGCGCCCGCAGGCGCCGTGGCACCCGCTGCCGCTCTCGGAGCTCTTGATCCTCGCGGGAGCGGTCGCATTCGTGCTCGCCGTGATTCGACTACGTCACGGCCCCTCCTCCGGTGGGCCGCTGCTGCTCGTCGGGATCGCCGCCGTCTCGCTCGGCACGATCGAGGTCACCTGGCGAGAGCACTCCAGCGGCTTTCGCTCTCACACGCTGCTCTTGGCCCTGCTGCCCGTCATCGTGTTGCACTCGGTGGTCGTGCTCGGGTACACGTTCCTCGCCAAGCCATCCCAGCTCTTGAACGTCGCGATGTTCGCCGTGGACATCGCCGTGTTCGTGATCCTCTTCAGAGTGCTGCGCACGCGCTTCCTGGACGCTCGCGCGCGGGCCGCCGGCCGAGGCTGAGAGAGGGCCCTAGCCGAGGCTGAGCGAGGGCAGCGGTCGCTCGCCCTCGTTACCACCCTCGCCGCGCGTCTCGCCAGTGAGGCCGAGTCGCTCCAGGCGCGCGATCTCCCGCTCGCCTTCCACGCGCGCGGGATGGCCGTCGGGCAGCCCCGCGATCAGACGCGCGATGCGGTTGCGCAGCTGCAGGGCGAAGTGGGGGGTGGAAGCGCCCATCAGCTCGCGCACGTCCTCCACGCTCACCTCGCCGGAACGCTCTCTGAGCAGGCGGTTCGGGTTCTCGGCTTGGCTCATGGTCCGGTGGTCTGTGTCGGTTCGCTCGAGGGCGTGGTGGGGGCGGCGACGGCTGGTTCGGTTGCCGGGCGGGAGGATATCTCCAAAATCGAGTCCAACTGGGCCTGGGTGGTGGCGGAGATCGCGCTTTCGTCCCCGATCAGCCAGCCGTGATTGTAAACGCCGTGCACCGGCCCCGACGGCGGCGAGCCGGGCTGCAGGTCGCTCAAATAGCCGCTCAGCGTGGAGGGCAGCTCGTGGGGGCTTTCGAGCAGCAGCAATGGGCCGTAGTCGCCGATCGCCGACAGTGGCGCCGCGGCGGGCCCGTCGAGCGGCCGCGACACGTTTGCGAACACCAGCCCGTGTCCCGGTTCCACCACCCCCCACCCAAACGACCCGTCGGTGAAGCGCGCCACCGCGATCGCGTTCGTCGCCGGGGTGGCGCCGGCGATGCGGGTCACGGTGCCGTAGCGCCCCAGCTCCCTCGCCACGTTGTCGCTGACGACAGTGCTCGGACCGACCAGATAGATCGAGATCTTCCCGAGCCGCCGAAGCTCGGCCGTGGTGCTCGGCGGGATTTCGGACCGCTCCACGAACAGGATCGGCGCGCCCGTCTGCGCCGACAGGCCGGCCGCCGGCATCGTCAGCGCGGGCGTTCCGTCGGCCGCCGTCACGATCACCCTGCTCGGGGTGCGTCCGCGCAGACCGCTCGACACGCGCTCGATCGCCACCGCCAACGCCGCCGCGTCCTTGCCGGTGATCGAGCGAGTGAGGTAGCCCGACGGCGTTGCGGTGGCGCCGATCTGAATCACCTGCGCGCGGCCTGGCGCGCCGGCTGCCGTCGGTCCCAGCGCCCCAGTCCCTGTCGGCGCCATCGCACGCAGCGCCTGCCCGCTCGCTTCGGGCAGCGTGCTCCCGTCGCTGTACAGCAGCGGCGCGTGCAGGGGAGCCCCGGCGAGCACGGACGCCGCAAGCGCAGCCGGCCAGTCGGCGCTGTCCACGAACACCACCGCCTGCGGGCGCGTGGTCGCTGTTGGGCCGGGATACACGGCGAGCGCCACCGCGGCCGCGTCGATTGTGCTGTCCGAGCCGCCGAGGCGCGTGGTGTTCTTCGTGGAGAGCCCGCCGGCGCCGTGTGCCCCGACGGCTGCCACCGGCCCCGCGCCGTGTTCGACCGCCGGGGGCGAGAGTGCCTTGCCGCATCCCGCAAGAGCTGCGCAGAGGGCGAGCGCGACGACCATGAGGCGCAGAGAGGGGGCACGCATGCGAGGCTCACGCTACCCGCCGCCCCCGACGGCTGCGGCGCCCCGGGGTGGCTCATTCCGGTGCCAAGGTCGGACGTCGAGGGTCCCTCCGGCTGCAATCAGCCACCCAGAATCGCCGTGTTTGCGGGGAAAACCGCCGCAAAGCTGTCCATCCGGTGCAACCGTCGTTGCACTCTGATAGCCTGCCGCCCCGAACGCCGAATCCTTGGCCAGAAGCCAAGGAACGGGGGACCCAAGTTGTTGGGGCGAATCCCACGGTAATCCGTGAGAAGCGCAGGCTCTTTCAGCGCTAGCCCGTCAGCTAACCCCGCAGGCCGACGAAAGAGGTTGCTGTGCGATTCCGAGCCCTCGGCTCAACGGTTTTCTGCATGCTGTTCGTGGTCGGCACACCCGTGTCGGCGACCGCCGCCACCGGCGGAGTCGCCGCCGGCGGGGCGCCCGCCCCCACGGTCAAGGCTCCCGCCACCAAGCCCCACACGGCGCCCGTCACCTCGCATTCCACCAGCCTCCCCTACAGGGGGCCCGTCTACCAGAAGACGGCAACGGGGCAGATCGTCCCCTACGTGTCGACTCAAACACCCGGCGAACTGAAGCCGGTGACCGGCGGAAGCGCGGTCGGGGTTCTCGCCGACACCAAGCCCGAGCTGCTCGTCCCGGGCCACACCGCACGCGTGGTAGACGGCCTCGCGGCAGCCCCGATGTCTGCCCCGCTCGCCGTCCAGGAGATCGTCTGGGCAGGCGACCAGATCATCGGCCTGCCCTACATCTTCGGCGGTGGTCACGCATCGTTCGTCTCGCCCGGCTACGACTGCTCGGGCACCGTCTCCTTCGCGCTGCACGGCGCCAGCCTGCTCACGACGCCGGAGGACTCCTCCGAATTCATGGTGTGGGGATTGGGTGGCGTCGGGACCTGGGTGACGGTGTTCACCAACCCCGGCCACGCGTACATGACCGTGGCGGGCCTGCGCCTGGACACGAGCGCCGCTGACGACCCCACCAACCAGCAGGGTCCCCGCTGGCGTCCGCTGCGGCCCGCCAACAGCGGCTTCACGGTTCGTCACCCCACAAGCCTCTGACGCTCCCCGCGGCGCAGACTTCGCGCCGCGCCCCGCATCATCGCGTCGGCTACGCTACTAACCTCACGTCCCCGCCCCACAGGAGGATC
>PLYX01000023.1 GCA_003151895.1 Solirubrobacterales bacterium
CGCGCCCCGCCGAGCGCGAGGCGACATCCGAGCCCGCGGCTCGCTGAGCGCAGCGACGGCGGCACGTACGCCGCGGCCGCTGTGCGCGTCAGATCAGCCTGCCGCTGCCGGTAGCCGCTCGAGCGCCTCGCGCAGCTCGTCGACCGTCTGATAGTCGAGAACTGCAAGCATCGCATGGCGATCACGGCCGACATCGCGGAGCGGGTCCTCACCGAACGGGTGCGAGCCGCACTGGCCGACGTGGACGGTCACGCATCGGCCGAGGCGAACGTCCGCGATGCCGAGCAAGCGCTGGAGCACGCGCAAGGCTCGCTCGACGCCGCTCTGCGCGCCTTCGACGGCATCGATGAGCCGTCAGCACGTGACGGCCGTGGTCCCGACCGCGTCGCGGTCGAGTTGTTCGGCTAAGCAGCGCAGTCGTCACGGGAACGTGCTCGAAGCCCGCCCGAGGCCCAGTATCCGCCCTGGGGCGTGTCCGACGACAGCACGCGCCGCCTGGCAACCTTCGGGTTCCAGACCCGACGACGTTATGTCTTCGACTAGCCGACATGCTCTGCCTTGCTATGGTCGCCGGATGACTCCAAGGGTCGTCTCGCCGGTTCACTTTATTCGTCTCTGCTTTACCTGGATAGTGTTGGTGGGTGAAAGCAATCCTAAAAGAAAATAGCCGGCTATGGTCGCGGCTCAACTATATCTTTCGGCGTAGTCAGCGAGAGGCGCGAGACATAGTTCTCCGCCGAGGCGCGTCCGACCGTAAGACGATTCGCGAGGATGTCGCTTTGCGATTCCTGCGGGGCGACGGAATCGAGATCGGAGCGCTGGACTTCCCGCTGCGCCTGCCCCGCGGCGCTCGGGTTCGCTATGTCGACCATCTGGACGCAGCAGGGCTGCGTGAGACCTACAACGGCACTCTGCGCGAAGGCCGTCCTCTCGTCGTTCCAGACGTGGTGGATGATGGGGCGCGTCTAGCCTCGTTCGAGGATGCTTCGTTGGGGTTTGTCGTGGCAAACCACATGCTTGAGCATGTCGAGGATCCAATTGCCGCACTCCAACACCAACTGCGTGTACTCAGACCGGGAGGGGTCCTCTACCTAACTCTGCCCGACGCTCGCGATAGCTTTGATGCTCCCCGCAAGCGAACTACGATCGAGCACCTGCTGCGAGATCACCGCGACGGCCCGCAAGTGTCGCGCCGCGAGCATTATGAAGAATGCGCACGCTCCATCGAGGGTCACCGTGATGACATTCTGACGAAGCGGGTGGAGGAGATGGAAGCCGAAGGCCTACGGCCACACTTTCACGTGTGGGAGCCGGTGACCTTTGCTGGATTCTTGGCCGCTCTCGACCTGCCGTTTTCGCTTGAGCTACTTCAAGCGGGCGTAGGAGAGTTCCTTGTAGTCGTTCGCAAGCAGTGAAAATCAGCCGGTGGCAGACTGAGTTGCCGTTTGCTCCTGCCGACACAAGCGAGCGCGGCCGTGCCTTCTGTGTCGGCGTGGGTGCGTTGTCAACATTGTTAGCCTCGACGCGACGCGCGCCAACGGAGCCCCACGAAGCTGCCGAGCAGCACAGCGGCGCGAGACCAAGCGCGCCGAGCAGTCGAGCTCCTCGGAACGGACGACGCAGTTGGGAACGAGATATGAGCCGGGCCCTCGATTCCCGGTGAATCGGCTAACCGGGAGTCGCGATCAGCTTGATCCCGCCGATGCCAAGGTCCAGCCACGAGTAACGCCCCAACTCCGGGGTCAGCCTCACCGGGCTCGTCATCAACTCTACACGGCGCACCGCAAAGCCGGCGGCGAGCATCGAGCGCTGCAACTCCTCCACCGTGATCCGGTTCAGATGCTGAAACTCACGGCTCATCATCTTGGTCCAGTCCGCCGACTTCAGGTCGCTTCCTTCAAGCTCTCCTACGATCTCCGACTCTGCGCGCTGCAGATGGTGATGATCCTCGGGAAACCACTCCCACAGATGCGAGCCCTTCGCGGAGAAGTAGAACGGCCATAGCTGCAGGAAAAATGCGCCCTCCGGTGAGAGAATGCGGTGGATCTCCCTCAACACCTCGATCGGTCGCGAGATGTGCTCGAAGGCCGACCAGGAGAAAGCAAAATCGAACGCCCCATCCTCCGCCGGCAAGCGGCCGACCCCCGACCGCTCGAAGCGCAGTCCGGCCCAATCGGAGTCGTCCACACCCTCCTGGCGTGCTTGGCGGCGCAGATACTCCGTGTCGGTCAGGTTCAGGTCGAAGCCGACGAGCGTGCGTGGACGTGCCTTGTGCAGGACGCCAAGATCCATGATGCCATCGCCGCAGCCAACGTCGGCAACCAGCCGATCCGTCAGCGAGATTCCCTCCGACGCGAAGACATCAACGACCTGGCTTGCCGCCTCCTCGTAGTGATCCAAGAACCACTGCGACTCGGTCCGCGAGTCGCCACTGGGGCTGCGAGCGCCCTATATCGAGGCGGGCGTCATTGCGCCGAGTGCGCACCGAATTGACGAGGTGAGCCATCACCATACGCAGAACTTATTAGAGACTCCGACCAAGTGTGGCACAGCCTGTCCGAGACACACAGACGCGCTCTGTCCATGGACAGAGCGCGTCACATCCATCACCGTCACTCGTGACATGAGGCCGCTAGCATAGTCACGGCGTTATTCGTTGAACGTATTGACCGCTACAGTGGGGCTCCCGGTGAGGGCATGACCGAGCACAACGAAGCCTCCTTCGTGCCCGTGGCCTACCCGATGAGCCCCCGTGTCTTACCTCAGCCGGAGCCACGGTACTCGCGGTCATTGGAATACGGGTCTACTGCATGAACCGTGGGT
>PLYX01000205.1 GCA_003151895.1 Solirubrobacterales bacterium
ATCCAGCGCTACATCGAGGATCCGCTCGCCGACTTCGTGTTGCGCGAGCAGCTGACGCCAGGCGCCACGGTAGTCGTCAACCCAGCCCCGGACGGCGAGGAGGGCGAGGTGCGCCTGACGATCGTCAAGCCCAAGAAGCAGAAGACACCGGTGGGCGTGGGCGCCGAGGGCGGCGACCACGACCAGCTGCCCGTGGGCGACGACGAGCATCACGACGACGAGCACCCGGTCGAGCCGTAGGCCGGGCGAGCTGAGCACTTCGCCTCGCACAGCCGACGCGGGACGGGCGCGCGTGACCGTGTCGCAGATGACGGCTGAGGATTGGCCGTCGGTGGCACGCATCTACCGTGAAGGGATGGCCACCGGGAATGCGACGTTCGAGCACACGGTTCCCAGATGGGAGCAGTGGCGTTCCGCTCGCGTTGACGATCCCTGCCTGGTCGCGCGCGGTGGGTCGGGCGAGCTGCTCGGTTGGGCGGCGCTCAGTCCGGTGTCCGCTCGTGCGGTCTACCGGGGGGTGGGGGAGGTCGGCGTCTACGTCGATCAAAGCCACGCCCGCCGTGGCATCGGCCGTTTGCTGCTGGGCGCCTTGATCGAGTCCTCCGAGCGCGCGGGCTTCTGGACGCTGCAAGCAGGCATATTCCTGGAGAACGAGGGCTCGATCGCGCTGCATGAGATATGCGGCTTCCGCCTGGTGGGCAAGCGCGAGCGGGTGGGCAGGACGGCGGATGGGAGCTGGCGCGACGTGATGCTGTACGAGCGCCGCAGCCAGGTCGTCGGCCGGGACTGATTGCGCCCTGCGCGCGCGAGGCCGTCGGGGGCGGCGCGTAGTCTGCGCCGATGGCCCGCGCCCAAACCGTTCACGTCTGCTCGCAATGCGGCATCTCCTCAGCCCAGTGGCACGGGCAGTGCCCCGGGTGCGGCGCTTGGAACACACTTGTGGAGGAGCGCGCGGCCACCACCGGCGCCGATGGCAAGAGCGGCGGTTCTCGCACGCGCTCGGGCACGTCGCGATCGGGCTCTCGCGCGGCGCCGCTCGTGCCGCTCTCGCAGGTCGCGTCCGCGCCGGTGGCCCGCCTTCAGACCGGCATCGGCGAGCTCGACAGGGTGCTCGGCGGAGGGCTCGTCCCCGGATCGCTCGTGCTGCTCGGCGGCTCTCCGGGGATCGGGAAGTCGACGCTCACCAACATGGCGCTCGGCAACATCGCGGGAGCCGGACACAAGACGCTGTACGTGAGCGGGGAGGAGTCGGCCGAGCAGGTGAGGCTGCGCGCCGAGCGCCTGCAGCCGAGCGCCTTGGAGGTGCCCGTGCTCGCCGAGACCGATCTCGACGCGGTGCTCGACGCGATCGCCTCGCACGCTCCGAGCGTGTGCGTGATCGACTCGGTTCAGACCCTGCGCTCGGGCGAGCTGGCAGGCGCGCCCGGCTCGGTGGGGCAGGTGCGCGAGGTGGCCGCCCGCATCATGGACCTCGCCAAGGCGCGCTCCACGGCGGTGGTGCTCGTCGGGCACGTCACCAAGGATGGGGCCTTGGCCGGCCCGAGGGTGCTCGAGCACATCGTTGACTGCGTCTTGCAGTTCGAGGGCGAGCGCGAGCGTCCCTACCGCGAGCTNNTCGACGCCTCCGCGCGCTTCGTGGCGGAGGCCACCCGCGCCCCCGGAAGCGTGGTGCTCGCCGCGATGGAGGGCTCACGGCCGCTGCTCGTGGAGGTGCAGGCGCTCGTGGCCACATCCGAGCTCGAGCAGCCGCGACGCGTGGTGTCGGGGCTCGATCGAAACCGTCTTGCGCTCGTGCTCGCGATCCTTGGTCGTCATGGGGGCGTAGGCATGGGTGGTTGTGACGTGTTCGTGAACGTCGTCGGCGGGGTGCGGGTGGATGAGCCCGGGGTGGACCTGGCGATTGCGCTGGCGGTGGCCTCAGCGGCCCGCGGGGTGGCACTGAACGGCTCGCCATGTGGGTGCTTCGGCGAGCTTGGTCTCACCGGCGAGCTGCGCTGGGTGGGTCATCCCGAGCGCCGCCTGGCCGAGGCCGCCAGACACGGCCTCTCGGGCGTGCTGGCGCCCGCCGGCAGCGGTGAGGGGGCACGCGAGGCCCCCACCCTGCGCCAGGCCCTCTCGATTGCGCTTCCAGTAGGTAGAACCCGTCCAGCTTCGGTGGCGGCATAGCCAGGGAGCCGATAAAAAAAGGCTAAATGCCCTAGAATGACCAGTTGTGGCCTCACGATCCGGCGAAGACTTCGACACGGACGCGCGACCCGAGCCCGGACTGGTCAGGGCACTGGAGATGGTGGCTCCCGGCACGGCGCTGCGGGAGGGCATCGAGAGCATCTTGCACGCCCGCACCGGCGGTCTGATCGTGATCGGCGATCCCGAGGAGCTCAGCTTCCTGTTCTCGGGCGGCATCAAGCTCGAAATCGACTACACGCCCGCCTTCCTCTACCAGGTGGCCAAGATGGACGGCGCGATCATCCTCAGCACCAACGCCACCAAGATCGCCATGGCCAACGTCCAGCTGATGCCGGACCCCACGATCCTCTCGCACGAGACGGGCACCCGCCACCGCACCGCCGAGCGCGTCTCCAAGCAGACCGATGCGCTCGTGATCGCGATCTCCCAGCGCCGCGAGGTGGTTTCGCTGTATGTGGACGGGGCCAAGTACATCCTCGAAGACATCACCGTCGTGCTGTCGAAGGCCAATCAGGCGCTCGCCACGCTCGACAAGTACCGCCAACGCCTGGATCAGGTCTCCACGCGGCTCACCGCGCTCGAGTTCGAGGGGGGCGTGACGCTCCACGACGTGCTCACCGTGCTGCAGCGCTCGGAGCTCGTCACCCGCATGGCGGTGGAGATCGAGCGCTACATCGTCGAGCTCGGCACCGAGGGTCGCCTGATCGAGATGCAGCTCGAGGAGACGATCCTCGGCACCACGGCCCAGAAGGCCGCGCTCGTGCAGGACTACCTGGCCGACCACACCGACGAGGGGTTCGCCTCCGCCCTGGACCAGATCGGCCGGCTCGCCCACCAGGATCTGCTCGACTTCGGCCGCCTCGCGGAGCTACTCGGCTACGACCGCAAGCTCAACACGCT
>PLYX01000250.1:0-190 GCA_003151895.1 Solirubrobacterales bacterium
GGTGCTCAAGCGAGAGCTGCGCGAGATCGGCTGACCCCGGCGTCCCACTAATCTGAGGGGATGTCTGTCGTGACGGACGTTCTCGACCTCGCCAGCCTGCGCTTGAGCGCGGGTGAGGGGCGACGTTTCGAGCTTGCGGTGCACGTCGATCCACTGACGCTAGGAGGCGAGCGGTACGAGGTGCAGCCGG
>PLYX01000250.1:237-8257 GCA_003151895.1 Solirubrobacterales bacterium
ATTGCGCGGGGTTGTGCCCGGTGTGTGCGGCCGACCTGAATGATTTGGACCCCGCCGGCCCCGAGCACGCACACGAGCGCGCTCCCGATCCGCGCTGGGCGAAGCTGAGCGAGTTGAAGCTCGAGTAGTCGAGGCTGGAGTACGCGAGGTTCCGGTGGCCGAGGCTGGAGTGCATGAGGTTCCGGTGGTCGAGGCTGGAGTACTTGAAGATCGAGTAGNNCCAAGAAAAAGCAGTCGCACAGCCGCACCGCGCTGCGCCGCGCCAATCACAAGATCGAGGCGCCCACGGTGAACGAGTGTCCGCGCTGTCACAGCCCGCGCAGACCACACCGTGTGTGTCCCGTATGCGGGACGTATGCGGGTCGTGAGGTGGTGGCCTCCGAGGCGCACGGCCACGATCACGACCACGATCACGACTAGCTCGTGAGCGGAGGGTCCGCTCGAGCAGAGGAAGTGGTCGTCGCAGTCGACGCCAACGGCGCCGACATGGGAGCCGGCGAGGTCGCCGCGGGCGCGAGGCTGGCGGCGCAGCGGGGCGTGCGCGTGCTCCTTTTCGGCCCCGCCGAGGAGTTTGGGGACATGGGGTTGTGCGTGGAGGTCATAGATGCGCCGGTGTCGGTGGCCAAGAGCCCGGATCCGGCGCGAGCGGTTCGCTCGACGCCGGAGGCCTCGATCGTGCAGGCCGCGAGGGCGGTGGGCGAAGGTCGCGCACAGGCGCTCGTGTGCGCGGGCGGCACCGGAGCGGCGCTCGCGGCGGGGCTGTTCAACGTGAAGCGGGCGCGCGGCATCCACCGTCCCGCGCTTGCCCTGCCGATCCCTATTCCGGGATTCCCGCCCGCCCGTCCCGTGACGCTGCTCGATGTGGGCGCCAACGACCAGGCACGCGGCGAGCACCTCGTGCAGTTCGCGCTCATGGGCGCCGCGTTCGCCGAAGCGGTGCTCGGCGTCGAGCATCCGCGCGTGGGGCTGCTCTCCAACGGCGAGGAGCGCGAGCGCGGCAGCGAGCCGGTGCTGGCGGCGGGCGCAGCGCTGCGCGAGCGCGCGTCGGACGGCGGGCTGCGGTTCGTGGGCAACGTCGAGGGCGGCGACATCGTGGGAGGAGCAGCCGATGTGATCGTCACGGACGGGTTCACCGGCAACATCGCGCTCAAGCTGATGGAGGGTGTATCCCAGACGATGCTCGGCGCCGTCAGAGACGCGGCCGGCTCGTCGCTGCGCGGCAAGCTCGGCGGGATGCTGTTGCGCCCGTCGCTACGAGGGTTTCGCGATGAGATCGACCCCGAAGGGCAGGGTGGGGCGTACCTGTTGGGGTTGCGTCGCCTTGCGGTAATCCCGCACGGACGCTTCGGCAGGCGTGGCTTCGCGCAGGCGATCGTGCGCGCCGAGCGGGGCGCACGCGAGGATGTGGTGGGGGCCACGCACGCGGCGCTGAGCGACGCGGGAGCGTTGAGGAGAGCCCCCGTGTCCGCCGATCCGGCTAGCCTGGCAGGCGAATGACCCGCGAGGAAGTGTTCGTCCTGATACAGGCCCACCTGGCCGACGAGCTCGATGTGGAGCCTGCCCAGATCATGGAGGACACCCGCTTCAAGGAGGATCTCGAGGCCGACTCGCTGGACCTCTATACGCTGGTGCAGGAGCTCGAGGACACCTACGGGGTGCGAATCTCAGACGAGCAGGCCGCGGAGATCCTCACGGTCGGCCAAGCCGTGGATTTCGTCGTGGCACACTCAAGCGATGCTTGAGCAGGAAAGCGAGTGCGGGGTGACGCTGCTGACGTCGCTGCTCGACGAACTGCCGGAGGAGTTGGCACGGCAGGTGTTCACGCATGCATCCTGGACGGAACGGCGCAGCGACTCCTATGCACGGCTCGCGTTCCTCGGCGACAGCGTGCTCGCGCTGGCGGTCACCGCACACCTTTACCCACGCTTGGAAGCCGAGCGTTTCGGGGCGGGGCGGCTCACCAAGATCCGCGCGCAGGCGGTATCGGGACGCTCGTGCCGCGCGGTGGCGGAACGCCTGCATGTGGGAGAGCGCCTGCGTGCGGCCGCGCCGGAGAACGGGGAGGGCAGGCTGGTGAGCCTGCTCGGGACCGAGCGGGTGCTCGCCTCGGTGATCGAGGCGGTGATCGGAGCGTGCTATCTGCATGCCGGCTACGAGCGCACAGCAGAGGCTGTGGTGGAGGCGTTTGCGCCGGAGATGGAGGACGCGCTCGAGCATCCTCTCGACTTCAAGTCGGCGCTTCAGGAGCAGCTCGCAAGGCGCGGGGAGACGATCGCCTACGAGGTGACCGACGAGCACGGTCCGCCGCACGACCGCACGTTCGTGGTGGTGGCCCTGGTGGATGGCAGGCCACTCGGGAAAGGCCGTGGCCGCAGCAAGAAGCATGCCGAGCAGCAGGCGGCCAACGAGGCTCTAGAGAGCCTCGCGAAAGCATGAGCCGCATGGGCACGCATGGCGGCGCCGGGCGGCGTCCTCGGTCGCTCATGTGCAGAGCACACTTCGCTCCCTGCGTCCTTGCCCGGCTTGCCCTGCGTGCCGATGCGGAGCTGGTGGTATGAGCGACACTCGAGAGGGTCACGCGACTCGGGGGGTCGGCCGATGCATCTGAAGTCGATCACGCTGAAGGGGTTCAAGTCGTTCCCCGACCGTACGAAACTGGACTTCGGCCCGGGGGTCAGCGTCGTGGTGGGGCCGAACGGGTCGGGCAAGTCCAACGTCACCGACGCGCTGCTTTGGGCGATGGGGGAGCAGTCCCCGCTCGCGGTCAGGGGCCAGTCGATGCAGGACGTGATCTTCGGCGGTGGTCGCGGTGTTCAGGCGCGCAGCTCCGCCGAGGTGGAGCTCGTGCTCGACAACTCCGACGGCACTGTGGATCTGCCGCTTGCCGAGATTTCGATCGTGCGACGGCTCGACCGCTCGGGCGAGGGTGAGTACCGGCTGAACGGCGCACGCTGCCGGCTCGCGGATGTGATCGAGGTGCTCTCCGACACGGGCCTCGGCAAGGAGACCCACTCGGTCATATCCCAAGGGCGGGTGGAGGCGATCGTGACGTCCAAGCCTCGCGACAGGCGCCTGCTGATCGAGGAGGCGGCCGGGCTCGGCAAGCACCGCAAGCGGCGTCGGCGCGCGCAACTGAAGCTCGAGCGCACCCAGGAGAACCTCGACAGGGCGCTCGATGTGGAGCGCGAGGCGCGCACCCGCCTGCGGCCGCTCAAGCGCCAGGCCGAGGCAGCCGAGTTGCATGAGCGTCTCGAGCACCAGATGCTGCAGGCGCGCTGGGAGCTGGCCCGTGAGGCTGTCAGGGCCAGGCGCGAGGAGCTCGCCGAGGCCGAGGAAGGCGTGCAGGCGGCCAGGGCGGCGCGCGAGCAGATCGAGTCGCGCCTACGGGTCGTCGTCGAGCGGCGTGGGCAGGCGGAGAGCGCGCTGGCGGAGCGCACCGAACGCCACGACGCGCTCGCCAGACGGGCGTATGAGGCTCGCTCAGCCCGCGAGCGACTGCAGATACGCGGCGAGCAGGCGGCGGCCACCGCGGCGACCGTGTCCCAGCGGGCGGGTCGCATCGAGATCGAGCTGGGAGCGCTCGAGCATGCCTATCCAGACGGTGGCAGCGAACACGATCCGGCGGGCTCGGAGGAGGCGGCGAGCGGGGATCGCGTAGGGGCGCTCGAGACGGCGCTCGCAGAGATAGACCGCGAACACCAGCATGAGCTGGAGCGCGAGATGGAGGGCCTGGAGGGCGAGCGCGAGCAGGCCATCGGGCAATTGGCGCAGATCGAGATCGAGCTCGCGGCGGCGCGCGAGAAGCGCAAGCGTGCCGAGGAGAGGCTTGAGGCCGCGCGTGCCGGGCGCATCTGGACCACAACCTGGAGCGAAGTGCGCACGGTGATCGTAGACGGCGTCGAGCACGTGCTGTCCCTGGGCGACAAGCGTCAGCGAGAGTTGGCGGTCGGCGAGCTGGCGGACCGGGCCGAGCGCCTTGTCCGGGGGGCGATCGAGCATGCATTCGGGGAGTTGAGCGGGTTCGAACAGGAGCGCGAGCAGACCGAGGAGACGGTGCGCGAGCACGAGCGCCGACTGGCCGAAACGGCTGAGGCTCAGCGCAAAGCGGCATGGTTGATCGAGCAGCGCCAAGCCGCGCCCGAGCAGGGCCCGCTCGCCGTGCGCCGCGCGGAGCTGCAGGGTGAGCTCGCCGCCGAGCGCAGGCAGGCCGAGCGCAGGCAGGCCGAACGAGCGGAGCGCGCCAGGCGGATCGAGCGTCTGCGAGCCCAGCACGTCGCCGACGTCGAGTTGGCTCCGCGCGCGGAGCGCCTGGCGACCGTGCTCGCGAGCGCGGGCGAAGCGGTGAGTGGACTGCACGCGCAGATCGAGGAGCTGCTCGGTCAAGACCGCGCGGCGGGCGAGCAGGTATCCGCGGAGTTGCGGGAATGCGCGCAGGAGGAGGCCGAGATCCAGGCGGCGCTCAGGGTCGAGGGCGAGGCCGTTACCGGCGCCGAGGTGGCTGCGCAACGCCTGCGCGACCAGGCGGCTGAGGCCGAGGAGGAGCTGCTAACAGTGTCAGAGCGCCTGGAGCTGCCGGCGCCGGGAATGGCGGCGCCGGAGCAGCGGGGATCCGAGCAGCCGGGGTCCGAGCGACCGGAGTCGGAGCGGTCGGTGGCGCAGGATGCGGTGGAGCCGCTCGGCGAGGAGCAGGAGCAGGCGCTCAGGGCTCGCCTGGAGCGGTTGGCCCGCCGGCGAGAGCAGCTCGGCCCGGTGAACCCGCTCGCCGGGCAGGAGTATGCGGAGGCGATCGCTCACGTCGAGGAGCTCGAGGAGCGGCGCACCGACCTGGAGACCGCGCTGCGCGAGCTGAGAACGGTGATCCGCGAAACAGACCGTCAGATCCACGAGACGTTCAACGAGACCTTCGGCGCGGCGGCACGAAACTTCGAAGAGCTGGTGGGCGACGTGTTCCCGGGGGGTAGCGGACGGCTGAGGCTTGTCAAGGACGAGCAGACGACCCAACGCGCGGTGCTCGGCGGTCAGCCGGCGCCTGAGGAAGGCGGGGCGGTGGACGCGGAGGCGGCCGCGGAGCTCGAGGCCGACGCCGACGAGCAGGAGGACGAGGCCGAGGAGATGCTGGGGGTCGAGATCGAGATCACCCCAGCCGGCAAGTCGACCAAGCGGCTGTCACTGCTGTCCGGCGGGGAGAAGTCGATGACGGCGCTCGCGTTCATGTTCTCCGTGTTCCTGGCGCGCCCGTGCCCGTTCTACGTGCTCGACGAGGTCGAGGCGGCGCTCGACGACCTGAACCTCGACCGCTTCCTGACGCTGCTGCGCCGCTACGCCGACCGGGCTCAGTTCATCGTGATCACACACCAGAAGCGCACGATGGAGGCCGCCGACTGGCTGTATGGCGTCTCGATGGCCGACAACGGCGTCTCCAAGGTGCTCTCCAGACGGCTCCCCAAGGAGGAGCCCACGCCACAGGTCGCTCCAGTGGCGTAGGTGAGCCGTGCCGCGCGACTGGGCCGATCTATTCATCACGGACGAACCCGACGGCTCGGCCGGGGAGTCGCAGTCCGGGGAGGGCAAGGAGCGCCGCCGTGGGCTGCTGAGGCGCTTGCGGGAGAACCTGTCGAAGACCAGGCAGGCACTCGGCTCAGAGATTCAGGCCACGCTGTTTTCAAAGCTCGACGAGCACACGTGGGAACGGCTCGAGGAGGCATTGATCATGGCCGACGTGGGCGCGAGCACGACCGCATCCGTCGTGGAGGCGCTCGAGACGGAGGCTACCGAGGGCGGGTTGACGAGCGGAGAGGCGCTCTCCGAGCGGCTGATCGAGCTGCTCGCGGACACCGCGCGCAACGAGAACGACCGCATCGACATCCGTGCCAAGCCGACCGTGATCCTCGTCGTGGGAGTGAACGGAACGGGTAAGACCACGACGATCGGCAAGCTCGCGTGGCACCTGCGCAACGAGCTTGGAGTGAGCGTGCTGCTCGGCGCGGCGGACACCTTCCGAGCGGCAGCCACCGAGCAACTCGAAGGCTGGGCGCAGCGGGCCGGCTGTGAGATCGTCACCGGGCCGGAGGGCTCAGACCCGGGATCGGTCGCCTTCGAGGCGGTGACGCAAGCGCGCAGCAAGGAGATCGACGTTGTGATCGTGGACACCGCCGGACGCCTGCACACCCAGGACGATCTGATGGGTGAGCTCGCAAAGGTGCGGCGGGTAATCGCAAGGCAGCTCGAGGGGGCGCCGCACGAGACGCTCTTGACGGTCGATGCGACGACCGGTCAGAACGGGTTGCGCCAGGCGCAGATGTTCGCCGACTCGGCGGGAGTGAGCGGAATCGTGCTCACGAAGCTCGACGGCACTGCGCGCGGCGGGATCGCGCTTGCGATCGCGCGCGAGCTGGGACTGCCCGTGAAGTTGGTCGGGATCGGCGAGCAGCTCGAGGACCTGCGGCCGTTCGACCCGGACGATTTCGCGCGCGCCTTGATCGCTGAGCGATAATCACACGTATGGACGCTTGGATCCTCTGGCTGGTGGCCGCATGCATCCTCGGTGTGGGCGAGATGCACCAGGGCGGCTTCTACCTTGCGCCGTTCGCGGCGGGAGCGGCGCTCGCGACGGTCGTGAGCCTGTTGGGCGTCGGCGTGCTGCTCGCGACGATCGTGTTCCTGGCCTCCTCGGGGATCGTGTTCGCAACGTTGCGACCCGTCGCGCGCCGTCATCGCAGACTGCCGCCGTCGATCAGGACGGGCGCCGCCGCGCTCGTCGGTCGCAAGGCGATCGTGCTTGAGAGGATCGCCAACGACGAGGGGGTTGGCTGCGTGAAGATCGACGGTGAGGTGTGGACCGCGCGCAGCTTCGACGAAGACGAGGTGTTCGACGCGGGAGAGCGCGTCGAAGTGGTCGAAATAAGGGGCGCGACAGCGCTGGTCATGCACTGAGACACTGGTTGGGCTAGGACTTCAACAGAAAGGAAGAGCCAACTCTTATGGCCGCTCTCATCGTCATAGCCGTGGTGGTCCTGTTCGCGCTGATCGTGGCTGCGCGCACGATCCGTGTCATCCCCCAGGCGCGGGCGGGCGTGGTTGAGCGGCTGGGTCGCTACAGCCGCACGCTCGAGCCGGGTCTGACGATCGTCACGCCGTTCATCGACCGCGTCAAGCCTCTGGTTGACCTGCGTGAGCAGGTGGTCAACTTCGCGCCTCAGTCGGTGATCACAGAAGACAACGTCGTTGTTGGAATCGAGACGGTGCTCTACTTCACGATCACCGACCCTCGCTCAGCCAGCTATGAAATCGCCAATCCACTGCAGGCGATCGAGCAGCTGACCGTAACCACGCTGCGCAACGTGATCGGCGGCCTGTCGCTCGAGGCGACCCTGACCGCCCGCGAGAACGTGAACACCGAGTTGCGTGTGGTGCTCGACGAGGCCACCGGCAAGTGGGGCATCCGGATCAATCGCGTGGAGATCAAGTCGGTCGACCCGCCGGCGGACATCAGGACGGCGATGGAGAAGCAGATGCGCGCCGAGCGCGACCGCCGCGCCGCGATCCTCACCGCCGAAGGCGAGAAGCAGTCTCAGATCCTCACCGCGGAGGGCGCCAAGCAGGCGGCGGTGCTCACCGCCGAGGGCGAGCGCCAGGCTGCGATCCTGCGCGCCGAGGGCGAAGCGCAGGCGATCGACACCGTCTTCAAAGCGATCCACGCGGGCAAACCCAACCGCGAGCTGCTGAGCTACGAATACCTGCAGATGCTCCCCCAGCTGGCCGAAGGCGACGCCAACAAGGTGTTCGTCGTGCCCTCCGAGTTCGCCTCGGCCTTCGGCGGGATCGGCGAGGCGCTCGCGCGACGCGGCGAGGAGCCGCGGACCCCGCCGCCGCCCCCGCCGGAGCGCGGAAGCTGAGCCGCCGGTCGCCGCGCGCGGAGAAGCGCGCGGCGGCTGCCAGAATCACAGGCTGATGTTCGACTCGCTCGCCGAGAAGCTGCAGGGGACCCTGGCCGATGTGCGCCAGCGCGGCACGCTGACCG
>PLYX01000085.1 GCA_003151895.1 Solirubrobacterales bacterium
GGCGCGATGATCTCGAGGATCCGGCACGGGTCATCCCCGGCGTTCCAGAATGTGTGCCACTCTCCACGGGGCTTCAGTACGAGGTCGCCAGGACCGGCCTCGAGGACACCATCGCCGAGTAGCGCTCCCATGCGGCCCTCAAGCACGTAGCTGTACTCGTCCTCACGTGTGTGCCGGTGCAGCGGCGCGGCGAGCGCCCGTGCCGACATGGGGTGTTCGACGAGCGAGAAACCGCCTGCGCTCGTGTCGCCGTCGAGCATGAAGCGCACCCCGATGCTGCCGAGGAACCCGGCCTTGCCGTCTGTGGGCCCGACTACGCGGGTCGAAGTCGTCTGCATTACGTCCTCATTTCGATGGACAGTAGTGTAGCGCCAACTATACATGCGCCGCAATGCCTGTCAATATTGAGAAGACAGCCATGACCGATCAATCCCGCGCATATCGCATGAGCCACCGCGCAGAGTCCCAGCAGCAGACCCGCCGGCGGATCACCGAGAGCGCCGTCGCGTTGCATGGAACGATTGGGCCATCGAAGACGTCGATGAGTGCGGTGGCAGCTCACGCGGGGGTGCGTCGCTCCACTCTCTACCGTCACTTTCCCGACGAGGCGGCGTTATTTGATGCGTGCACAGCTCATTGGGCGGCTTCCAACCCGCTGCCCGATCTCGGGGCGTGGTTGGCGGTCGATGACCCCGACCAACGTCTGTCGGGGGCGCTCGCCGAGCTCTATGCGTTCTACGCGCGAACGGAAGGTATGCTCGAGAACCTGTTTCGCGATGAGGTCGCGGTGCCGATGGTTGCTGAGCGCTTCGCCGCGCTCCGGGGCTACTTCGCCTCTGCGCTGGACGCGCTGATGACAGGCCGGAACCTTCGAGGAGGGGCCAAGCGCCGCACGCGGGCCGTCCTCGGGCACGCGATCGCGTTCTCGACGTGGAAGTCGCTGGTGCGTGAACAGGGGCTCAAAGACCGTGAGGTCGTCGAGCTGATGTGCTCTCTGGTGGACGCCGCGGCGGCTCGATAGCTGCCCAAGGATCCGTCGCCACTTGCTGCCCAGGCGGTGGTGCCGGGCGATCGGTGCGAGGATGACCGGCAATGTCGGATATGTGGGATAGCGTCGCACCGGGCTGGGAGTCCAACGTCGAGTTCGTCGACGAGCATCTCGCCGCCGCCACAGACGCTCTGCTCGACGCGGCCGGGATCACCGAAGGTGACGCAGTCCTCGAGCTTGCTGCAGGCCCTGGAGGCGCCGGCCTTCGCGCCGCTCAGCGCGTGGGACCGAAAGGCTCCGTTGTGCTGTCTGACGACGCACCCGAAATGGTCGCAGTCGCCGCTCGCAGGGCAATCGGCCATCCGCGGGTGAGCACAGCGGTCTTCGATCAGAACGCGATCATCGCCGAGGACGGGCACTTCGATGCTGTGATCAGCAGACACGGCTTGATGTTCGCGGATGACGCTGTGGGCGCGGTGAGGGAGGCGACACGCGTCCTATGCCCCGGAGGGGGCTTTGCTGCGATGACGTGGGGGTCAAGGAGCATGAACCCGTGGCTCGGCCTTGTGCTGGACGCCGTCGGTGAGCAGTTCGGCGTGCCGTTTCCGCCCCCCAACATACGCGGACCGTTCTCCCTCGATGATGCAGCGCTGTTGACGTCCGTGCTGGAAGAGGGCGGCCTCGAAGACGTGCACGTTCAGGCCGTCGAGACGCCTATGCACGCCGCGTCCGTTCAGGCCTGGTGGGAGCGCGTCCCGCAACTGGCCGGACCGCTCGCGACCGCCCTCGCCGCGATGGAGCCAGATGTCCGTGAGCAGATCGTTCAGCGCGCGATGAACGCCGGAGCCCAGGCCTCACATCGCGACGGGAGCCAGATCGTCTTCCCCGGCTCTGTGCTGATCGCGTCAGGGCGCGCTGCGCAGCACTGAAGCATCGCCTCGACTTCGGCGTCCCCACCGCACGATCAGCGGCGATCGAGCTCGGCAACTTCCATACGGTCTGAGTCCAGTGGAAGGGGCGTCGCGGCACCAAACGACGCTTCTGCTGTTCGTCCGATCCGAGCGTGAGGGCGATCCCTGCCCTGGCGCTCGCCCTCACGCTGCAAGTCAGTTAGCCGGGGGCACGCTCGCGAACCGCACGGCGTTCTCGAAGTGCGGTGCCCACGACGGCGCCGAGCGCGTCCAGATCTCGACCGTTGGTTCAATCCAAGATGTATCGTCGATCGTCCCTGCCTTCAGGAAGGCCACTCCCGGCATCGACTCGATCGTGCTGAATATCGGCGACCCGCAGGCCGAGCAGAACCGCCGCTCCGTGATGCTCTGGTAGCCCTCGCTGGCGGTCTTGAACGAGGCGAGTGTGCTGCCCTCGACCGTGAGCGCATTGCTCGGTACACCCACGATCACTGAGAACGCCGTAGCGGTCTGGCGCTGGCAGTTCGCGCAGTAGCAAGCCCCCTGCCAGACCGGCTCGGCGTCGACGCTATAAGTCACGCCACCGCACAGGCAGCGGCCTGTGATGGGTCTGGGCGCATCGGTCACGCACCCGAAACCCTACACATCGCGCGAGACCGGCGTCCTCCAAGGTGCGAACACGAGCACTAACGCACAAGAACGCGCACGCTGGCGCATGGCGCTGCGCAAGCAGGCGTATGTCCGCCCTCAGCCGACACGCTCGAGCCTCGTCCTTTCCGGTCGTCTGCGCATCGATGGCTGAGACGCTCGCTCGGCTCGGAAAGCACTTGCGATGGCGGTAGGCTCTTTCCATGCGAGACAAGTTCACCTTGCATAGCATCACCTACAGGTTCATCCTCGGCGCTGTCGTCTTGGCGTTTGTCATCCCAGTCTGGGCGAGCGGCCACCAGCCGATGTGGCCGGTGGCACTCGTCACCATCGTCGTCGTGACCGCAGCTGGCGTTCTGCTGGCGCGCCAGCCGGGCCTGCACGACTGGTTGCTGCGCCGATAGACCGACGGCTACCCGCGGGCCAAGATGCCCGCCTACCAGGCGAAATCACACATGCGCGACGGCCCGCCTCGCGCTAGCGCATTGGACGAGCACCGAGTGCGATCACAAGCGTTGCGCCGCTTGCGTTCTCGCCGCCGAGCGGGAGTCTCGGCCCACAGGGGATCGATGAGTCGCTCACCGTCTTCGTCCTTGCGCGAAGTTCATCGCGGGCGGGGCGACGGCCTTGAAGTCCTCGGCGGCGGTGCCGGGCTCGGAGGCTGGTGGATGAAGCGACCGGATCGACGCTGATTGGCCGATGGCGTGGCTGAGCCGTGTGAGGCTGGTGGCGAGCAGGTTGATCGCTCCGCCGCCGTTGGCGTGTCTCTCCAGGCGGCCGTGGACGACGATCAAGGGCTCGGTTCTGATGGTGAGCCGGTTGGGCTCATAGAGCCTGTCGGGCACGATCACGTTGAGCGTCCCTCCCTCGTCCTCGAGCAGCAGGAAGACGATGCNNGAGCCCGCCGACGCTGACGTGGGTGGCGTGCCGGGTGGCGGCGAGCGCCGCGATCGGGGTGGCACCCTGCTTGTCGAGTGACGGGCGTAGCAGCTCGACGGGGTGGCGGTCGATTGAGACGCCGGTGGTCGTGTAGTCGGCGATCATCGCCTCCCACTCCTCCAGCGCCGGGAGGTCGGGCGCGTCGGTGAGCGCCAGCTCGAGCGCGAGTTGCCCTCCCGCATCGGTGGTGTGGGCGGGTGTCGCGA
>PLYX01000176.1 GCA_003151895.1 Solirubrobacterales bacterium
TAAGGGCGCAGCGCCGCCTAGTGTAGTCGTAGCGCCCGAGCGTCGTGGACTTGCGTGCGTCGCGAAGCGGCGCGATCGTGACAGTTTGCAAACCATCAAGCTGGGCTTGAGGATCTGATCCGGCTTCTGATGGAGCCCGCCGGCCGGCGAGCACGACGGCGGGCGACGGCGATCTGCGATACAGATCGTTGGTTGGCTCAATCCTGGCCCGGCTGAGCTGCGTCGAGGTCGTCCAAGTCGACGANNCGCCCGGCAGCCCGCTTCATCGTCCGAAGGTGCTCAAGCGCGCATATTGCAATTGTCACGTCCGCCATCTCGACGTCGATTGCCTTCGCTTGAAGCTCGGCGTAAAGCGGGACGCCCTCGAGACCCTGGACCACGTCCAAATCTCCGAGCTGCGTGGCGATCAACGCTCGTTCGCCGTTGCTCAGCAGCGCCGCAATGGAACGCTCGGAGCCGAGCAGCGACTCACCCAACTGGACGTGACCACCGAGCTCAGCCGCAACACGGGCGAGCCTGTCGAGGTTCTCCGGCGCCGGATCGGGCACGATGTCGCAATCCTTCGTTCCCCGCACCACGCCCCAGGACCCCAGCGCCAAGCCGCCAATGACGACGAACCGAACATCCGTTTGAACGAGACGGACGAGAAGCCGGTCGAACAACGGCGCACTCAACGGGCACGCCGCGCGGAGTCGCGCAACTCGAACAGCTTGCGTGTCAGCGAGATCGTCTCCTTGAGGTTCACGACGAGTGGCCGCTGTCCATCCGCTCTCAGGCGCAGCCTCCGCACCCGCTCTCCGTCCGGGTCGCGCGACTGCTGCATGGGCTGCTCCGCCATCGACCCAACACTACCGAGCCCATCATCGGAAAACGAGTAAGAGAACGGCATACACGCACGAGCGTTAGCTGCCCATCTGGCGAAAACGGAGAGGGAGGGATTCGAACCCTCGAACGAGGTTAACCCCCGTTACGCGATTTCCAGTCGCGCCCATTCAACCGCTCTGGCACCTCTCCATGGCTTGCGATGCGCAAGCGGTCCTCGAAGGCTACGACACGAGGGCCGCCGCCGTTGGTAGGCTCCCGCCCGAGCCATCCTCGCGGGCCGACACAGACCCGCGCGAGCCGCACCCCCACGACCCCGGAGACCATCGATGCTTCTCGCCTCAAGCGCAGCCGCCAGCATGGACATCGGTCTGCTCGCCACGTTCCTCGGGATCGGGTTGATCGTGAACGTGATCGTGGTGTTCATCGCCGTCCTGGTTCGCGGCGAGCGCCAGCAGAACCAGCAGCGCCGCTAGATCACGTACACGGGCGTGCCCACGGGGGTGCGCGAGTAGAGCGCGATCACGTCGGGGATCCTCATCCTGACGCACCCGTGCGAGGCGTCGTGACCGATCGAGGAGTACTCGGACGGGTCGATCCCGTGGATGCCGGCCCCGCCGTTGAACGACATGAAGCGCGCCTTCAGCGGGTCTTCGGGGCCAGGCGGGATGGTCTTGCCCGCGAGCGCCCCCGCCCACGGCGAGTTCGGCACATACCATGGCGGGTCGGTTTGCTTCCACTGGATGTGGTAGAGCCCGGCGGTGGTTTCCAAGCCCTGCATGCCCACCGCGATTTCGTACGTGCTCGAGAGCTTGAGGTGCTGGTAGAGGAGCAGTTTGAAGTTCGCGCGGTCGATCACGATGTAGGCCGGATACTGGGCGACCAGCTCGCTGGTGGTCACCGCCGGCTTGCGCGTGAGCGTCGGGACGGTGACGATGCGCTTGGCACTCGGTCCCGTCAAGGCGTGCGCCAGACGCGCGATGAGGCGCTTCTGCTCGACCGCCACCCCGATGCGGTCGGGCACCTGCGTGAGCCCGCTGGCACCCGGTTCGACCGTCGCGTCGCGCGGGGCGGTGTTCACGGCGGCACCCACCTGGGCCGTGAAGCTGCGCACCGCCCGGTGGGAGTAGCTCACCCGCAGCGGCACGTCCTTGTTCACGTTTCCACCAAAGAGCCCGCGCCATGTGCGCGAGAAGATCGAGCCGGTCCTGCTCGCGTTCACCGCTTCGGCCACCGTTCCCGCGACATCCACGGCGACGCCGGCGTCGCGCGGCGTTATCCGCCAGCTCTTTCCATGCGAGCTGACCACCACCGGGTGTTCCATCGACACCGCCACAGTCCGCTGCAGCCGCGCGTTGGCGGCCGAGGCGCTCAGCCCTCCCACGTCGATGCCGTCGATCCTCACGCCCTTGGCGATCTGATCGCGTCGCCCGTGGTCGTAGACGTACATGCCGAGGGCGAGCACCACCACCAAGCCGAAGAGGCCCGCGACGGGGACCAGCGAGGTGCGGTGGGCTCTGCTCATCTCAATGTTTGATTCACCATAGAGCTCAGCGGACCTGCTCCACGCTCATGGTGAGGATCGCGTTTTGGACGCGTCCACTGCTGTCGCGGCCACCGGCCAGCACAACGTGCCTCCCGAGCACCACGGCCGCGAGGTCGGACAGCGGCAGCGGCAGGGCCCCGACCGTGTGGACTTTCCCGCCGGGGTTGATGGCGAGGATGCGTCGAGTTTGGCTCGTGGCGGAGGCGTCGCGTCCGCCGAACACGAACACGGTCCCGTTCACGCTCGCCGCGGCGGCGTGCGTGATGGGGCTCGGCAGCAGGCCGAGCGTCGTGAGCGTCCCGGTGCTCGGGTCGAAGCGATAGACGTCCCGGCTCGCCGCTTCCCCGCTCGTGCCGCCCGCGATCACGATCTTTCCGCCCGTACTCGCCACAGCCGCGTAGCGCAACGGCTTGGGCAGCATACCGACCACCCGCGCCGCTTCGCCCGGGCGCCAGGCGAGGATCGTGCGCAGCGGGCTCTGGCCGGTGTAGCCGCCGACGACGTACACCGTGCCGTTGACCACGGTCGTGGCCACATCGGACGCCGGCGTGAGCAGCCGGCCGGCCGGCTGGGTCCCGCCGGACGGCGCGACGCGCGTGATCTCGGGGAACGAGGACACCACCCCACCGCCGAACAGGTAGGCGGCTCCGCCGAGGAAGCTCGCCGAGGCGTCGTGCAAGGCGCTCGGCAGCGTCCCGATCCGGGTCGCGTGCGTGGCGGTCGCGCTCACGATGTCGGCAACCGAGCCTTCCGCCTGATCGAGGCCCCCCATCAACAGGAAGCTTTCCGGCCCCACCGCCACGGCCGCCGCGTCTTGGACGGCTGAGGGGAGCAGTCCTGTGGGGACACCCGACACACGCACCCTCGCTTCCCCGCCTGCCTTCGAGGCGCCCGTCGCGGCTTGCGAGCCAATCGTGATCGCGGCATGGTGATTCCCACCCCCACCGCCAACGAGCAGGGCAACCACAAGGACAACCACCCCCACCAACCCGAGCCCCACCGCGCCGCGCCGGCGTTTGAGCCGGCGCTCGCGGGCCGCCCGGCGCCTTGCGCTCTCCTCAGCTCGCGACGAGGCCATCTCAGGGATGCACCACCGCGGCGTAGTCGGGCAGGCCTTTGGGCCCGGCCGGTATGAAATCCATGCCGTCGGGGATGTTGAGGTAGCCCGGGCCACTGCCAGGCTGGTCTGTGTGGCCGTACTGCCACACGATCCTGTTGGTGCGCGGGTCGATCTCCAGCACCCGGTCGCGATAGTCGTCGTTTACCACTATGTCGCCGTTGGGCAGCGCCATCGCAAGCGAAGGATGGTCGAGCCGCCCTGCGCCTTGGGAGGGACCGTAGCGCCACAACACCTTCCCGTGACGGTTCACGATGAGCAGATGGCCGGGGTTGGCATAGTCGGCCAGGAGAATGCGGCCGCCCGGCAGGGGCTGCGGGTCCGACGGGTAGCTGACGGGCACTTTCATCGCGAACACGAGCTTCCCCGTGGATGAGATCTCATCGATCCAACTCCCGTTGATCTCGCTCACCAGCACGCCGCCGCCAGGGAGCGGCGTGTCGCCATTGACCGCATTGAGGTAGCGCGGCGGTTCGTGACGGCAGACGTTCGATGTGCCGTACTGGCGGACGATCCGGTGTTCGCGCACGAAGATGATGCGGCAACCGTAGGCGTCGGCGACCGTGAAGGTGCCGTCCGGGAGCATGTAGGCGTCGTCGGGGGTGTGCACGTGCGTGGCATCCGAGCCCGCCTGGCCGGGATGGCCGAAGATCACGTGCAGGGAGTGGTCGGCGAGGTTGACCTGCACGATGTCGTTGTTGTCCTCCTCGTTGGCGATCAACGCCAAGCCGCCCGGCTCGACGAACGTGTCGTCGTTGTAGAACAGCCGCCTTCCCGCCGCGAGGTCCGCCGCGGTGGGGTAGTGGAACACGACGTTGCGCCGCGCGTCGACGACGAGGATGCGGTTGTTGCCGCGATCGGCGATCAGCAGATATCCGGGCATCCCGGCGAGCTTCGACGCCGCTTCATAGGCTGACCCCGTTCCGGACTGCGACCCCACCACGTTCTGAGGGGCCCACAGGGCCGCGAGCCCGCCGAACGCCGCGGGCGCGATCGGGCCACCAGGGACGATTGCTGTCGATTTGCCGCCGGCCCCCGCCGAATCGCGAAGCGTGGAGGAGCCGTGAGATTTCGAGGAGCCACCAGCGACGCTCATGACGATCACGACCGCGACAAGCACAGTCCCCGCGATGGGAACCGCCCACATACGCCGGTGCCGCAGTTGCGCGCGCTGAGCCTCACGACGGCGCTTGCGCGCACGGTCGTCGAGATCTGGGCTTGAGATGTTGGGTCGATCGTCGGTCATCCTGGGCCCGGGCGCCGGCGGCGGCGCCCGTCATCCCAGGGCCGCGCCGGCGACGGCGATCACACTCACAAGGCGGCCTAAGCGAATCCATAAGACCCGGTTAGACTTCGCTTAACCGTGCGCGCCGTCCAGATCAGCGAGCTCTCGGGTCCGGACGCCATCCGCGTGGTGGACGCCCCGGCACCTGAGCCGAGCCACATGCTCACCCCTGGCGAGGGCGTCGTGATCGACGTGGCCGCCGCGGGGGTGTCGTTCCCGGACGTGCTGCAGACGAGGGGGCTCTACCAGGTCAAGCCCGACCTGCCGTTCATTCCGGGAGCGGAGGTCGCCGGCACGGTGGCCCTATCGCCCGCCGGCAGCGTCTTTCAGCCCGGTGATCGCGTGATGGCGTTCACGGTGCTCGGCGGCATGGCGGAGCAGGCGGTTGCCCCGGCATACCTCACGTTCGCGCTGCCCGAGGAGCTCGACTTCGCGCAGGGGGCCTCGCTGATTCTCAACTACCACACCGTCTACTTCGCGCTGAAGCTGAGGGGGCGATTGAAGGAGGGGGAGCGCGTGCTCGTGCACGGCGCGGCCGGCGGAGTGGGCACCGCCGCGCTGCAGGTGGCCAAGGCGCTCGGGGCCTCCACGATCGCGGTGGTGTCAAGCGATGAGAAGGAGCGCGTCGCGCGCGAAGCCGGGGCCGATGAGGTGGTGCGCTCGGACGGTCCCTGGCGCGAACAGGTCGTGGAGCTGACCGGCGGCGGCGTGGACGTCGTGCTCGACCCGGTCGGCGGCGATCGCTTCACCGACAGCCTGCGCGCCCTGCGCGAGGACGGGCGCCTCTTGGTGGTCGGATTCACCGGCGGGGGGATCCCCGAGGTGAAGGTGAACCGCCTGCTGCTGCGCAACGTCTCCGTGGTGGGCGCCGGGTGGGGCGCATATGTGATGGGCAACGTTGAGCGCAACCGCGAGAACGGGGAGGCGGTCGCCAAGATGATCGCCGACGGCTTCATCCGCCCGATCGTCGGAGGCCGCTACCCGCTGGAGCACGCTGTGGATGCGTTCGCGCAGATCGACGAGCGCCGTGCCCTGGGGAAGGTCGTGCTGGAGGTCAGCTGAGCCGGTCGGGCCGGACGATCGCGGCGGCTGCCGGCCTCAGCCGAGGAAATAACCACGCAGGCAAAGCCGCCTGACTGGCCCGCTCACCCGTGCTGTGGCGTTTGCGCCAAGGCGGGAGTGGTGCTGTCGGCCCACTTCCGAAGGAACGTCTCGGTGGCGGCTACGTCGAGGGGACGGGCGAACAGGAAGCCCTGTCCGCTGTCGCAGTCCTCGTCTCTGAGCAGGGAGAGCTCTTGTTGTTGTTCTATGCCCTCGGCGAAGGTCTCGATCGAGAGGGCCTTGCCGAGCTGCACGAGGGTGCGGACGAGCGTTTCGCCCTCCTGGTTGTGTCTCAGCCCTGAGATGAACGACCGGTCGATCTTGAGTGCGTCGACCGGGAACCGTTGGAGATGAGCAAGAGAGGAGTATCCGGTTCCGAAGTCGTCGATCGCTATCCGTACGCCGAGCTGCTTGATGTCGGTGAGCCGGCGAGCGGTCTCCTCGGCGTTGCGCATGAGCGTCGTCTCGGTGATCTCGATCGTGAGCGC
>PLYX01000120.1 GCA_003151895.1 Solirubrobacterales bacterium
GAGAAGCGGTCGCCGAGGCTCGCCACGACTCCCGCGATCGACGCGTCCACGAGCCGGCCCTTGGCGACCGGCCGGTAGTAGTCGCTTGAGATCCGGTCGATCGCTTCGTCGAGGACCCGCGTCGCGTGATCGGAGACCAGGGCGTTGCGGGCGAACTTGGGCAGGTCTCCCGGATGGCCTCCCAGCCAGATGCCCACCACCAGCAGAACCGGCAGCGCCGCCGCGAGCACGGCGACCGATCGGCGATCGGCCAGCGGCTGTCGTCTTCGGGGGGGCATCTCTCCCGCAGACTACGGATCAGGCTCTCCGGAAGCGCAGCAGCGAGATGGGGGCAGCGGCCGTCGAGATCGCACGCCCGCGGGCGGGCTGCTCTAGGGTGGGGTCATGGCAGTCATCTCGACCACCACCGTCCAGGCCAACGGCCTGCCCGTCCACTGCATCGCACTGCCCGGGACCCGCGCGCTGACCGTGCTCGTGGCGTTCGACGCAGGCGCGCGCAACGAGCGCCCGGAGGAGAACGGGATGGCCCACTTCCTCGAGCACCTCGTGTTCAAGGGCGGGGAGTCCTACCCGACGTACAAGGACGTCAACGAGACCGCCGAGCGGCTTGGGGGCGTGCTGAACGCGTACACCAGCCACGACCTCGTGGCCTTCCACATCACCGTCCGTGCCGAGTCCGCGCCGCAGGCAATCGACCTGCTGAGTGACTTCGTCGGGCGCCCGCGGATCGACGCCGAGGAGCTCGACCGCGAGCGCGGCGTCGTGATCCAGGAGATCAACCGCGCATATGACCAGCCCTCGACCGTGGCTGAGTACCTGATCGACAGGGCGGCGTTTGGAGACCACCCGCTGGGGCGCACGGTGCTCGGGTCGGAGGAGAACCTGAAGAGCTTCACGCGCGAGGCGATCGTCGCGTTCCGCGAGCGGCGCTGGGCGGGCGCGCGCGGCGGGGCGTTCCTGGTGGGCAACGTCGAGCACGTGCCGGCGGATGAGGATCTGCGCGAGCTGTTCGGCCGTTTCCCGACGCTGCCGGCGCCCGAGCCCTATGTGCCGGCCCCGGAGTTCGCGCCGAAGACGATGGTGGAGCAGCGCGACACCAACCAGTCGCACCTGCGCATGATCTACCGGCCGGGCGTGAGCGTGGGAGACGTCAAAGAACGCGCGGCCCTGTCGATCTACTCGACGCTGCTGGGCGGCTCGATGGGCTCAAGGCTGTTCGAGGAGATCCGCGAGAAGCGTGGGTTGTGCTACTCGGTGTATGCGATCGCGCACGCATATGCGGACGTGCCGATCCTGCAACTAGGCTCGGGCCTCGATTCGACCAAGTGCATCGAGGCGTACACGCGCATGCGCGAGATCGTGGACGAGCTGCGCGCGGACGGCCCCACCGAGGAGGAGGTGCAACGCGCCCGCGCGTACTCCGCGGGACGGCTGGTGCTCGCCTTCGAGAACACGAACGCCGTGGCCCGCTACGGGGCGAGCCAGCGGATCGTGTACGGCGAGGACATCGACCCGGACGCCGCCATAGCCGCGCTCGACGCGGTGACGTTCGACGAGGTGAGGGAGGTCGCGGCGAATGT
This sequence comes from Solirubrobacterales bacterium, assembly GCA_003151895.1. Classification (GTDB taxonomy): domain Bacteria; phylum Actinomycetota; class Thermoleophilia; order Solirubrobacterales; family Solirubrobacteraceae; genus Palsa-744. The sequence continues at coordinate 1,581 of PLYX01000120.1, forward strand.
CGCCGACAACCTGGCCGTCGCGTGCGTGGGACCGCACGAGCAGGGGGATTTTTGATGGGAGACAAGATCCGCAAGCGCCCGTAAAGCGCCCCCGTCGCCGGTCACCGGACCAGCAGGTCGAGCCCGAGCCGAAAGGCACATCGACCGAGCGTGGTTAGCGTCCCTGGACGGCGCCCAGAACCTGCTCGCCGTGAGGCGTGAGCGTCCAGTAGTTCGGGAAGCCGGGACCGTGGGGCCGGGTGTTGGAGATCAGGCCGAGGCGGGCCAGGCGCGAGAGCAGCTTGGAGGTCTGCCCCTCGTCGGGGACCTCCGCCCCCTTGGCGATCTCACGGTTGCTGGCGCCGGGGTGCTCCCCTATGAACATGAGGCAGCGGACCGTGCGGTAGGTGAGTCGCATGTCGAGGCGCTCCAGCAGTCGCCCGCCCCCGCCGCCGATCCCCGCTTTCTCCGGCACGGGAACGTCGGGCGCCGGGCGCGTCAGTTCTTCTCCCGCGGCGCGTGGGCCGAGGTAGGACAATGCGATCAGCGCCATCAGCTGCCCGTGGAGCTGAATCAGCGGTTCGGCGCCGCTGCCGGCCCCCTCCGCGACGCCCCGCTCACCTGCTTGCCGTGTGCCCTTCGGGTGCCCCCCGCCCTGGGGGGTCCCCGAATGGGGGAGCAGCCGTCCGTGAATCACCGAGAAGGCGCCTCCGACAACGCCCTCGGCGGTCAGAAGCGGCATCTCACCGGCCCCGCGCGCCTGCGGCGCGTCCGCTTCGAGCGCGTCCATCAACTCGCGCAGAACCTGGCCGCGACGCTCCAGCACGAGCGACCCCGCCCCGAGCGCCTCGATTACGCACACGCGCGCGAGCTCGGGCTCGGAGTCGAGCAACACGAGCAATGCCGCCAACGCATGACGGACCCGCTCGCGCCAGGAGCGCCGCGAACCGTACGCCTCGACCATGACCTCGCGGCCTTGTTGCACCCCCCAGTCGAACGCCGCGATGAAGCAGTCCTCGCGCCCCTCGAACAGCTCGTAGAACGTGCGCCGCGAGATCCCGGCGCGCGCCACGACCCGCGCGACCGCAGCCCCCAGGTACCCATGCTCGGAGGCGACCTCGACCATCGCCGAGAGGATCCGCGCGCGCTGGATGTCGTCGACCTCGTCTCGTGAGAGCGGACCGCGCCCCGGACGGAGGCGAGCCAGATCTGGTGACCTTTCGTTCCTCGCGGACATCTCTATCTCCCTCACGACCCTCGGAGCGCGACCCGCGGGAAGAGCTTATCCGCGAGCCGCGCTCCCGGTGGCGCCTATTTCTTCTTCTTGGTTTTGCTCTTGGCTTTCTTCTTCTTGGCCTTGGGACAGCCTGTGGCCGTGATCGGCGTGGACGTGTGGATGACCGCGCCGTTCTGCCCGACGAACGCGGTCGGCATCGCGAGTTTGCTCTTACAGAGGTTCCCGTTGGCTGCCAGCGCGGAGTACTTGCCCTGTGGCAACGTCATTTCGAACGTGCCGACGGGCACGTCGGGGATCGTCTTGAACGTGCTGCTCGTGATCCCGGCTTTGTTGATGAATGTCGTGCCGACGAGGTCGACCGTCGTGCCGTAGCCCTGCAACACGATGATCAGATCGGGGAACGCTTCCCCGCCGTGACTGACGAAATAAGCCGGTCCGGTCAGCGGCACAGGCAGCACCGGGGTGGTTGCCGTGGCGTGCCCGACGATCGATGCGGCCGGGCAGTTCGCGGGGTTGGATTCGAACGTCGCGGCCAGACATGCCTTCTGCAGCGTCGTGAGCCGTGAGGGGAGCTGCTTTGGCAGGTCGACCTTGACCCTCGCGATGTTCGCGTCATACGGGCCCGCGGGGTAGGTGAGTTTCACCGAGAGGCTCGCGCCGTTCGCCCTGGAGGTCTTGCCGGACGTCTTGGCCGTCAGCTTCGGCTTGAACGCGAGCACCGCGCAGTTGGTGACCTGCAACGGCACCGACAGCGCATCGGTGGACCCTTCGCTGCTGGTAAGGCTCCCCGTGATCGCCAAGGGGTTGCAGTTCGTCGGGTTGAACGTGAAGTTCGGCCGGTCGATCGAGACGTTCACGTGCTTGATCTCAAGCGGTATCCCGTCGAGGATCGTGGGGATCCTATACGGCCCCGAGTTGTCGGTCGTGATCGTCAGCGCCGCGGTGGTCTGGTCGACCTCTACCTTCGCGCGAACCACCACCTTGCCCAGGTCAAACGGCCCGGCCTTCGCGGGGTTGACGATCGACAGCCCGTACGGGGCGCCCTCATACGGGCCGGTGATGAACACCTGTCCGCCGCTCACGCTGAACGGGTCCCCGCCGAGCCCGACGCTGATGATCGTGTGCCCGATCAGGCTTTCGGGGCCGCACGTCCCCGCATTCCCCTGCGCTTCCCCGCACAGCTTCACCGTGGAGAGCGTCCCCAGCAGCCCGGGCGGCATGTGCAGCTTGATCGAGTCGAGGTTCTGGTTGCCGTCTTCCCGGCTCATGGTCATCGTGAACGGGCTGAACCCGCCGGCCTGGATGCTCGTCGTCCCGGCAGTGAGCGAGGGAGCGAACGGCAACGGGCTCGCGCAGGGAGCGCCATTCGGACCCGAGGTGACCTGGAACTTCGAGGACGGATGCACCGCCGAAGTGCCGGTCCACGGTTCGATCGTGGTTTCCGTCGTATACGCCCCGCAAAACGCCGGAGTCGTGAGCGGCGCCCTGGCCGAGCCGAAGAAGGCGAGCTTCAAATCGCTGTACGGCAACGGCGGGGTTTCCTTGAACGTCGTGACGAGCTGCCCCGTGACGGGATCCAGCGTGACCTGTCCGGCGACCTTCACGCGCACCCCGTACGTGGGACTTTCGGCGTAGATGTACAGCGCAAGGAGACTCCCGAACGGGTTTTCTTCCTGGGTCGCGAGGTACACCGACCCGGTCAACGGCTCGCTCAGCAGCGGCGTGTCGATCTCGACCGTGCCAACCTTCGACGCGTCGGGACACGCCGGCAGTTCGTTGTTGTGCAGGCCGATCTGCGCCGGCGAGCAGGCCAGCAGACCATCGGCCGCGGACGGGCTGACCTGCACCCCCGCGGGCAGCGCGACCGTCGTGTTCTTCACGTCGGCCTCCGCCAGACCGGCCGGGTTCTGCGTCGCGTCCTGCGGAATGTGCTCGGTGACATTCAACCCGGTCGGGGTGCTCCCCGCCGTCCCGTCCGGCGTGACCGCGATCGACGGGCTGAAATCGAGCTTTTCGCAACCCTTCAGTTCAGGCATCGGGGAGCTCAACGACGCTTCTTCGGTCGGATGCTCCCACGAGTTCATCCTGATCGTCGCGGTCCGCGGCACCCCGCACGACGTCGGGTTCGTCAACAGCGGCAGATGCGGCATGCAGCCCGTGACTTCGCAGGGCACACCCCAGATCGTAATCTTGGTCCCGTAGAGCGCGTCGACCTCAGTGGTGTTGGGCGAGGTGACGGTCAGACCATAGTCCCCGCCGGTGCGAACCGCCACACCCAAATGTATCGGGATGATATTCAGGATCCTGTAGGCGAACTCCGCTGCGATCCCCGGCGAAGGTTCGATGTTGTAGATCGGTTCGGTCGGCAGCTGGATCGGATTTTCCCCTCCCCTGGTTTCCACGAGGTATGTGATTGATTCGCCGACCTGCGTGTTGGGAGGACATCTCTTTTCGGAGAATTCTATGTAGGTGCACCTCGCCGTCGCGTGTGGGTCACCGACGAAGCCCGGCGGCAGTTCCACCGAGATGTTCTTGGGGCTGGCTTCCGGTTCCGGGCTCCCCGGCGCTGGCGTGACCAATGTGAAACTAGTTTCCAAAGCGTACGGGTGCGAGCCCGCCTGGATATCGGGCGAGCCGTTCTGGTTGATTGCTTCCACTTTGAGGCTTTCCGGCCCGAAGCCGGCCATTGCAGGCGCCGTAAAGAACAACGGCACGCTCACCGCGAACAGAAAAGGCAGCAGTCGCTTGACCATGGTTACTTCCTCCCCTTCTTGGAGTGACTACTGGCCTTCTTTGCCTTCTTCTTTACGCACCTGCCATGCTTCTTCATAAAACCCTTCTTGCAACTCTTGGGCTTGACCTTGACCTTCACCGCTGGCTTTTCCGCCACGAACGGCGGAACGTTCCCCGCGCCCGAGAACGTCGCGCTCGCGGGCGCGCCGAACACCGCCGGCGGCGGCGTCGGCGGCGGCTTGCACGCATCGCCGTTGTTGCAGGGGGGCGGGGAGGTGGACACGGGAAAGCCGCTGTCGACACGCGCGTCATAGATGTCCATACGGAAATCGTGATCCTGCGGCAGCAGCTGATCGGCGGTCGCGATGAACACGTCGTTGCCGTTCGGGGTCGCATCCAGGAACAACGATTCGGCGTCACCCGCAACGTTGGAGAGCGGATAGATATGGCCACCCTGATACTCGAATACGTCCTGACGACCATTGCTGTCATGCGGCACAAGCGCATCGTAGCTCTGGAAGAACAGTCGACTGCCATCTTCAGAGAAGGTGCGCACCTGATGCGGACTCTTTGGGGCGCTTGTGCACGTTCCGTGGGC
>PLYX01000255.1 GCA_003151895.1 Solirubrobacterales bacterium
CGTACATCGTGCGGCCACGCATCGAACCGCTGAACAGCTCGAGCAGGGCCTCCTTCATCTCGACGGGGTCGCGCCAGTTGTTGGTGGGGCCGGCTTCTGACTCGGTGGGCGAGCAGATGAACGTGCGGTCCTCGACGCGGGCGACGTCGCCGGGGTCGGACAGAGCGAGGTAGGAGTTGGGGCGCTTGGCGTCGGAGAGCCGCTGGAAGGTGCCCGCCTCGACGAGCAGCTGGCAGAGGCGGTCGTACTCCTCGGCCGACCCGTCGCACCAGTGGATGGACGTGGGCTCGGTCAGCGCGGCGATCTCCTCGACCCACGCCAGCAGGCGCTTGTTGTTCGTGTTGGGAGCAGCGGTGGCAGTGTGCATGACGCGCAAGCCTACTCGACGTTGCCTTCGGCGGAGGTGGAGGCGGGCTCGCGGCGCGGCACGAGCACGAGCCGCTTGAACTCGGCGACGAGCACGCCATCCTGGTTGTAGACGCGCGTGTGGACCCTGACGGTGCCGCGGTCGGGCTTGGACTTCGACTCCTTCTTCTCCAGCACCTCGGACTCGCAGAAGAGCGTGTCGCCGTGGAAGACGGGCGCGGGGTGCTTGAGCTCTTCGGTGGCGAGGTTGGCGATCGCCTTGCCGGAGACGTCGCTGACGGACATGCCGAGCGCGAGCGAGTAGACGAGCGGACCGACGACGACGTTGCGCCCCTGCTGCGATTGGGAGGCGTAGACGTCGTTGATGTGGAGGGGGTGGTGGTTCATCGTGATCAGGCAGAANNAGGTGGTCGTCTGCCTCGGTGACGGTCTTGGCGGGCCAGTGCTTGTAGACGGCGCCGACCTCGAACTCCTCGAGGTAGCGGCCGTAGGGGTGGGCGCCGCTCGCCTCGCGCGCGGCCTGACTGGTCTCGAAGGGCGGGGTGTCGCTCATGGGTGGGCTGGGTCTCCTGTCGTGCTCGGGGTGTGCGCTCAGAACCGGAGCCGAACTCTAGTGGTGAGCGACGAGGCGATACGGTTCAACCCCCAGACGACACCAGGAGACCACACTTGCGCAACCCTCGCGACTTCGAAAAGCCCCTCGCGATCGGCGCGCCGCAGCCGGCGCGCGAGATCCCGTTCAAGCCGTCCCGGATGATCCACTTCCTCGACTTCTCCAACGAGAAGATGGTGGCGAAGGTCCCCGATATCGCCCCGACGGTGGACATATTGCTCGGCAACCTGGAGGACGCGGTGCCGGTGGACCGCAAGGAGGCGGCACGCGCCGGGCTGATCAAGGTGGGACGCGAGATGGGGGCACACAGCCCGGGGGGCTGGGTCGGGGACACGGCGCTGTGGACGCGGGTGAACGCGCTCGAGTCCCCGTGGGTGCTCGACGACCTGACTGAGATCGTGACCGAGATCGGCCACCGGATCGAGGTCATCATGGTCCCGAAGGTGGAGGGTCCGTGGGACATCCACTACGTGGACAGGCTGCTTGCGCAACTGGAGGCGAAGGCGGGTTTGGAGCGCCCGATCCTGGTGCACGCGATCCTCGAGACGGCGCTTGGGGTGGCGAACCTCGAGGAGATCGCGGCTGCGAGCCCGCGCATCCAGGGGATGAGCTTCGGCCCAGCCGACCTGGCGGCGTCGCGGCGCATGAAGACGACACGCGTCGGTGGTGGCCACCCGGGCTACCGCACGATCGCCGACCCCGACGCCGAGGATCCAGAGCTGCCGCGTCCCAGCTACCAGCAGGACCCATGGCACTACTCGATCGCGCGCATGGTGGATGCGTGCACGGCCGTCGGCGCGCTCCCGTTCTACGGCCCCTACGGTGACATCAAGGACACCCTCGGCTGTGAGACTCAGTTCCGGGCGGCGTTCCTGCTGGGGTGCGTCGGAGCGTGGTCGCTGCACCCGGCGCAGATCGGAATCGCCAAGAAAGTGTTCTCGCCGGATCCCGAGGAGGTCATCTTCGCCAAGAAGGTGATCGAGGCGATCCCGGACGGCCGCGGCGTGCACATGATCGACGGCAAGATGCAGGACGACGCCACCTGGAAGCAGTGCCAGGTGATGGTGAAACTGGCCGAGATGCTCGCCCGCAATGACCCCGAGCTGGCCGAGGCATACGGCTTCGTGCCCGCGGGGGCGTGAAGGTACGGCCGCAGAAGGAGAAGAGATGACCGAGGTGGTGCAGAGGACTGTACGGGACGGCGTGGCGCTGCTCACGCTCAACCGCCCAGAGCGACTGAACGCGTGGACCGGGGAGATGGGGCGGGCCTATTTCGACCTGCTCGAGGAGTGTGCCTCCTCCGAGGACGTCCGCGTCGTCGTCGTGACGGGCGCCGGCAGGGGGTTTTGCGCGGGCGCGGACATGCAGGATCTGAAGGCCCTCGGCGAGGGCGATCTCGACGGAGTGTCCATGGTCGCGGATGAGCGGCCACAGAGCTTTCCGCTGTCGATCGAAAAGCCGATCATCGCCGCGGTCAACGGCGCCTGCGCCGGGCTGGGGCTCGTTCAGGCGCTGATGTGCGACATCCGCTTCGCCGGCGTCGGCGCCAAGCTCACGACGGCGTTCTCACGCCGCGGACTGGTGGCCGAGCACGGCATCTCGTGGATCCTGCCGCGGCTGGTGGGACCGGCCCGCGCGCTCGATCTGCTGCTCTCGGGTCGCGTCGTGCTCGGAGAGGAGGCGGCGGCGCTCGGCCTCGTCAACCGCGTGCTCGAGCCCGAGAAGCTGCTCGATGAGACGCTGGCCTACGCCCGTGAGCTTGCGGTCAACTGCTCGCCGGCGAGCATGGCATCGATGAAGCGCCAGGTGTATGCGGACCTCACGCGTGGGCTCCCCGACGCGCTCGCGGAGGCCAACCGGCTGATGGTCGAGTCGTTCAGCGCTCCCGACTTCGTGGAGGGCGTCGCCAGCTTCCTCGAGCGCCGCGAGCCCCGGTTCGGGCCCCTCGCCCGCTGAGGACCCACGCCCGAATATCTGGCGCGAGCCGCTAACCGGCATCGAGCAGGCGGAAACGCACCCCGCCCAGCTCGAGCGCTTCGCGGTCGCGGCGCACCGCCGGCGGGAGCTCGACGGCGATCTCGACCAACCCCTCCGCGCGTTCGCCATCGGTCGCGGCGAACCAGACCTGCCCGCCGTCGAGGCGCAACGCGGACTGCCCGCCGCCCGAGACCGGAACGCCCAGCACCTGTGCCCAGCGTGCCGCGACAGCGCTCGGATCGCTGACCACGACGGTCACTCCGGCCAAGCGTCCCGGAGCGCCGGTGGCCCTCCTCCCGGTCCAATCCGGTCCGCCCCAGCGCCACTCCCCGTAGGGTCGGGAGCGGTCGAGCGAGACGATGGCCCCGCGCATGTCGGCCGGGTGCAGGTGGGTGCCGGAGATGTCGGGCAGGTCGATTCGCCACACGACGCGGATGCCCAGCCGCTCCACGCGCGCCCTGGCGCCATCGAGATCCTCGAGATCGAAGATCACCATGTAGCCGCCGTCGCCGTGGCGGTCGAGATAGCGACCGGCCGCGGTGCCCGGCCGTGCGGGAGAGACCACCTCCAGGAAGCAGTCGCCCAGCGCGAAGACCGCGTTGAGGAGCCCGAACTCGGCGACTCCGGGGTCGCGGAACGGCTCTCGGAGGCCCAGCTCGGCTCGCAGCGCGGAGACGACCGGCTCGAGCTCGCTCGCCACGAGCACCGCCTGGCGCAGCCGGACGCCGAATCGATCCTCGCTCACAGTGACGCCAAGGCTACCCGTCCCGGCACCTGTGGTCAGCTCTGGCTCGTCATGTTGCACGGCGAAGGCCGTAGCCTGGTCGGCGATCGTTCTGCCTCGTCACCAACTGGAGGTCGCACCATGAGCAGGCCCGTAAAGAGTCACCAGCTTCTGGCGCGCGCCGCGCGCTTCAATCCAAGCGAGATCAAGAAAGCGCTCGGCGAGGTCGAGGGATTCAACGCGAAGATCGCGTTCCTGATCACCCGCAGCGTGGGCACGATGGCGTGCGCGTACCTGTTCTGCCTTATCGCGCTCACCAGCCTGCCGGCGATCCTCATTGAGGCGGGCGTGCTCACCCGGAGTGACGTGCCTTCCTTCCTCACAAAGCCCGGGCTCATCCTGATCGTCGCTTGGATCGCACAGACCTTTATCCAGCTCGTGCTGCTGTCGATCATCATGGTCGGCCAGACGGTGCAGTCGGCAGCGTCAGACGCACGCGCCGAAAAGGAGTTCACGGACACCGAGACGATCCTGGACCGACTTGACACGCACACGGCGGGCGGCATTCGCGACGTGCTCGATGCCCTTCACGCCATCACCACGCCGACGAGCGTCACGCCGGGTCCGCCACAGGATCGCAACGTGGGCTGATCGGCGAACGACCCTCCCTGAACCACCGTGAGACCTGACGCGTCCCGCCTGGCAGCCGCGTCGCGCGCGGGTCCCAGTACGCTGTGTCGATGGAGTCCACAAGCGCCGGCGCACTCGTGAAGGTCGCCAGCGGCGGCCCCGTGCTCGACGGGATCGTGTTCGACACGCCGAGCAGATCCAAGGTCGTGGTGGCCGTGGTGGACCCCGGCCGGGGTCCCGTGTTCCGAACGGTTCATCCGAAGACCTTGACCGAGCGGACGGAGGAAGGCCCCGACGACCGAGCGCTGCATCTCCTCGTCCGTCGGACGCCGTCACCTGTTCACGACGCAGCCAGCGACGGGGTGGCTGCCGGGCGGGAAAACCCCGGTCACACGCGTGCGGCGATGCACCGCACGACCGGCAAGTAGCGCCGCCGGTCGTGTCGACCGTCGCGCCGTTCACGCTCCAAGCCGAGCACCTGCTCCGCGCTCCCGGCCTGTTCAATTGGTCGACGGTCACGCTCCTCGCCCTCGTCGTGTACGTGTACGCCGTCGAGGTCGAGCGGTCCAACTGGAACGTTGTGCTCGCCGGTCTGGCGTTCTGGCTGATGGACTGGGCGAATGAGATCGTCAACGCGCTCGTCCTCCACTTCGACGGCCACGCCGCGCTGTGGACCGTGACCGGCAACAGCAGCTTCGTGA
>PLYX01000198.1 GCA_003151895.1 Solirubrobacterales bacterium
CGCTGCCGTAGCCGCGCCTGGGCTCTGAGATCACGCGCGCCCCGGCGGCCGCCGCGAGCGCCGCCGAGGCGTCCTCGGAGGCGTTGTCGACCACGAGCACCTCGCCGTCGATGCCATGGCTCTGAAGCACCTCACGCGCGGTGCGCACGCACAGCTCGATGTTCTCCGCCTCGTTCAGGCAGGGGATCACCACCGACACGAGCGTCGATCTTGGCTCCTTGGCGGCCTCGGTGACTGTGGGCCTGCTCTTCTGTACGGTGCTCATGGTCTCATCGGTCCCGCGCCCACTGCTTCGCAGGTTCGGCCTTCGCCGAGATAACCCTCCGCGGGCCGAAAAGTGGCGCACCAACATCTCGAAAACGGCGCGCTTTTCGCTTGCAGATCCTACCGGACGATCCGGAGGCGCCTTTCCTGGCGGTGAGTGGGTGACTCTCAGCCCATCAGCCCCGCGACCAACTCGTCGAGCTCGACGAGGCGTATGTCTTCACGTCCGGCCGCGAGCTCGATCAGGTCCCGCTCGAAACCGGACTTGGAGAACAGCACGATCAGCGGACCATCGCTTGCGAGCCTGACCTTCGCCTGACGCATCGCCGGCAGCTTGTAGGTCTCCAAGTCGCCCAGCACCCGCGCGCCCAGTCGTCGGCCCGTCCACTTACACTCGCCGACGACGGCGACCACGCCGCGTCGCAACCCGACGACGTCGATCTCCTCGCTCTGTCGCCGCCCGTCACGACGAAGCTCGTTGAGCGCATTGCCCCACCACGAGCCAACACGGCTCACCTGAGCACCCAGCTCCTTACGGGTCCATTCGCGGCACAGACCCTCGAAGATCGTGGCGATGTGCTCGGAGAGAACGGGAGCAATCTCGCCGTCGTAATGGTCCTCGGGTCGCAGTCCGGTGCGCAGATCCTCCTGGAAGTCGAACACGAAGCGAAACCAGAAGCGCAGGAAGTTGTCGGCGAGCCGGAAGCGATGGTCTCGGTGGTCACGTCCCGCGGTCACCGGCGCGATCCTCTCCGCAAGCCGCATCTCCTCCAGCGTCTCCAGATACGGGCCCAGGTCGCTCGTACGCTTGCCCAACGCCGTTGCCAGGTCGCCGACCGCCCGCTCGCCGAGGGCAAGCTCCTCCAGCAGCGAGAAGTAGGTGCCGGGCTGGCGCAACTCCTCCTCGAGCACCTCGCGGGGATCGTTGAACAGCGGGCCACGATGGCTCAACACACGCTCGCAGATGCGCTCGCGCAGATCGCCGCGACCACGGGCCAGCTCGTCCAGGTGCATGCTCATCCCGCCGGCCACCGCATAGCGCTCGACGCGTGCACGCGCGGTGGGCTCCTGCACGAACGCCTGGGCATCCGCAAAGCGCAGCGGCTCCACCGAGAGCGGGGTCAGACGACCGCGCAGGGGACCCGTCTGCGCGAGCAGCGTTCTCATCTGGCCGATGTGCGAGCCGCACAGCATCAGCTTGAGCCCAGACGTGTCGCGCTCCTCCATCACGGCTTGAATCGCCGTCAGGATCTCGTGGCGCTGCTCGCTGCGCGCCGGCAGCAGGTAGGGGAACTCGTCGATGATCGCAAGCGTCCTCTGCCTGTCGCCCAGCGCGTACAGCGCCGCGATCAGCTCGGAGACATCGCCCAGGTCCGGGCGCATGCCCACGAGCGGCGCCAGGCGGTCGGCGAAGCGGCCGAGCTGGGCTCCCTCGGCGCGACGCTCCGTCACCAGCACGATCGCCGGCTTGCCGTGGGCGAAGGCGCGCAGCAGCCACGACTTGCCGACGCGACGGCGACCGTAGAGGACGAGCGCGTTGCGGTCGCGACCACTCCACCAGTCCTCAAGCCGCCGGAGGTCGGCGGCACGGTTGAGGAACTCGGCGCGAGCCGGGAATACGAAATCTTGCATTTCTATAATCTAGCTTATACTAAGTTGGATTATACAAGTGCCCATGCCCGTAGACTCGGCAAGTAATAGGTAGACCTGGCAGTCTCCCGGGGCGATGCGCGTCTGCCTGATCTATGACTGCCTGTTCCCCTACACTGTGGGGGGAGCCGAGCGCTGGTATCGCAACCTGGCCGAGCGGCTTGTGGCCGAGGGGCATGAGGTCACCTACCTGACTCTGCGCCAGTGGGAGCGCGGCGCTCGCCTCGACCTCGACCCGCGCGTGCGCGTGGTCACGGCGGGGCCGCGGATGGCGTTGTATACAAACCCACCCGCCCCCGCTCGCCGGCGCATCCTGCCGCCGCTCGTGTTCGGCGCGGGCGTGCTGTGGCACCTGCTGCGCCACGGCCGCCGCTACGACGTCGTGCACACGTGCGCCTTCCCCTACTTCTCGCTGCTGACAGCCGCGCTCGTGCGACCGCTCGCCCGCTACGGGTTGGTGGTGGACTGGTTCGAGGTGTGGAGTCGCGACTACTGGCGCGGCTATCTCGGTGGGGTCGGCGGGCGCATCGGCGAGCTCGTGCAGCGCCTGTGCGCACTCGTTCCTCAGCGCGCGTTCTGCTTCTCCCAGCTACACGCAAAGCGCCTGCGAGAGCAGGGCTTGCGCGGCACCATCACGGTCCTGCGCGGCCTGTACGCCGGCTCCACCGAGCCCGCCACCCCGCGCGAGGCCGATCCGCTCGTGCTGTTCGCCGGGCGCCTGATCCCCGAGAAGCGCGTGACCGTCGGCGTGGCGGCCGTGGCGAGCGCCGCACGGCGGATCGAGGGGCTGCAGGGAGTCTTCTACGGCGACGGCCCCGAGCGCGAGGCGCTGCAGGCTGCCATCTCAGAGCATGGGGCCGGCTCGTTCATCTCAGCTCCGGGCTTCGCAGACGGAGCGACGGTGGACGCAGACATGCGCCGCGCCCTGTGCGTCCTGCTGCCCTCCGAGCGCGAGGGCTACGGGATGGTGGTCGTCGAGGCCTTTGCCCACGCCACCCCCGCGGTTGTCGTGGCCGCACCCGACAACGCCGCCGTGGAGCTGGTGGAGGACGGGGTTAACGGCGTGATCGCCCACAGCGTCGACCCCGAGGCGATCGCCGCGGCGATCGTGCGCGTGCACGACGCCGGGATGGAGATGCGCGAGAGCACCGCGCACTGGTTCGCAAAGAATGCACGCGACCTCTCGCTCGAGTCCTCGCTGAAGATCGTGCTCGAGAGCTACTCCCGCTGAGCCGGAATCGCGCATCGTGGCATCCCGACGGCTCATCAGCACCGGTCCACTGCCTGGCGCTCAGCTCGTGCGTGCTTGAATTCCTTCGATCACCGCGACGACCGTCTCGTTGCGATGACGTGGCAAGTCGGCAAGTCTCTCGGCCTCGGCGATCACGCGTCCTATCACCGAGGCGGTTGCCGTTCGCGCGAAGCGCGAGCTGTAGCCCGCTTCATCGGCCAGCGTCGCCCACGCTCGCGCATCGACATCCTCGATTTCCCGCGCGCCGTCAAGACTCATCGCCAGTCGCGTCGTGAGTTCGGGATAGACGGTGGTGCTCACGAGGTCATAGAGTGGGGCCAGGCTTGGGGCTCCTCGGTCATAGAGGAGTGAGAAGTTCTTGGCATGCGCGTCGCAGTTGCCGATCAGCCAGTTGAGCACGAGCGCGTTCCACAGCGTCTGGAGATCCTGAGCCGGCACCGCCGAGCAGCCTCGAAGTAGGGCGACCGTCGCAAGCACCGTCGGCCCACCGTCGGCTTGATACTTGCGATCCGATGGATAGCCCAGGGCCTGACAGACATCCTCCTGATGCAATCGCCGAATCGGCTCGGCGGTGGGGTCGCGATCATAGCGGGAAACGATCAGATAGGGCGCCTCGGAGCCGCTCCTGCGCTTCTCCACGGTGGCAACCGGCAGGCCGACGGCGCCTGCCAACTCCATGCAGAACGCCTCGTTGTCCACGAGCCCCGGGAAGCGTGCCGGCTCCGGCTTGATGATGTGGCTGGTGGCCGCCGCGGCGTTCAAGGGCAGCGCCACACCACCTTGATCGTCGATGACCACGGGCAGCTTCGGTTGACTTCCAGCGAGCGAGAGACGTATCCCCTCGGTCGGATTGGCCGCAAGCGGGCGCTTCGGCAGTTCGCTCAAAAGCCTGTCGAGTTGCTCGCCGCTCAGCGGCCGAACCACCGGCGCCACGGGCAGCTCAATCCCGGGCTCGAGCAGCGTGACGGCGCCGGCGCAATCGCCTCCGAGCTCCTCGAGCAATGCATAGTCGTTGCCGGCCGATACCCCGAGATTGCGAGCGAGCGTCTCTCGTGCGTCACCCTCCAGGAGCAGCCCGCCAAAGACGGCGCGACAGATGTTGTGTGGATGAGCCGCCTCCTGAATGGGCAGCGCCTGTGAAATCGGAGGCCCGTCGTAATCCGGGTCGTAGCGGAATTGCAGGTTGCCGTTGTCCTTGCGGATCAGTCGCCCCGCCCGGCGATCCAGGAGATAGACGATCAGCTCGCTCATCGACCGCGTGGGCGCAGTTCGATGTCAAGGCCCAGCGAGCGTGCAAGCTCCATCGCGATCCCCAGGCGCACCGTGATCTTGCCGGCCTCGAACTCGCCGACGACTCGGCGATTCACACCAGTGACACCTGCGAGCTCCTCCTGGGTGAGGCCCAGCTCACGACGCCTTGCGCCAACGGCGCGTCCGAACTCGGCAGGTGTTTGAACGATCATGGTAGTGATCGGTAACATAGCACGGGTGCAAGCACAAATGCGTGCGATCAGTAACATCTCTTGATCTCTGGTATCAACGTTACCGATCGGTAACGCCATGCACACAAAAGAGGGCTACTCGGGTCAGACATCACGACATCATCCATGTTATGCTTTGATGTATGCGTACCACCCTCACTCTCGACGACGACGTTGCCGTTGCAATCGAACGCCGCCGGCAAAAACTCCACCACTCCCTCAAGCAGGAGGTCAACGACCTCATTCGAGCCGGCTTGACGCATGTGGAGCAGGAGCAGCCGGAGGCTCCGCGGTTCCGTATCAAGCCACTACCGGTCGGTGAATTGCTGATCCCTATCGACGACGTGAGCGCGGCGCTTGATGTCGCCGAGGGGCCGTGCCGGGGTTGATCCTGCTCGACGCAAACCTCCTCGTTTACGCCCACACGCCCGAGTCGCCGCGACGCGAGGTCGCGAGCGCATGGCTCGAGGACATGTTCAATGGCTCGGCGAAGGTCGGCTTGCCGTGGCCGACGCTTCTGGCTTTTGCGCGTTTGATGGGGAACCCGAGTGTCGTCAGCAAACCGGTCCCACTCAACCTGGCATGGGCTCACGTAACGGAATGGCTCAAGTTGCCACAAACGTGGATACCTCTCCCCACCGACCGCCATATCACGATCATCAGCCGCCTTCTCGGCGAAGAGTCAAGGCCTGACCTAGCTGCCGACGCTCACCTCGCAGCCCTTGCCATCGAGCACGGACTGACGGTGTGCAGCACCGACGGCGACTTCGCCCGCTTTCGCGACGTTCGCTGGGAAAACCCGCTGGCCCCCAGCCACTGACTCAAGAGCCGGTCTGAATGCCGGCGGGTGCGCCGCGAGGGTGCTATGTGCCACCGCCACCAACGGTGTCGGCTGCGAAGAGTACGAGTGCGAGTGCGCGGCGCAGGGCGGACCGCAGCTCGGCTGCGCTCGCGCCGAACGGCGCCCAACCCGCGGTACAGGTCGCGAGCTGTCTCTAGATGTGCTGTGGCGTTTGCGCCAAGGCAGGAATGATGTTCTCGGCCCAGTTCTGAAGGAACGCCTCGGTAGCGGCCACATCCAGAGGTCTCGCGAACAGGAAGCCCTGTCCGCTGTCGCAATCCTCGCCTCTGAGCAGGGAGAGCTCTTGCTGTTGCTCGATGCCCTCGGCGAAGGTCTCGATCGAGAGGGCCTTGCCGAGCTGCACGAGGGTGTGGATAAGCGTCTCGCCCTCCTGGTTGTGCTTCAGTCCCAGGATGAACGAACGGTCGATCTTCAGCACGTCAACGGGGAACCGTTGCAGGTGAGCGAGGGATGAGTACCCGGTACCGAAGTCGTCGATCGCGATCCGTACGCCGAGCGCCTTGATCTGAGTGAGCTGCCGCGCGGTCTCCTCGATGTTACGCATCAGCGTGGTCTCGGTGATCTCGATCGTCAGCGCTTCCGGGTCCAGGCCGCTGTGGGATAGCGCTTCTTCTATGTCGATGATGAGCTGATCGGTGTCGAGCTGGCGTCCAGAAACGTTAACGGCCATGCCGATCTCATACCCGGCCTGACGCCACGCGGCGCCCTGATGACACGCCTCCTCGAGAACCCACTTGCCGATTTCCGTGATCAGTCCTGTCTCCTCAAGCAATGGGATGAAATCGTCGGGTTGAACGACGCCGCGCGTCGGGTGCTTCCAGCGGATCAG
>PLYX01000126.1 GCA_003151895.1 Solirubrobacterales bacterium
TGCTTGCCGCCGTGCTGATCACCGCCGTCGGCGCGCTCGACGACCGCTTCGATCTGCCGCCGATCGTAAAGCTGGCCGGCCAGATCGCGGCGGCCGTGGTGGTGGTCCACTTCGGCGTTGCCGTCAAGGCCGTCACCTTGCCGTTCGTGGGGACCTTGCACTTCCCCAACGCGGGCGCCACGAACGCGGGCCCGGCTTTGACCGTTGTGGGGCTCGTCGTGATGATGAACATCGTCAATCTCTCCGACGGAGTGGACGGGCTCGCGGCCGGAGTGTGCGTGATCATCGCCGGCACGCTCGCGATCATCGCCTTCGACCTCGACCGTGCCGAACCGGGGGTCTTGGCGGCGATCACTGCGGGGGCGGCGCTCGGCTTCCTGATTCACAACTTCCCGCCCGCCTCCAGCTTCATGGGCGATTGCGGCGCCAACCTGCTCGGTCTCCTGATGGGAGTGGTTGCCGTCGAGGCAGCGGTCAAGAAGCCGGTGGTCGTGTCGTTCGTGCTGCCCTTGATCCTGCTGACGGTCCCATTCCTCGATACCACCTTCGTGGTGCTCAAGCGCTTGAAGTACAAGCGACCGATCTACGCCGCCGACAACGAGCACTTCCACCATCGCATGGCCCGTATCGGCTTCTCCTCAAGGCGCACGATCGCCTACCTGTACGCGTGGACGCTGATGCTCGCCGGACTCGCGCTCGCGTTGCGCTTCGTGCCCTACTCCGACCACAAAGGCCACCTGCACACCGGTTGGCTGCTCGTGATGGTGGGGCTCGCGCTGCTCGTGGCCGCCGCCAGCGTCTACCTCGTGTATGTCCTGGAGATCCTCAAGTTCCGCCGGCTCGATGCCCTGCGCCTGCGCCATCTGCGCCCCGACGCCTCATCCGCCGAGATCGAGCGCAGCGTGGCGCTTCACCTGGAGACCGGCGAATACGACGCCGTCGCGGGCGGTGGCCCGTCCGTGCGGGGCGATCCTGTGGTGAGCGATGTGCCTGGCGGGGCTGAGCAGCGGGTCGGCGAGCGGCAGGTGGATCAGGATCGCGTAGGCACAGAACACGAGCGTGGCGACGCGCAGGCGGCGGCTGTCGGCGAGGGCGGCCAGGGGCAGCGCCCATATCGCATACCAGGGCAGTAGCCAGGCGGTAGACAGTAGGAGCGCCAGCGTCGCCCAGCCGGCCATCGCGCGCCAGTCGGCTCCGCGCGCCGTGCGCCACAGGGTCAACACGAGCACGAGCACGAGTCCGACGAGGAACGCTTGGCGCCACCAGCCGGGCACCCCGCTCAGGCCCACCAGGCGAGCCGTCTCCGCCGGGATGCTGTGCGTTGCCACCAATTGTTGCTGCTCGTTCAGCGCGTCGAGGAAGCCGAACGCGTTCGTGCCGAAGCCGACGATCGCCACGATCGCCAGCAGCACGAGCGCGCCGAGCGCGCTCGCCGCCACACGTCCCCGCGCGCGCCAGGCCGCCGGCGCGAGCACCACGAAGGGCAGCACCAGTCCGGCTGAGGCCTTGACGCCCACGCCGGCCGCGAGCACGGCGGCGGCCGTGCGAAGATGAGGAACCCCCGTCGCACGAAGATGGGGAACCCCCGTCGCCTCGCCTGCCGCGCCCGTCGCGCGCCCCGCGCACCCTGCCTCCGCGGCGCCCGCCGCGAGGGCGAGGGCGCCCGCCAGCACGAGCAGCACGAGCGTGTCGTTGTGGGCGCCACCGACAGCCAGCTCGAGCAGCACCGGGTTCAAGCCCACGAACACCGCCGCCGCCTTCGCCGAGCGGCCCATCCTGCTCGCGGCGCTTGCGGTGAGGGCGACCGCCCCGAGGCTCGACGCCACGGCGACCGCCTTCAGCGCCCACAAGCCACCCGCCAGCCCGAGCGACGCGAGCGGATAGGAGCCGAGCGTGAACAGGGGGCCGTACGGCGAGTGCTGGAACGGCCAGCCGATGAACGGGAACACCGCGTCGGTGGGCGCTTCGGCTGCCACGTGGGTGTAGGGGTCGAGGCTGTGCAGCACGCCCAGGCGCGCAAACGCGAGGTACCCGAACACGTCCTGGGAGATGAGCGGGGGTCCAAGCAACAGCAGCACGTTCGCCGCCACGATCGCCAGCGCGATCACCCGACCGGAGAGCGCGCCCGCGGTGAGCAGAACAGCGGCGTAGCTCGCGCACATGACGAGCGTCAGCGTCTGGAAGCTGCCCGATCCAATGCCGAGCCCGAGGCCGTGCAGCGGGCCGGACAGCCAGGTGGGCCAGCCGCCGCCGCGGGCGGGCACATACGACGTCGGGCTTCCGGCAGCGCCCGCCACCACCGCGAACACGCTCACCACCACGCCCACGAGGCCCGCGGTCCCGAGCGCGCGAAATGCGAGCGGGAGGCCCGCGGAGCGGCTCGCCGACGTGCCACCGTTCACCGCGGCCGCTAGGCTTTCCATGTCGCCGTGCTCTGAGAGCATCCCACACCATGCGCGCGAGGAGGCCGAACCGTCCGCCGGGCGGGCAAGGCTTGAACTGTATGCCACGCCGCCACCGCACACCCACATCGCGCCGGTGCCCCGGGCCCAAGCGCGTGCTGATCCTGTCCGCCGACGTGGGGGAGGGCCATGCCGCCGCCGCGCGAGCGCTGGCACGACAGCTCGACACCTCCCCGGAACCCACCGAGGTGACCGTCATCGACGGGCTCGCCGCGATGGGGCCGTTTCTGCAGCCCGTCGTCGAGGACGGTTATCGCGTGCAGTTGCGCTTCTTCCCGTGGACCTACACCGCCATCTACTGGCTGCTGGAGTCCGTCGCCCCGGTGCGTGTGCTCGCCCGCAAGCTGCTGTGCCTGTTCGGCTCGCGTCCCCTGGCACGGCGTATCGCCGAGTATGAGCCCGACGTGGTGGTATCCACCTATCCGGCGGTCACGGTCGTGCTTGCGCGCCTGCGTCGTACGCAGGTGGTGCACTGCCCGACTGTCGCCACCATCACCGACCTCACCGGTCTGTTCTTCTGGGCGCAGCCGGGCATCGACACGCACCTGGTCATGTACGGCGAGTCGCTGCACCCGGTTGAGCGCATCGCCGGGCAGGGCAGCGCGCGCCTCGTGCGCCCGCTCATCTCCTCCGAGTTTCTCGACGAGCGCTCCCGGGTAGCCTCGCGCCGCGCCCTGGGCCTGCCCGAGGAGGGTCGCATGGTGGTTGTGTCCGGCGGCGGCTGGGGAGTCGGCGACGTGGAGGGCGCGGTGCGCGAGATCGAGAGCATCCCCGACGTGAGCGCGATCGTTTGCCTGGCGGGACGCAACGAGCAGCTTCGTGATCGACTGGCCGAGGATTTCGCGGGTGAGCGGCGCGTGCACGTGTACGGCTTCACCGAGAGGATGCCCGAGATCCTGGCGGCTGCCGACACGCTCGTGCACTCCACCGGGGGCGTCACGTGCCTGGAGGCGAAGGCCACCGGCACGCCCGTCGTCTCCTATGGCCTGCCCGTCGGCCACGCACGCCTGAACACCCGCGCGATGGCCGACCTCGGTCTGCTGCGACTCGCCAACGACACGCGCGAGCTGCGCGAGCAGGTGCAGGCAAGCTTCGCCGAGCACCACGCGTTGAGTGGGCGCGCGGCACATCCGCGCGAAGGGCTGCTCGCCGTCGCCGGCCAGAACCTGCTCGCCGCGCCGGACTTCGCCGACTCGCCTGGCTCGCCGCAGGGCGTCGAGCCATCTGACCCGATCGCACCGTCGGGGATGGACTCGCCTGTTGGCTCGCCCGGCTCGTCCTCCAGGTCGCAGTCCTCCGGGTTGGACCCCAACATGGTGCTCGATCCCACCGCGGTCGATCTCGTGCTCTCCGCGTCCCGTCGTGTGCACCCGATCCCGCTGTGGCGCCTGCGCCTGGTGGCGTTCGTCACCCAGCTCGTGCTGCTGATCGCGATCAGCACGTGGCTGATGTCCACCGACGAGGTGACCGCATTTGCCGGCCTGTTCCTCGGCGTGCATCCGCTCAAGCGCGTGGAAACGACCAACCCCGACGTGGGGCTCGTGGTGCGCGCGCCCGCGGGCGAGGTGACGCTGCTCGCGAGCGAGCTCGCAAGCGCCGGCATCCGCGCCTCGTTCGCCGACAACGGCGTCGACTCAAAAACCACGATCGCCGGGTTGCGCGCGCTGCACGACGAACTTGTGCCCGAGATGCCCCACTCCGGCTCGCCGTTCCGTTGGGTGCGCACGCGCGGGACGCTTCGCACTCAGGCGCGCGCGCTCGGGCTGCGCCACCGCTTCTACTTCCTGCAACCCCCGAACGGCCTGACGGTCGGCCAGCTCGTGCTCGCCCGCACGGCCGGCGCCACACCGGTCGCCGGCGCTCTGCGCCTGAACGCCGGCGGAGCGCTTCCTCAGCGCCCGATGCGCGCGGGGGACGTGCTCGTGGTGTCGGTCGACGGCTCGCCCTCCTCGCCGGCGGGGGTGGAGCGGATCGTCTCCTGGCTGCGCTCCGACGGGCTGTCCGTCGAGCCGCTCGGCTCGCTCACGGCCTCGCCTTCCATCAAGGGGGTACCGACCTCGAAGAGGTTGGTCAAGAGCGGCGAGCGCACCAATGCGGCGGCGCCGACGACCAGCACCGCCAGCGAGATCGAGAGCGGCACCCCACCGAGCGGGGTCGAGCCGAAGCTTTCGCCGAGCAACAGTGGGGCGAGCATCACCGGCACGATCGTCTGAGTGACGAACACCACCGGCGCCACCTGGATCGCCGGGCGCNNCGCTCATCTCGCTGAGCGCGGCCACCGCGGAGGCGCCGGCCGTAGAGAGGCCCCAGGCGGCCGCGAACAGGAGGCTCCCGTGCGAGAGGTCGTCGGAGAAGAGCTTTGTCGCGACGCCGCTCCAGGCGAACCCAAGTCCCGCTCCGACCATCGTCAAGGATGCGGCCGGCCGGCGTACGAGGTTGACGGTGTAGGGGAGCAACGTCAACAGCCCGAGCCCCACCAACACCAGCGTCACGGTGAGGTTGTTCGTGTGCGTGGTCGTGCGCGCCGGAGCGCACAACGCGATGCCCGCCACGCCGAACACGATCGCGCACATCGCGAGGTGCTCGCGCCGGCCCGCCCTCTCGTCGAGCATACGCCGGCCGAAGTAGAGCAGCACGAGCAGACCCACGGCCATCGTCGGCTGCACGATCACGAGCGACACCAGCAGCAGTGCCACCACCTGTAGCGGCCAGCCGAGCATCGAGAGGCCGGTCCCGGTGAGCCAGCGCGCGCGCCTGATCAGGTTCAGTGCGAGCGCGGGATGCAGGTGCTCGGTGTGGGGAGTGCGCTTGGCGTCCATCGCCTGCAGCGCGACCCCTAGGCTGTAGAACGTCGACGCGGCGACGGCCGCTGCGATTCCGAGGATGAGCTTCTCCATTTACCCCCACGATCATCGCAGCCCGGCCAGTCCACTCGCGGGCACGCTCGCGAGTGCGGCGATGGCCGGCTACGTGCTGCCGGCGCTCGCCGGCTCGTGGCCGGTGGGCTTCCCGCGCTCGCCGGCGCCTATCTGGCCCGCGCTGCGCGCTGCGCTCGGAGTCGAGGATCACACTGCCACGGGCGCCGGCTGGGCGCTCACCTTCGACGACGGCCCGCACGCCCAGGGGACGCCCGCCGTGCTCGACGTGCTCGCCGGTCGCGGGGTGCGGGCGACGTTCTTCCTCGTGGGCGAGCAGGTCCTGCGCAATCCTGTGATCCCGGCGGAGATCGTGGCGGCCGGCCACGAGATCGGGTTGCACTGCCACCGCCACCGCAACCTGCTGCGCCTCGCCCCATGGCAGGTTCGCGAGGATGTGGCGCGCGCGCAGGCGGCGATCGAGGACGCCACAGGGATCTCGCCCGCGCTGTACCGACCGCCCTACGGGGTGCTCAACGCCACCGCGCTGCGGCTTGCTCGGCGCGCCGGCCGGCGTACGCTGCTGTGGACGCATTGGGGACGCGACTGGGAGGCACGTGCCACCCCCGAGTCGATTCTCGCGCGCGCGACCGACGGTGTGGGGGAGGGGTCGATCCTGCTGCTCCACGATGCCGACGACTACAGCGCCCCGGGCTCGTGGCGGCGAACGGTGCTGGCGCTGCCGCGCGTGCTCGACGTGCTCGCCGAGCACGGCATCGAGGCGGTTATGCCCTGAGCTGTCGGTTGCGTTTCACTGTCGGGGTTCACCGCTGGATAACATCGCTTGCTTGGCCGGTTCGAGCACATCCGAGCAGTCGACCAAGCGCCCCCGCTGGTGGGGCGAGCTGCTGGTGATCGTGTGGCTTGCGTGGGTGTACGACATGGTCACGAATCTCGCTCCGCTGCGCGAAAAGATCGCGCTCGTGCACGGCAGCGACATTTTGAGCTTCGAGCAGTCGCTGCACGTCGCGCCCGAGCTCTCGCTGAACCGCTGGCTGGCCGGCCATCACACGCTCGCCACCATCCTCTCCAACTACTACGACAACGCCCACTTCGTCGTGACGCTGGGGCTGCTCGGGTGGCTGTGGTTGAGGCGCGCCGACATCTACCGGCCGCTTCGCAACTCGCTGGTGGCGATCAACCTGCTCGGGCTGGTCGTGTTCTGGCGCTATCCGGTGGCTCCGCCGCGGATGCTCGCCTCGGGTGGCTTCACCGATCTGGTGGCCTCCACGCACGCGTTCGGCTCATGGCACACGGGGAGCCTCGCCACCGAGGCCAACCAGTTCGGGGCGATGCCGTCACTTCACATCGCGTGGGCGGTGTGGTGCACGCTTGCGCTGTGGCGGCTGTCCCCGCGCGTGTGGGTGCGCGTGCTCGCGTTGCTCTACCCGTGCCTGACGACCTTCGCGGTGCTCGCCACCGGCAACCACTACCTGCTCGACGTGTTCGCGGGCCTCGCCACGTTCGCCGTGGCGGTGGCGCTCGTCCGGCTCGCGTCCGTATCGCATGTCACAAAGTTGTTACTAAGTCGCAGAACAGGTAGACTCGCCGCGGCTTCTGAAGACGCGCTCTGAGGGGAGTCATGGGTCCGCCGCGAAAGGCGAGCGGGCCTACGCGTCTGTAGGGTGGCCTCACACACCATGCTCGATCTCGCTACTACCAAACGCTTTGCCGCGGCCAGATGACGTTCCTTCGCTACCTCGACCTGCTCTTGGTCGCGCTCGCCCTGCCCCTCTTTTTGGCGGCCGGACTGCCGCTGGCCGGCCTGGCTGTCGGCGGCGGCGCATGGGTCGCCCAGCGCGGGTTGCAGGTGTATCTCGACCGTCGCGCGAGCGCGTCGAAGGACCCGCGCACGGTCGTCGGGTTGCTCGCCGGGTCGATGATCGCGCGTGGCTGGTTCGTCGCCATCGCCGTGTTCCTGGTCGGCTTGAGCGACAACGAAGCGGGACTCGCCGCGGCGGTGCTCGTGATCGCGCTGTTCACGGTCTACTTCACCCTGCGCATGATCCTGCGCCCGTTTGGAACAGACGCCGCCGGCCCGCCGAGCCCCTCGGGTGCGGGATCGCTGCCGACGGGGGGTGAGCCGCGGTGAGCACTCGCGCCAAGGGGCTGCTCGCGTTCGCGCTGCTGCTTGCCCTGATGATCGGCCTGTTCGCGCTCACCGGCTCGCACGGGATGAACACCGAGTACCAGCCCCAGAACGAGTTCAAGCTCGACGACTGGATCTCGATCCACGCCGGGGGCCTGAACCTGTCCGTCAACAAGGCTGTGCTCTACCTGTTTCTCGCCAGCGGCCTGACCGCGGCGACGATGGTGTACGTGGCGCATCGCATGCAGGAGCGCCCCAACAAGGTGCAGACCGCCGTGGAGGTCATCTGGGGCGTGATGCGCGACAACATCGCTGGTCCCAACAACATCGATCGCGAGATGGCGCTCAGGTGGTTCCCGTTCATCGGGGCGCTGTTCCTGTTCATCCTCTACTCGAACATCATCGGCTACCTGCCGCTGCCGGTGAACAGCGAGGAGACGTTCAACGTCTTCGGCGCCCACATCCCCGCCTTCCAGATCTACGCGGCGACGGCCAACATCTCGGTGACGCTCGTGCTGTCGCTGATGGTGTGGGTGAGCTACCACGCGGTCGGCATCAGGAGCAAGGGCTTCGTGGGGTACCTGAAAAGCTGGCTGCCGGCCGGAATGGACGACGTGCCGGCACGCGCGTTCATGGTGCCGTTCGTGTTCGGGATCGAGACGATCTCGCACTTCGTGCGCATCATCTCGCTGTCGGTCAGGCTCTTTGCCAACATGCTCGCCGGGCATCTGCTGATCCTGTTCATGGGTGGAGGATTGGTTGTTCTCGTCGGAGTTGCGGCCCTTGGACCGCTCACTCTGATCGTGGCGACGCTGTTCTTCATCTTCGAGGTGGTCCTGATAGCGGGACTCCAGGCGTTCATCTTCGCCACCCTCACAGCCATCTACCTCGGCGGCGCGGTCGCCGAGTCTCACTGATCAACAAGGAGCGTCCGTGCATTCCGTAATCGCAGCAGCAACAGGCAGCGCTGAAATGGCCAAGTCGATCAAGGCCATCGCCCTAGGTGTGGGCGCCGGCCTCGGCACGATCGGCCCGGGGGTGGGCGTCGGCTACATCTTCGGCAAGGTGATCGAGGCGATCACCCGTCAACCCGAGATGCGTGACGAGATCACATCGATTCAATGGCTCGGCTTCGCCCTCACCGAGGCGATCGTGTTCTACGCCTTCATCTTCGGTCTGATCGCGTTCTTCCTGGGCTAGCAATGACTCCGTCAATCCTCGCCGCCTCGAGCGGCGGCAACTTCCTCGTATCGCCCAATGTGGGCGTGATGCTGTGGACGCTCGTGGCGTTCGGGATCACGGTCGCGTTTCTCTCGCGGCTGGTGTTCCCGCGCATAAGCGAGGCGCTCGAAAAGCGCCAGAAAGCGATCGAAGACTCGATCGACAGCGCCCAGCGCACCCGCGAGGAGGCGGAGAAGCTGCTGGCGGAATACCGCGAGCGGTTGCACGAGGCGCGTGCGCAGTCCGATGAGATCGTTCAGCGTGCGCGTCAGGCGGCAGAGACGCACGAGCGCGAGTCCAAGGAGCACGCGCGCGAGCTGGCGGTCGACGCCTCGGCCCGCGCGGCCCGCGACATCGAGGCGGCCACCGCGCGCGCGCTGCAGGAACTGCGCAAGGAGGTCGCCGACCTGACGGTGCTCGCCACCGAGAAGGTGACGCGCAAGGTGCTCGACAGCTCCGATCAGAAGCGTCTCGTCGAGGAGGCGCTCGGCGAGCTCGACTTCTCCGGCATCTCATCCGGGGCAAGCGACAACTAGCTCGATGACCCGTCCCATGCCAGACACCCGTGTTGCGAGCGCGATCCGCTGATGGAGCAGCTCGCCCAGGTATATGCCCGTTCGCTGTTCGAGGTCGCCGGCGAGCAGAACAAGCTCGATCTGCTGCGCGAGCAGCTCGCACAGCTCGCCGACGCGCTGAAGGAGAACCGCGACCTGGAGCTGTTCTTCTTCTCGCCCTACTTCTCCACCAAGGAGAAGCAGGCGGCGCTCGAGAAGGTGCTCGACGGCGCCGACGAGCGGCTGATCAACTTCTTGGACCTCTTGATCGAGAACCACCGCATGCCGGTGATCTTCCGCATCCGCCGCGAGTACGACCGCTTGTGGGAGCAGGAGAAACGGCTCTTGCCGGTCGTTCTCACGAGCGCGGTCGAGCTCGACGAGCAGACCATCGAGGACCTAGGCGAGCGCATCGGCGAGCGCACCGGGCGCACAGTGACGCTCACGACCCGCGTCGAGCCCGACATCCTCGGCGGCATCGTCGTCCAGGTGGGCAACTCGATCCTCGACGCCTCTATCCGCAATCGACTCGAGCAACTGCGCACGCAGGTCGCTCAAGGAGCCTCTTAGGAACATGCAGATCAATCCAGACGAGAT
>PLYX01000246.1:0-2603 GCA_003151895.1 Solirubrobacterales bacterium
CGACGAGCACGGCATCTCCTGGCCGGCGGCGCTCGCGCCGTTTGCCGTGCACCTCGTGGCGGTTGGCCGGCCCGGCACGTCAGAGCGCGACGCGGCCGAGAGGCTGTACGAGACTTTGCTCGGGGCCGGCGTGGAGGTGCTCTACGACGATCGCGAGGCAGGGCCGGGGGAGAAGTTCGCCGACGCGGAGCTGCTCGGCTGTCCGGTGCGGTTGACCGTGGGGCGGCGGTCGCTGGAGTCGAGGGAGATCGAGGTGCAGCTGCGTCGCGGGCGCAAGGAGGCTCCCGGTCTGCCACTGGGCGGCGAGCCGGCCGAACTCTTGCGGGCGCTGGACGAGCTGTGTCAAAGCCTCCCCTGACGATCACCCGCCTGTTCGGTTTGGACCGCTCAGGCCCGCCGCCGCCGCAGACGCTTGCCGGCGAGCCGCTGCGGCCGTGGACGATTCCCAACGCCATCGGTTTCACGAGGCTTGCGCTGATCCCCGTGTTCCTCGTCGTGGCGCTGTCAAGCGAAGACGGGGTGGATGCGCTCGCCGCGACGCTGTTCGCGGTGATCGGCTNNTCGGCTGGGGCGACTACGCCGACGGGATAGCGGCGAGGGTGACCCGCCAGTACAGCCGTCTGGGAGCGCTGATGGACCCCGTGACCGACCGGCTGCTTGTCGTCTCCGGCGTGGTGGTGTGCTGGCGCTTCGATGTGCTCCCGCGCTGGGCGCTTGCGATCCTGGTGGCGCGCGAGCTGCTGATGGTGGCGCTCGGTCGCTACGGCCTCACTCACGGCGTGGAGCTGCGCATCAACTGGCCCGGGCGCGTCTCCGTGGCGCCGCTGATGGGTGCCCTGTTCTTCGCGATGGCCGGGCTTGGGGGGGTTGCCGAAGTGCTGTTGTACATCGGGCTGGCGCTCGCGCTCGTGGCTAGCGCGCTGTATGTGCGCTCGGGGCGCGTGCAGCTGCGCGCGCGCGCCGGCAGCTAACGCGTCGCGGGTGCGCTCGAGGCGCGCATAGCCGCGCGCTCACGCCACAGGGCGATGAGCCGCTCGCCTGCCAGCCATGCCCCGATCGTGCCGGAACACAGCAGCAGCGCCATCAGGCTGACGTTGTAGCGCGGCTGGTCGTTGAACAGCGTTGCCAGGGCCGCGACGGCGAGCAGCACCGCGGCGCTCACGACCAGCACGAAACGGCGCGTGAGGATCGCGCCGGCGAGCAGTCCGATCCAGGCGAGCGCGAGGTAGATCAGGTGTTGGGTCTTGCTCGTGTCGGGGTGGTAGGTGCCGTTGCCCCCGCTCCACACGTTGTCCCACATCTTCCAGAACTTGCCCCACAGCATCGAGGCGAACGCGACCGGTTTACCGAGCGCGTATTTGCGGATGTTGGCGAGGTTTTCCTTGTTCACCGCCGCGTTCTCGGAGAGGCCCGGGTGGCGCGCTTCGATCAAGCGGAACACGGGAGCGGCGCTGTGCTGCCAGTAGCGTCCGCAATCTTGCGGGAAGTGACGGCACACTTCGGGGGCAAGCTGCTCCTCGGTTGGCACCAGCAGGCCCTTGCCCGGCAGATAGCTGCCGATGAAGAACGCGTCGGGTCCCGCCGTGGTTATCGGCACGAAGCGTCCCTCCCGGCTCGACGCGTAGGCCAGCCAGGGGGAGAGCGTGAGCAGCAGCGCCGCGAGGTAGACGCCGCCGCGCAGCAAACCGGCGCGCCGGCCCGGGCGGCCCGCGCACCCAAGGGCAACCGCGATCACAGCCATGCCGACCGCCATGTCGCCGCGCGTTAGGCACGCCAGTCCACCGACCACCCCTGCGGCGGCGAGCGCAACGAGCTCCCGGCGAGTGCCCAGGCGCCGGTGGGCCAGCACGGCGGCGGCGACTGCGGCGAGCAGCACAAGCGCGCCGAGCGGCTCGCTCAGGAACGTGCGCGTGGCCATGACGAGCGGCACGTAGCCGGCCACGAGCGCGGTGGCGATCACGGCGGCCCACGGTCCCGCCAAGAGCCATGTGAGCGCGGCCACCAGTCCGAGTGTGAGGACCCCGATCGTCAGCTGCATGTACTGCGCGGGACCGCGGGCGTGCGTGGCGAGGCGCAGCGAATGGTGGCCTGACAGCCGAGTGGCGATGGCAAACGCCACCGAGGTCCCGGGCGGCCACTTGAACGTCGCGTAGCGTTCGTCCGCAAGCATCCGGTTGGCGTTGCCCACATACCCGTTCTCGTCGGCCGAGAGGTGGGTGTTGGTGCCGATCGCCGCCCCGCGCGCGATCCCACCGGCGATGACGATCAGCACGATCAGCGCGAGCGCGACGGCCTGCGTGCGCGTCAATCTTGGAACCCTCGACCGCCCCGGCCGCACCCGCATTTTGATAGGCATTCTCAGTTTGAACACTCTCAAGCTCAACTTCACCTTTTGGTCTATACTCGAACGGCAGCATGGCAGCACCGGCAGTTACTTGCCCTTGAATCCTTGCGCAAGAGGAGATCGCTCGCGATGGACACGTTCCCCGACCTTGGCTCGATGACCGACAGTGAGCTCAAGGATGTAATCCGCCAGCTCACCGAGGAAGAGATGGAGATCTCCTACAAACGGCGCATCCTGCACGGCAAGATCGACATCCTGC